>JBBQHQ010000006.1:0-39727 GCA_038324115.1 Gaiellales bacterium
GCTTGGAGTTCGCATCCGTCTGTTGCGTCACGCGGCCCGTCGAAGCGTCGTAGACGTTCGTTACCTGCGTCTTCGAGTTCGGGTCGACCTCGGTCGCAAGCCGCCCCGACCCGTCGTAGGTATACGTCCAGACGGGCGCCGCAAGCGGTCCCGTCGCGTCCGGATCGGGCAGGGTAACGCTCGTTAGCCTCCCACTCGTGTAGCCGTAGGCAACCGTTCGGCCGTCCGGCGTGGCGACCGACGTGAGCAGATTGCTCGCGTCGTAGCCGAGCGTGATCTGATGCGCGACGGCATCGGTGATCGTCGCCAGCCGCCCCTGACCGTCGTAGCCAAACGTGAGACCTCGGCCGTTCCGATCGAGCTCGCTCTGGAGGACGCCGCTCGCGTTGAAGGTGTAGGCGACCTGGTCGTGGGTCACGAGCTTGTAGCCGCCCGCGACCGAGACCAGGGTGGAGAGCGCGCCGCCGGCGCCCACAAACGACCCGTCCGCCTGCTTGGAGTAATACACCTGCTGGCCTTCGTCTCCGCGGACGAGCAGGTCGCCGTTCGGCTGCACCGCGAGAGAGGCCGCGTAGTTGTGCGTCCATCCGGGCCCGAGCGCTCCAGCTGCGGCGTCCGCCGAGGTATAGAAGCGGGTGAGCGCGAACGCTACCCCTATCGACGCCTCCGTCAAATCGGTTTGCGAAGTCGTGAACGCGCCCGTGAGCGAGTTGACGGGATCGGCGATACAAGCGCTCGGCGCAGTAGCGTTCCTACCGGCCCCGGAACACGTCCCGTAGGTCTGGGCAACTGGCTGAAAGGCACCGCTTCGACGGAGCAGGAACGTCGCTTGCCCGACTTGTGTCCGTTGCGGGTCCGCGACGAGCGTGTACGTTCCGCTCACCGGAAGCGTCACCGCATCGATGCCGCTGTTGTAGAAGTAAACGCCCCCATAGGGGGACGCGTACGACTGTGTGCCGAGCGTCAGCGTCGTCCCGTCCGGCTTCAGGATGTAAGCGCGCGACTGATTGCAACAGACGGTGTTGATCGTGTTGTTCGTGAACTGCGCCACGATCGACTCGCCGGCGGAGCCGGCAAACGAGAGCTTCAGATTCTGTCCTGATGTCCCGGTGGTCAGCGTCTGCGCCGAGCCACCGATCGCGATCGGCGTCGACGCATCCGGTGGTACATCGTAGAGCGTGAAGGTTGCGCTGCCGGTCTGGGTGCGCTGTGGATCGGCGATCACGGTGTAGGTACCGCTGGTGGGCAGCGTGACCGTGTCGATGATGCTGTTATGGAAGTAGACGCCCCCGTACGGAGACGAGTCGATCTGCGAGCCAAGCGGCAGCGTCGACCCGTCCGGCTTCAGGATGTACGCACGCGCCTGATTGCAACAGACGGTGTTGATCGTGTTGTTGCTGAACTGCACGAAGACCCGCTGGCCGGTGACGCCCGTGAACGTAACGGCGAGGTTCTGCCCCGGCGTCGCCGTGGTCAGACCCGTCGTCGCTCCCCCGCCTGACGCGGGCGTTACCGCCGCGCTCGGATCCGCCGGCACGTCATACATCGTCACCGTAGCGCTGCCGGTCTGCGTAGCCAGAGGCGCCATCACGAGCGTGTAGCTGCCGCCGACCGGAAGCGACACGGTGTCGATGATGCTGTTATGGAAGTAGACGCCCCCGTACGGAGACGAGTCGATCTGCGAGCCGAGCGGCAGCGTCGACCCGTCCGGCTTCAGGATGTACGCACGCGCCTGATTGCAACAGACGGTGTTGATCGTGTTGTTGCTGAACTGCACGAAGATCCGCTGATCCGTGCTGCCGGTGAATGTCAGCTCAGCCGTTTCTCCTGGCGTCGAAGTGGTGACCGTGACCGGCGGACCACCCGGGCTGATCGTGCCCGTAACAAGGGTGCTCGCGAACGAACGCCACATGGGAATGGGGGAACTCGTCTCCGAGGTCGCGGCAGACCTCATCGAACCCCCGATCCCGAGCGGCGAAACCGTGTTCGCGGCAACAGCTCGACCACCCCAGAGCACGAGCACACTGGCAAGTAGAAGCGTTGGGAGCAACCCCTTCGATCTGCGGCGCATACTCGGACCCCTCCTCGTAGCTGTTGGACGGGAAGCGCCGCAAGGACTGCCCACCACCACCCAAACCGATCTTCAGCGCCTTGTCAACAGTCAGAAGCGCGCCGCGTGACGTCACCCGAATCGGGGAGCCGACTGCTAGCCGACTCGGAGGGCTAGAGCCCGATTTCGAGCCCGCGGTCGAGCTCGACCACCCGGCGCATTGTCTCCATGGTGATCGGGTCGGCGTCGCCGTGGGCTTCGAGCATGCGGACGAGGTCGCCTGCGCTCGCGACATCCGGGCGCAGGCCCTCGCCGAGAGACTCCCTCCGGGCTCGGTGGCGGAGGTCGTCTTGGCCTCGGGTCCCCGTCGGTTGCGGGACGATTTTGATCTCGCCGGCGTCGCTCTCGAGCACAATCACCGGCTCCCGCTCATGGTCGAGCTCTCTGACGTCGAGAGGCTTCCCGTCGGAGCGGCGCGCGTTCAGGCTTTCGAGTGCCTGCTGCAGCTTCTCGAGGTTCCGCTCACTCAATGAGGGCGTGAGGTCGAGGCCGCGGGTCAGCTCGTCCGAGCCCTGGATCACCCGCGCGAGCGCTCCGACCACGACGAAGTAGACGCGGGCTTCCTGGAGCTCGCGGAGGATCCTGTACGGGTCGAACCGAGCCGGGCTCATCGCTCGTCGAGCCGGTCAACCATGGCGCGCAGGCGCTCCTGGGGCGTTAGCCGACTCACCTCCCGGGTTCGTGCGTCACGCTCGGGGTCGCGCTCGAACGGGACGAGTGCAAGCGAGAGATCGAAGCCGCATGCCTGAAGGACTCGGCGCAGCGTCGAGAACCCCGGCTCGACCGAGTCCGTTTCCCAGCGGGCGATCGAGCTTCGCGCCAATCCGAGCCGCTCGGCAAGTTGCTCCTGGGAGAGCTCGGCTCGCAGCCGGGCGGCGCGCATGAGATCGCCTGTCGTCATCGGTACCTTCGCGGAATATGCCTCAGACGCATCTGTGATGGTAGTAGCACTTCTGCTAGTATAGCGGCTTCGCTGTGATTCTCCGAACGTGGAGCACGTCGTGATCGAGCGGCACTACAAGACCCGCGAACTCGCTGAGCTGCTCGGCTTGCACCCGGAGACGATCAGGCGAGCCGCTCAGCGCGGCCAGCTCGACTCCGTTCGAATCGGCCTTGATCGCATCTACCCAGAAAGCGCGATCCAGTGCTGGCTGGAGACAAACCGCGAGCGCGCCGCGCTGGTGCCCGCGCGCACGAACGGCACTCGGTCCTCCACCACACCGAGGGAGGCTCTCTGATGGCGATCCGCAAGCGCGGCAAGGGTCACTGGCAGGTCCGCGTACGCCCGTTCCCCGACATGACGGTGCCGACGAGAGAAGCGGCACAGACGATCGAGCTCGACCTGAAGCTGCGCGCGAAGCTTGGTCACCTCTACCAAGAGAAGGCCGTCACGCTCGGGCAGGAACTCGACGGCTACCTGGCACGAAAGGCGGCGATGGGCGGGAGGCGCGGACCGCTCCGACCAAAATCCGTCGCATTCCTCCAGCAGTCCGCGAAGCCCTGGGAGCCACTCCGCAAGGTGCTGGTTCCCAACCTCCGCAGGGCGATAGTCGAGGACCGCGTCGCGGCTCGAGCAGCGGTTGTTCCCGTCGCCGCGGCGAACGAGCTCGAACTGCTGAAGGCCTGCCTGCGCGCTGCGGCGTCCCGCGGCCAGTCGGTCGACCCCGGAATATTCGCGATCGCGCCGGTGCGTCACGAGCCCGTCGAGGGCGTTGCACTCGAGCTCGAGCAACTGCACGAGATCGCGTCGACGATGCCCGAGCGGATCAAGCGGCTGGTGCCATTCTGCGGGACCGTCGGCCTGCGCTTCACCGAGGCGGTCACGCTCACCGACGACCGCGTCGACCTCTCTGCTGGTGAGATCGTCATCACGCGCGAGCTGAACAAGGGGCGCCGAGCGAAGACCATTCCGCTCGCCCGCTTCGAGACGCAGCTCCTGCGCGAGCAGCTGCTCGCACGCCCGGCCGGCACACGGCTCGTCTTCCCGAACGAGAAGGGCGGCGTCTACTCGAAGAGTGGGTTTCGATCGATCTGGCTGCCCGCCCTGTTCGCGGCCGGGCTCGCACACGAAGAGACGAACGCCGCCGCGCGCACGATCGTCGTCGCGGACTTCCGCTTCCACTGGCTCCGGCATACGGCGATCTCGCTAATGGCGCGAGCCGGGATGAAGCCCGAGTTGATCGCCGACCGCGTGGGCCACCGCGACGGCGGCGGACTGATCTACCGCCGCTACCGGCACCTGTTCCCGTCCGAAATGCGCACTGCGGTCGGTCTGCTCGATGCGCTCGTTTTGGACGGAAACGGCGCAGCCGCCGCCGGAGAGAGTGGTCACTGAGTGGTCAGTCCCACGCATGACCGCCGATTTTTGGCTCAACCATGCGGTTTGAAGGGATGGGCGCACCTGGGATTGAACCAGGGACCTCTCGCGTGTGAAGCGAGCGCTCTCCCGCTGAGCTATGCGCCCGGGACGCAGGAAGGATAGCGGCCTCGCTAGACTCCCTCCCGCCCGGTCGCGCTAGGTGGGGAGTTAGCGGTTCCCTGAACCCGACATCCGCTCCAGCGGGACCGAACGCCGTCCGAGGACGGTTTCAACGGGATCAGGTCTCGCGCACGTGGTGTCGAAGGTCAGGTTCCGCGCACTGGGAGCATCCGAACCGCGTCAGGTCCGGAAGGAAGCAGCGCTAAGGATTCCCTCTCAGGTGCCGCGGTTTCGCCCGACTGGAGCCGGCGACGCGATCGCCCCCCGGGGAAGCCGGTCGAAGACGGAGCGCGTGACCGGGCGTTTCACCGGGCGGGTTCCTCTACCGGGTCCGCGCCCGCTGAGGCGGCCGGAGGAGTCAACTACGATAGGCGGGTGACCGCGCTCTACCGCAAGTACCGGCCCCAGGACTTCGACGAAGTGGTCGGGCAGGAGGCGGTCGTCCGGACGCTCCGAAACGCGATCGAGCTCGGCCAGCTGCGCCAGGCCTACCTCTTCGCCGGCCCACGCGGGACCGGCAAGACCTCGATGGCGCGGATCCTCGCGAAGGCGCTCAACTGCGAGCAGGGCCCGACGGCGACGCCGGACAACGTCTGCCACGCCTGCGTCTCGATCGCGAACGGCTCCTCGCTCGACGTGATCGAGATGGACGCCGCCTCGCAGCGCGGGATCGATGACATCCGCGAGATCCGCGAGCGTGTCGTCCTCCAGCCGGCCGAGGGGCGCTACAAGGTTTACATCCTCGACGAGGCGCACCAGCTCACGGACGCGGCCTGGAACGCGCTCCTGAAGCTGATCGAGGAGCCTCCGCCCCACCTCGTCTTCGTCTTCTGCACCACCGACCCCGCCAAGGTGCTCGCCACCGTCCGTTCGCGCTGCCAGACGTTCGTCTTCGCGCGCCCCCGCCTGCCGGAGCTCATCCGCGTGCTTCGCCGCGTCTCGGACCTCGAGGGGATCGAGGTGCCCGACGCGGCGCTGGCGCTGATCGCGCGCGGCGCGCGCGGGTCGTTCCGGGACGCCGAGTCGACGCTCGACCAGCTCTCGTCAGCGACGTCGAACTCGATCGACGTCCAGTCCGTGCTCCAGCTCCTCGGCGCCGTCGAGGAGGACGCACTCTTCCGGCTTTGCGACGCGATCGTGGACAGCGACACCGCAGGCGCCCTCGTCTTCGTCGAGGAGCTCGCGGAGCAGGGCCAGGATCTCGGCCGGCTCGTCGTCGACCTGCTCGAGCACCTCCGCCACCTGCTGCTCGTCCAGCACATGGGCCACGTCCCCGACTCGCTCCCCGTCACCGACGAGACGCGCGAGCGGCTCCGCGAACAGGCGAACCAGCTGCCCGAGCCGACCGTTCTCCGCCTGATCGACCTCCTCGCCGTCGCCGTGGACGACATGCGCCAGGGCGGCGACCCGCGGCTGCCGCTCGAGCTGGCGCTCGTCAAGGTGACCCGCCCCGGCGGCGATCTCTCGCGCGAGTCGTTCGCGTTCCGGCTCGAGCAGCTGGAGCAGCGGCTCGCAGGCGGGCCCGCGCCGGCGCCCGCGCCGCCCGCCGCCGAGACCCCCGCGACGGCTCCGCCGCTCGCGCTCGAGCAGCTCCAGGACGCCTGGCAGCGCACCGTCCTGCCGGCCGTGCAGAGCCGCTCGATCCCCGTCGCCTCGCTGCTTGGCGAGGCGCACCCGAGCGCACTCGAGGCCGACATGCTGACGCTCGAGTTCCCCGCCAACGCCGACTTCCACCGGCGCCAGGCGGAGGAGCCCAAGTCGATCGCGGTGATCCGCGAGGCGCTCTACGAGGTCACGGGGCACCGGCTCGGCGTCACGCTCGCGCTCGGGGAGCCGGCGGAGCCCGGCGAGGACGAGGCGGAATCGCCGATCTCGGAGGACGCCCTGATTTCGATGTTCAAGGACACGTTCGACGCCCAGGAAGTGGAGGACTCCCGATGAGCGGCAAGTTCGACATGAGCAAGCTGATGCAGCAGGCCCAGCAGATGCAGGCCCAGATGGCGCAGGCCCAGGAGGAGGCGGCGACCGAGGTCGTGGAGGCCTCGGCCGGCGGCGGGATGGTCACGGTCAAGGCGACCGGCGGCGGTGAGATCGTCGGGATCACGATCGACCCGAAGGCGATCGACCCGGACGACCCGGAGATGCTCGCCGACCTCGTGCTCGCAGCGGTCAACGAGGCGCTTCGCTCCGCGAATGCGCTGATGGAGTCCAAGGTCTCGGGGATGCTCCCCGGCGGCCTGGGCGGCCTCGGCCTGCCCGGCTTCTAGCCGCCCGAACGGGCCAGGTCCGTTTTTCATCAGCAAGACGCCCGGGGACTGTCCCCGGGCGTTTTGCTGAGGCGGACTGGACTAGGCTGCGCCGGCCAGGTCCGAGAGGTGCTCACCGAGGCTCCGGAGAGCCGTCGTCTCGAGCTGGCGGATCCGCTCGCGCGTCAGCCCGAGCTCCTTGCCGATCTGCTCGAGGCTCGCGCCCTCCGCGTGACCGGCGAGGCCGAAGCGGCGCTCGAGAACCTCGCGCTCGCGCTCCGGCAGCTGAGCGATCGCCTCGCGAACGCGCTGCTGCTCGATCGACGCTCCCGCGAGCTCGATCGGATCGTCCGCGCTGTCGTCGCCGAACAGGTCGCCAAGCTCACCGTCGCCGTCGCCGATCGCCTGGTTCAGCGAGACCGACGCCTCGACGGCGTCGAGCGCCTCCTCGGCGTGGTTCAGCTTCAGCTCCGTCGCGTCGGCCAGCTCCTCGAGCGTCGGCTCGCGGCCGAGCTTGGCCTCGAGCACCTGCCGGGCGCGGCGCAGCTTCAGCCGCCGCTCCTGGACGTGCACGGGAATCCGGATCGTGTCGGACTGGTTCGCGACCGCACGCTGACACGCCTGGCGAATCCACCAGGTGGCGTAGGTCGAGAACTTGAAGCCCTTCCGGTAGTCGAACTTCTCGACCGCCCGGTTGAGGCCGATCGTGCCCTCCTGAATCAGGTCGAGCAGCGGCAGCTGGTGCCCCTGGTAGCGCTTCGCGATCGAGACGACGAGGCGCAGGTTCGAGTTGACCATGCGCTCCTTCGCGGCGGAATCGCCCTTCTCGACGCGCTTGGCGAGCGCGACCTCGTCGGCCGCGGTCAGGAGCTGGTGCCGCCCGATCTCGTTCAGGAAGAGCTGCAGGCTGTCCGTGCTGGTGCCGGCGGAGGGAGTCAGGTCGAGCTCCCGCTCGCGCTCACGCGAGGCCGATACCGGCTCCTCGATCTCGATCTCGGCAGCCACGAGCGCCGTCCGCAGCGCCTGGATCGCCTCATCGTCGAGGTCGTGCTCGAGCACGAAGGCCTCGAGCTCGTCGGCGCGGACCGTGCCGCGCTCCTCCATCTCGGCCTGAAAGGCCGCGAAGAGGTCGTTCAGGGTTTCAGCCCCGGTGGTCGGGTTCTTCAGCATGTTCCTCCAAGAAGCAGTGATGAGCCACGGCGCGCCGTAACGCCCCACAGGGGGCAATCGGAAGTCCGCCGTACTCTTTATAACGCCAAACGAGGGATATTCCTTCCCTCGTACGTTCGAAACACGTTAAGTCGTCCGAAACGGACGGATACGCTGCGCCCCGTGCTCAGCCCCTCCGTGGACAATCTGGTCGCCCAGCTCTCGCGCCTGCCCGGGATCGGCCAGCGAACGGCCCAGCGACTGGCGTTCCACCTCCTTTCGGCCTCGAAGGAGGATGCGCTGGCGCTCGCCACGGCGATCGGCGAGGTGAAGGAGCGCGTCCGCTTCTGCCGCGAGTGCGGCAACCTGACCGAAGAGGAGCTCTGCTCGATCTGCACCGACGCCCGCCGCGACCGCACGGTCGTCTGCGTCGTCGAGCAGCCCGTCGACGTGATCTCGCTCGAGCGCACCCACGAGTACCGCGGCCTCTACCACGTGCTCGGCGGCTCCCTCTCCCCGCTCGACGGCGTCGAGCCGGAGCACCTGCGGATCGACGAACTGATCGCGCGGGTGAACGTGGGCGGGATCGAGGAGGTCGTGCTCGCCACGAACCCGAACATGACGGGTGAGGCGACCGCCGCCTACGTCGCCGACCGGCTGCGGGAGCGCGTCCGCGTCACCCGGCTGGCGAGCGGCCTTCCCGTGGGCGGCGACCTCGAGTACGCCGACGAGGTCACCCTCGGCCGGGCGCTCGCCGGGCGCCGCGAGCTCTAGCGGACGATTCGTCCGCTCTTTGCGGGCTTTCGCCTCCGGCCCCGTTGACGAGGGCGCTCGCCGACGGCTAGATTCACCGGGCTGAACCGGGGGGCCTTCGGGCTTGCCGGTTCAGCGTTTTTTGTGGTCCGTTTTTCACGGCGGACGCCGTGGCTACACTCGCCGGATGGCAGCCACGACCGAGTACGAGGCCGTCCCCGCGGTCGAGGTCGACGCCAGCGCCCCCGCCGGCGGCACCGTCGTGCTCAAGTTCGGCGGCACCTCGGTCGGCGACTCGGCCAAGCTGAAGGCGGTGGCACGCCGTCTCGTCGAGGCGCGCGACGCCGGCCACCGCGTCGTCGGGGTGCTCTCCGCGATGGGGAAGACGACCGACGACCTCCTCGACCTCGCCCGCCAGGTCTCCGCACACCCGCAGCCGCGTGAGCTGGACATGCTCGTCTCGGTCGGCGAGCGGATCTCGTGCGCGCTCGCCGCGATGGCGATCCACGACCTCGGGCACCAGGCAATCTCCCTGACCGGCTCGCAGGCCGGAATCGTCACCGACACCGTGCACGGGAAGGCCAAGATCGTCGAGGTGCGGGCACGCCGGATCCACGAGGCGCTCGACGCCGGCACGATCGTCCTCGTCGCAGGCTTCCAGGGCGTCTCGACCGCGTCCGAGGTGACGACGCTCGGGCGCGGCGGCTCCGACACGACCGCGGTCGCGCTCGCCGCCGCCCTCGGCGCGGAACACTGCGAGATCAACACGGATGTCCGCGGCGTCTTCTCCGCCGACCCGCGGCTCGTCCCGAACGCGCGCCAGCTCGAGCGCGTCAGCTTCGACGAGATGCTCGAGATGGCCTCCTCGGGGGCAGGTGTGCTCGCAACCCGCTCGATCGAGGTCGCGCGTAGTCACACTGTGAGACTCCACGTCCGCTCCTCCTTCGAGGACGTCGTGGGGACCTGGATCGAGGAGGAGACGGAGTTGTTGGAAAAGGCGCTGATCTCGGCAGTCGTGCACCAGCGCGAGGAGACCGTCTATCACGTCTCCGGCGCCACCCGGGCGCGGCTCTTCGGCGCGCTCGCGCAGGCCGCGGTCAACGTCGACACGATCGTCCAGACCGGCGGCGAGATCGTCTTCTCGGCCCCGCCGGAGGACCGCGAGGACGCCGCGCGGGCCCTCGACGCGCTCGGCCTCACGTGGACGAGCCGCGACGACCTCGGCAAGGTCAGCCTCGTCGGGGCCGGGATGAAGAGCCACCCCGGCGTCGCCGCCAAGACGTTCGCAACCCTGGAGGCCGAGGGGATCGAGTCGCCGATCGTCTCCACCTCGCCGATCAAGATCGCCTGCCACGTCCCCACCGCCGACGTCGACCGCGCCGTCCGCGCGCTCCACGAGGCCTTCGAGCTGGGAGGCGACGTTGTCGACTGATGCACGCATCGGCGTCGTCGGCGCGACCGGCGCCGTCGGCACGATCACCCTGGAGCTGCTGCGCGAGCGCGGCTACGAGAACGTCCGGATCTTCGCGTCCGCGCGCTCGGCCGGGAAGCAGCTCGCCGGGCGCACCGTCGAGGAGGCGACCCCCGAGGCGCTCGCTGCCGGCGACCTCGACCTCTGCCTCTTCTCCGTCGGTACCTCGGCGAGCCGCGAGCTCGTCCCCCACGCCGTCCGCGGCGGCGCCGTCGCCGTGGACAAGTCCTCCGCCTACCGGCTCGAGCCGGGGATCCCGCTCGTCGTCCCCGAGGTCAACGCCGCCCGCGCGCTCGAGCACAACGGGATCGTCGCGAACCCGAACTGCTGCGCGATCCCGCTCACCTGCACGCTGAAGCCGCTCCACGACGCCGCGGGGCTCGTCCGGGTGCGGGTCGCGACCTACCAGTCCGTCTCGGGCGCGGGCGCCCAGGCGATGGAGCGCCTCCGCGCGCAGACGACCGAGGAGAACGACCTCCGGATGGACTGGAGCTTCGACGGGGTCGAGTTCGAGGAGGAGGAGAAGCTCCGTGAGGAGACCAAGAAGATCCTCGAGCTGCCCGACCTCCCCATCAGCGCGACCTGCGTGCGCGTCCCCGTGCTCGTGGGGCACGCCGAGGCCGTGTGGATCGAGACGGAGGAGCCGCTCTCGGCCGAGCAGGCGACGCAGCTGCTGGGCTCGGCGCCGGGGATCCGGCTGGAGCAGTTCCCAACCCCGGGCGCAGCGGCGGGCGGCGACGACGTCCTCGTCGGCCGGATCCGGCAGGACCCGACGATCGCGAACGGGCTCGCCCTCTTCGTCGTCGGCGACAACCTGCGCAAGGGCGCCGCGCTGAACGCGATCCAGATCGCCGAGCTGCTGTTGCGCGAGCAGCGCGCCGCGGCTTGATCGCCGCCTTCGCCGCCGCCCTCGCGCTCGCCGCTCCCGCCCCCACGCTCGTCGCCGCGGGGGACATCGCCTCATGCCGCTCGACCGGCGACGAGGCGACCGCGCGGCTCGTCGCGAAGACGCCGGGCACCGTGGCCGTCCTCGGCGACGCGGTCTACGAGTACGGCACGGCGAAGGAGTTCCGGCAGTGCTACTCCTGGCGGAAGTTCCGGGCGAGGACGAAGGCCGCGCTCGGGAACCACGAGTACGGCACCGGGAGCGCCGCTGCCGCGATCGCCTACTTCAAGCTCCCGCGGCGGGGCTACTACAGCTACGAGCTCGGCGCCTGGCATGTGGTCGTGCTCAACTCGAACTGCGGGCTCGCCGGGGGCTGCGAGGACGGCTCGCCCCAGCAGCGGTGGCTCGAGCAGGACCTCGCCGAGCATCCCGCAGCCTGCACCCTCGCGTACTGGCACCACCCACGCTGGAGCTCGGGCCTGCACGGCTCGGACGCGACGGTGGCACCGCTCTGGCGAACGCTAGCCCGGGCCGGCGCCGACGTCGTCCTCGCCGGGCACGACCACCACTACGAGCGCTTCGCCCCGATCGACGGGATCCGCTCCTTCGTCGTCGGCACCGGGGGCCGCAGCCACTACCCCGTGCTCCGCCGCCTCCCGGAGAGCCGGCGCTACGCGTGGCGCTCCTATGGCGTCCTCAGGCTGACGCTGCGGCCCGACGGCTACGACTGGCGCTTCCTCGCCGTCCCCGGCTCGCCCTTCCGGGACCGCGGCTCCGCCGACTGCCGCTAGGGGCGCTGCGGGACGGGCGCGGGGGCGAACGCCTCCTTGAGCGCGCGCAGCACCTTCGCGCGCCTGCCCTCGAGGACGGGCACGAGCCCGCCGAGCTCGAGGCGGACGAGCTCCACCCGCCCCTCCGCGCGCACCGTCACGAAGCCGAAGTCGGCCAGGAAGTCGCGCGGGAAGACCGTCCGGTGGACGACGAAGCGCTCGTAGGTGGACTCGCCCTCGGGATAGCGGAACGCGAACGCCTCCAGCGCCTTCGCCCCCTTGTCGCGCGCCTCGCCGATCGCGGCGAGGAAGAGCGACTGCTCGACCCACGGGCTCGTGGTGGCGGCCAGGTAGACGCAGGTCACGAGCACGGCGTCTTCCGTCGGCGGCCCGGCGGGAAGCTCGGTCGCCCGCGGAAACAGCGGCGCGGGGCCGTACTGGATCGAGCCGAGCAGTCGGCCGTCGTCGTCGTGGTAGAGCGCGCCCCACGCGCCCCAGTCGTCCTCGATGCGCTCGATCCACCGCTCCTTGCTGGCCCGGCGCGTGCTCCGCGACTGCCAGAAGACGCATTCGTGACAGACGGCCGGCGCGTGCTGGAGCGTCGCGCCCGTGAGGCCCCGGACCCGGGTGGCCATCAGGCTGCCGGCGGACGGAACTCGTCGATCACGATCTCGACGCTGTCGGGCCTGACATCCGCCATCCGCGCGAGGTAGTCGGCGACACGCGCCTGCACCTGGGCGCCGACCCCGGGGGCGCTCGCGCCCCAGTCGAGCGCCAGATGCACCTCGACGGCGACCTTCGACGCCTCGCGCGTCACCTTCGCGCCCTCGTGCCGGTGCAGGGCGCTCCCGACGAGCGCGCGGACGCCGGGCACTTCGCGGGCCGCGTCCCCGGCGTAGCGGGCGAGAATGTCCGTCGAGATCAGCGCGTGCCCCTCCATGGCCTCCCAGTCTACGTCCGGCGGAGCACCAGCTCCGTGACCTCCGGGCGCGCGAAGAACCGAAAGGGGACGAACGTCGTGCCCGTGCCCGGCGAGACGTGCAGCGTCGTGCCCGGATAGCCGTAGACGCCCCGATCCTCGCGGGCGAAGGGATGCGCGAACAGGAAGCGCCCACCGGGATACGGCAGCACGATCTGGCCGGCATGCATGTGCCCCGCGAGGACGAGCTCGTAGCCCGAGAGCTCGCGCGCAACCCCGGGGAAGTGGCAGAGGAGGACGTGCAGGTCGGCCGCCGGGTCGAGGTGCCGCTCCGGTCGGGCCACCCCTCGCGAGTACGAGTCGGGGTCGACGCCGACGACCTGCACGCGGAGTCCGCGGAGGGACAGCGTTCGGGCCTCGTCGTCCAGGAGCTCCGTCCCCCCCAGGTCGTCCAGCTCGACGGGCCGCGAGAACGGGTCGCGCGAGTCGGCGCGGTCGTGGTTTCCGAGCACGGCGAACGCAGGCCCGAGTTGCTCGAGCAGCCGGCGGAGGAGCGGCTCACCCGCCGGCCGGGAGAGCAGGTCGCCGGTGATGCAGACGAGGTCGGGGCGGCGCTCCGCCACCCAGGCGACCGCCCGCTCGGTCGCGACCCGCCCGCGCGAAGGGACCCCGAGGTGGAAGTCCGAGAGATGCGCGATCCGGAGGCCGTCGAGCTCGGCCGGCAGGCCCGCGAGCGGCAGCTCGAGCACACGCGTCCGCAGCCAGCCCGCCTCGAACCAGCCGTAGGCGAGCACGGCGGCGGCGAGCCCGAGCGCGGCGAGAGTCCAGTGGAGGATGCTCAGGGCCGGCGCCCCCCAGGATCGCCGGCCCTGAAACCGCCCCTCCGTAGGTAGAGACGCGGCGGGGCCGGATTTCTTGCGCGCGCGAGGCGCGCGGTCAGACGGACAGCTTCTCCAGGACCGGGTCGACCGAGACGACGTGGCGCTTGAACTTGAGCTCCGAGTCGGTCAGCCCGGCGGCGACGCCGATCAACTGGGAGAGGTGGAGGATCGGCATCTTGAAGTCCTTGCCGGTCTGCTTCTTCAGCTTCGACTGCCACGCGTCGAGCGAGAGGTGGCAGAGCGGGCAGGGGGTCACGATCGCGTCCGCACCGGCCTCCTTGGCCTGCTCGATCGGCTGGATCAGCTCGCCCAGCGCCGTCTCCTCGCGGGCCTGGATGATCGGGAAGCCGCAGCACTTGATCTTCGCCGGGTAGTCGATCGCCTCGCCGCCGCACGCCTCGATGATGCGCTCCAGCGAGGAGGGCTTGTCCGGATCCTCGAACCCGAGCAGCTTGGAGGGCCGAAGGATCTGACAGCCGTAGAAGGGTGCGATCTTCAGGCCCTTGAGGCCCTTGTGCGCCGCCGCCTTCAGGAGCTCGTAGCCATCGCCGGCGGCGACGAGCCAGAGGAAGTGCATGACCTCGACGGTGCCGTTGTACTCGGGCACGCCGACCTTGGCGAGGTTCTTGTTGATCCGGTCGCGAAGCGCCTCGTCTCCCTGGATCTGGTGGTTCGCCTGGCGCAGGTTGAGGGTGCAGACGTTGCAGACCGTCATCAGCGTGTCGCAGCCGGTCGCCTCGGCGTAGGCGAGGATCCGGGCGTTCAGGTGCAGGTAGTAGTCGGGCTCGGCCTCGTGGATGTCTCCGGCGCCGCAGCACGTGACCGTCTCCAGCTCCAGCAGCTCCAGCCCCACCTTCGGGGAGAGCGCCTTCGTCGAGATGTCGAGCTCCTTCGCCGAGAGCGACGCCAGGCAGCCCTTGTAGTACGCGACCTTCCTCATCCCCACCTCTGCGACTGACGTCATGCTCCGCCTCCCGGCTTCTTCGTCGGGGCCTCACCCGGCGACACGTCCGCCTGGTCGCGGCTGCCCATCCCGTGCTCGGACCCGCCGGCGGCGGGGCCCTCGTGCTCGATCCGGGAGAGCGCACGCTCGCCCTGGACGATTCCCATCGCGCCGCCGCGATCCTGTTCCTTGACGAGATCGTAGAGCGCGCGGGACTCCTTGACGCCCTCCGCGACGTGCGGCGGGAACGGCGGCGGCACCTTGCCCTTGACGGCGAGGCCCATCGCGAAGCGCATCTCCTTGATCGAGGAGAGAATCCCCTGCGTCTTCGGGACGAGCTCGGTCTCGCGGAGCCAGCCGGTCGTCTTCGCCGAGTGAACGAACCACTTGGCGTGCTTCGCGCCCATGTCGCTGTCGATCCCGTGCGCCATCGCCTCGGCGCCCAACTTGGCGATCGCGTCGCGCGGGTCGACGCCCTTCGGGC
Organism: Gaiellales bacterium; assembly: GCA_038324115.1. Lineage (GTDB taxonomy): Bacteria > Actinomycetota > Thermoleophilia > Gaiellales > Gaiellaceae > Gaiellasilicea. The sequence goes on from JBBQHQ010000006.1 coordinate 15,092, forward strand.
AGCGCTCGTTGCAGAAGTAGCAGCGGGTGCAGTCCCAGATCCCGTGCTCGGCGCTGTACTGGTCGAGCCGCTCGGCGGTGGCCGCGTCGCGCGGGTCGCCGACGAAGCGCATCCCCTTTGCGAGCGCCTGCGGGCCGAGGAACTCCGGGTCGGACTCCATCGAGTTGCACTCCGAGACGCAGCAGCCGCAGTTGATGCAGAGCGACTCCTTGTGGATCACGTTCATCCGCTCCTGCGTGACCACGTACTCCTCGTCCTCGGCGGGCTGCTCGTAGCCGGGCTGGAGGTACGGCTTCATCGCCTTGAACTTGGCCCAGAACGGATCCATGTCGACGACGAGGTCGCGGATGATCGGCAGGTTGCCCATCGCCGAGATCACGGGCACGTGGCCGGCCTGCGCGATGTCGTACATCCGCACCTTGCAGGCGAGGACGGCGCCGCCATCCATCCGCATCCCGCACGAGCCGCAGATCATCATCCGGCAGCTCTTCCGGTAGGCGAGCGACCCGTCCTGCTTGTCCTTGACGATGTCGAGGCAGTCGAGCAGCGTCGCCTCCTCCGGCGCGTCGAGCTCGTACTCGCGAAGCGCGCGCTCGCCGGACTTCGAGTCGTACCGCCAGATTTTCAGCGCGACCTGCATCAGTATTTTCGCTCCTCGGGCAGATATTTGGTGAAGCGCACGTCCTTATACGTCAGCTCGGGGGCTCCGTCCTTCCAGCGCGTGATCGAGTGCTTCATGAAGTTCTCGTCGTCGCGCGTCGGGAAGTCGTGGGGGCGGGAGTGGGCGCCGCGGCTCTCCTTGCGGGCGATCCCGGCCTGGAGCATGCAGTTCGCGATGTCGAGCAGGTAGCCGAGCTCGATCGCCTGGGTCAGGTCGGAGTTGAAGACGTCTCCCTTGTCCTCGACGACGACCGTGGGGTAGCGCTCACGCAGCCCGGCGAGGATCTCGATCTGCTTGGCCATCTGCTCCTCGCGGCGGAAGACGCCGAAGTTCTCGAGCATCGTCTGCCCGAGCTCGTCCCGGATCTTCCAGGGGCGCTCGCCCTCATTCCGGCCGAGCAGCTCCTTCAGCTCGCGCTCGGCGTCGCGGGTCGCGCCGACGGGGAGCGTCACCTCACCCTGGCCCATGGCCCACTCGGCGGCATGCCGGCCGGAGCGGCGACCGAACGTGATCGTCTCCATCAGCGAGTTACCGCCGAGCCGGTTGGCGCCGTGGACGGAGACGCAGGCAACCTCGCCCGCGGCGTAGAGGCCGGTCAGCTCGGTCAGCCCGTCCGTGTCCGTCTCGACGCCGCCCATGTGGTAGTGGGCGCCCGGCCGGACGGGGATCGGTGTGTGGATCGGGTCGACGCCCGCGTAGACCATCGCCAGCTCGGGCGAGCCCGGCAGCCGGGTGAGGATCTTTTCGGCGCCGAGGTGCGTGAGGTCGAGGAGGACGGAGCCGTTGATGCCGCGGCCCTCGTCGATCTCGGTCTGCTCGGAGCGGGAGACGACGTCGCGACTCGCGAGGTCCTTCGCGGTCGGCGCGTAGCGCTCCATGAACCGCTCGCCCTCGGAGTTGCGGAGGATCCCGCCCTCGCCCCGGCAGCCCTCGGTGATCAGGATCCCGCTCGGGTACATCGTCGTCGGGTGGAACTGCATGAACTCGATGTCCTTCAGGGGCAGGCCTGCACGCAGCGCCATCGACATCCCGTCGCCGGTGCAGGCGTAGGCGTTCGTGGTCGCGCGGTAGAGCCGGCCGACGCCGCCGGTGGCGAGGATCGTCGCCTTGCCGCCGAACGCCTTCAGCCCACCGTGGAGGAGGTCCCAGGCAATCACGCCGCTGCAGCGGTCGTCGTCCACGATCAGCTGCCAGGCGAAGAACTCCTCGTAGACCTTGATCTCGCGCTTGACGAGCTGCTCGTAGAGCACCTGGATCAGGACGTGGCCGGTGATGTCGGCCGCGAAGACGGTGCGGGGCGAGCCGGCGGCGCCGAAGGGGCGCTGCGCGAGCTTGCCGTCCTCGGCGCGCGAGAAGATCGCGCCCCACTGCTCGAGCTGGTAGATGTCGCCCGGCGCCTCGCGCGTGAAAATCTCGATCGAGTCCTGGTCGCCCAGGTAGTCGGAGCCCTTGACCGTGTCGAAGGCGTGCGTCTCGGGGCTGTCCTCGGCCGCGTTCCCGAGCGCCGCGTTGATCCCACCCTCGGCCGCGCCGGAGTGGCTGCGGGTCGGGTGGAGCTTCGAGATGATCGCGACGTCCGCACCCGCGTCATGGGCCTCGATCGCGGCGCGCATCCCTGCGCAGCCGGCACCGATCACGAGTACGTCGTGCTTCGCGTCCACCAAGAGTTGAAGCTACCGAATCGACGTCGGTTGGCGCCCGTACAACCCGCTCGTCGGTCGTCGCGCGACGGGCTAGCTGCGAGGCCCGGCCTGGACGAGGTTCTCGTCCGCGCCGAACTTCTGGAAGTTCTCGTTGAACATCGCCGCGAGCTCGCTGGCCTTCGCGTCGTACGCCTCGGGGTCGCCCCACGTCGAGCGCGGGTCGAGGAGGCCATCGTCCTCGAGCCCTGGCACCGCGACCGGCACCTCGAAGCCGAAGACGGAGTCGGTGCGGTACTCGGCGTCGTCGAGCTCGCCTGCGAGTGCCGCGGCGAGCATCGTGCGAGTCGCCTTGATCGGCATCCGGGAGCCCTCGCCGAACGGGCCGCCCGTCCAGCCGGTGTTCACGAGCCAGACCGAGCTGCCGTGCTCGTCCAGCTTCTTTCCGAGCAGGCGCGCGTAGACCGCCGGCGGCTGCGGCAGGAAGGGCGCCCCGAAGCAGGCCGAGAAGGTCGGCTGCGGCTCCTTGACCCCGATCTCCGTCCCCGCGAGCTTCGCGGTGAAGCCGGAGAGGAAGTAGAACATCGCCTGGTCGCGGGTGAGGCGCGCGATCGGCGGCAGGATCCCGAACGCGTCGGCGGTCAGCATCACGACCGATGTCGGATGGCCGGCACGCTTCTCGGGCAACGCGTTCGCAATCTGCTCGAGCTTGTACGCGGCCCGCGTGTTCTCGGTCTTCGACGAGTCGGACAGGTCGACCACGCCGTCGTCGTCGATCCCGACGTTCTCGAGGATCGTCCCGAAGGTGTGCGTCGTCCTGAAGATCTGCGGCTCCGCCTCGGCTGAGAGATCGATCACCTTCGCGTAGCAGCCGCCCTCGAAGTTGAAGACACCGTTGTCGCCCCACCCGTGCTCGTCGTCGCCGATCAGGCGCCGCGCGGGATCGGCCGAGAGCGTGGTCTTGCCGGTGCCGGAGAGCCCGAAGAAGACCGCCACGCCGCCGTCGTCGCCGACGTTGGCGGAGCAGTGCATCGGGAAGACGCCCTCGAGCGGGAGCCGGTCGTTCATCAGCGAGAAGATCGACTTCTTGATCTCGCCCGCATAGAACGTTCCGCCGATCAGCACCTCGAGCCGGGAGGGGTGGACGACGACGAAGGTGCTGCTGCGCGTCCCGTCAGTCTCGGGATCGGCCTCGAGCCCCGGTGCATGGAGGACGAGCGCCTGCGGCTCGAAGTCCTCCAACTCGGCCGCGGACGGGTCGATGAACATCGTTTTCGCGAAGAGGGCGTGGTAGGGCCGGTCGGTGACCACGCGGAGCGAGATCCGATGCGCGGGATCCGCGCCGGCGAAGGCGTCGACGACGTAGAGGTCGCGCCCGGAGAGATGCTCCGTCACCTTGGCGCGCAGGCCGTCGAACTGCTCCTCGTCGAGCTCGGCGTTGACGTCGCCCCACCAGATCCGGTCGCGTGACTCGGGCTCGCGGACGAGGAACTTGTCCTTCGGCGAGCGGCCCGTGTGCTTGCCGGTGTCGACCGCGAGCGGGCCGCCCTGGGCGATCCGCCCCTCACCCCGGAGCACGGCGTGCTCGTAGAGGAGCTCGGTGGACGGGTTGCGGTGGACGCTGCCCGGGCCGTCGATCCCGTGCTGCTCGAGGCCGAGCTCGTGTTCCGTCGTCGCCACGAGGGCGGAGCATATGCGGAAACCGCATAGGCGGTCGAGGGCAGGGGCTCCTAGCCGTAGACCTCGTCGGTGTCGCGGGCGACGAGGGAGGCATAGCGACCGCCCTCCGCGATCAGCTCCTCGTGGGTCCCGACCTCCACGACCCTGCCCTGATCGAGCACGACGATCTGGTCGGCGTCGCGCACGGTCGAGAGCCGGTGCGCGATCGCGATCGTGGTGCGACCCTCAGCGAGCCGCTCCAGCGCCTCCGTCACCAGCCGCTCAGTCTGCGAGTCGAGCGCCGAGGTCGCCTCGTCGAGGACGAGGATCGGCGGGTTGCGGAGGATCGTCCGCGCGATCGCCATCCGCTGCTTCTCGCCCCCCGAGAAGCGGTAGCCGCGCTCGCCGACGACCGTGTCGTAGCCGTCCGGGAGCGAGGAGATCAGCGTGTGCACCTGGGCGGCGCGGGCCGCGTCCTCGATCTCCTCGTCGCTCGCGTCCGGGCGGGCGAAACGGAGGTTCTCGCGCACGGTTGCGTGGAAGAGGTACGTCTCCTGGGAGACGACGCCGACGGACGCCGCAAGCGAGGCGAAGGTCAACTCTCGCACGTCGACGCCGTCGATCTCGACCCCGCCCTCGGTCGCGTCGTAGAGCCGGGCCACGAGATATCCCGCCGTCGTCTTGCCGGATCCGGTCTCGCCGACGAGCGCCGTCTTCGTCCCCGGCGGCACCTCGAAAGAGACGTCCTCGAGCGTCCAGGTCTCGCCGTAGCGGAACCAGACGCCGTCGAAGGAGACGCGCCCCTCCGGCCGAGGCAGCTCGCGCGTGCCTCCCTCGATGTCGACGTCGAGGTCGAGGTACTCGAAGACGCGGTCGAAGAGCGCGAGTGAGGTCTGGGCCTCCAGCGAGACGCCGAGCAGCGAGCCGATCGGGAAGAAGAGGCGGCCCTGGAGCGCCGTGAACGCGATCAGCGTGCCCGCCGTGATCGAGCCCGTGTAGTGGCCGGCGAAGAGGTAGACGAGCGCCGGCATGATCGCGAAGGTCATCTGGATCGAGCTCATCATCCAGCGGCCCGTCATCCGGCTCCGCACCTCGAGGTCGGCGAGGCGGCTGGACTCGCTGTCGAAGCGCTCGGCCAGCTCGCCCGAGCGGCCCATCGTCTTCCCGAGCAGGATCCCCGAGACCGAGAGCGACTCCTGGACGAGGCTGGAGATGTCGGCCATCGACTCCTGCCGCACCTTCGCGACCTTCTGCCGCTGCCGGCCGACGCGCCGGGTCATCAGGATGAAGACGGGGATCAGTGCGAGCGCGAAGAGGGTCAGCCGCCAGTCGAGGACGAACATGGCGACGACGCTCGCGAGCACCGTCGTCGTGTTCGAAACGATCGACGTCGCGGTCGCGGTGACGACGTTCTGGACGCCGCCGATGTCGTTCGCGAGCCGCGACTGCACCTCCCCGGTCCGCGTCCGCGTGAAGAACGCGAGCGAGAGCCGCTGGAGGTGCCGGTAGACGTCGGTGCGCATGTCGTGCATCACGCGCTGCCCGACCTGGTTCGAGAGGTACGTCTGGAAGACGCCGAGCGTGCCGGTGACGATCGCGATCGCCACCATCGCGCCCACGAGGACGTTCAGCAGCCCCGTGTTCCCATTCGGGAGCGCGTCGTCGAAGATCGGTTTGACGAGGAGCGGCGAGACCGCGCCGAGCGCCGACGAGAAGACAATCAGCGCCAGGACGATGGTCAGGCGGAGGCGGTAGGGCCGGAAGAGCTGGACGATCCGGCGGAAGTTCGCGCGGCGGACGGCCCGGTCCGCGGGGCGCTCGACCGGCTCAGCGATCTCGAATGCGCCTCCACGTCCTCGTGCCACCCGTCACAGGGTACGGACGCGGCCCCGTCAGGCGCAGAGGCGGGCGAGCTCCGGCTCGACGAAGCGCGCGTAGCGGCCGGCGCCCGGCATCCGGACCGGGTCGCCCCAGGGAGCACGCAGCGCGACGGGGTGGATCGCGCGCGGGATCACGGTGCGCTCGACGTCCGCCCCGGCCGCGCGGGCTCGCTCGGCTCCGGCCCGCGAGTGCGCGGGCCGAACGCCCGGGATCCCGGGCAGCGGCGCGTCGAGCGCGCCGTGGGCGATCGCGAGGCGCTTGCCCCGGAGCCCGCCCAGGTCGAGCTGGTGCGGCAGCCACGGGTTGACGGCGACGACTCCCGGCGTCTCCGGCGCAGCCGCGATCGCGCTCGCGACCGCGCCGCCCATCGAGAATGCGAGCAGCGGGACGAGCGTCGCGCCCGCCTCGCGCGCGGCGACGATCGCGGCGGCCCCGTCCTCGACGCACTTGTCGAGCCGGCGCCACGACTTGACCCGGTAGCGCACCTCGAGAAAGGAGGCCTGGGGCAGGACCGGAGCGAGCTCGTGCACGAGCCACTCGACGGACGCGCTCCACGTTCCCTCCACTTCCGCGGAGGTGCCGCCGTCCACGCAGACGACGACGCAGGGTCGGCCAGGATTCGTCCAGCGGGCCTCGGCGCCGCTCGAGAGCTCGAAGGACATGTCTCGACTCTAGGGAACTCGGTCGGGGCGATGCAGACCGCACCCGCCATCGACCGCTTCCTCGCCTCGCCCCGGCTCTCGGACGCGACGCGACGCTCGTACGGCTTCGACCTGCGTGACTTCTCCCGCTGGCTGGAGAGCCGCGGCGCCGCGATCGACGACGTGGACGTCCGGCTGCTCGCCGACTACGTCTCGGAGCTCGGGCGCGGGAGCCGCCACCTCTCGCCCGCGACGATCGCGCGCCGGATCTCGACCGTCCGCTCCTTCCTCCGCTTCACGTTCGGCGCCGCGCGTGTCCCGGACGCGCCGATGACCCCGCGCAAGCCGCAGCGGCTGCCCGAGGCACCGAAGCAGTCCGAGATCGAGACGATTGTCGAGGACGCGAGCGACGAGTCCCCGATCGGGCTCCGCAACGGAGCGCTCGTCGAGCTGACCTACTCCGCCGGGCTCCGGAGCGCCGAGGCCGTCGGGCTCGACCTGGGGGACGTCGACTTCGAGCAGGAGCACGTGCTCGTGCGCGGCAAGGGCGGCAAGGAGCGCGTCGTCCCGCTCGGGGAGCAGGCGGCGTTCGCCGTCGCCACCTATCTCCGCGACGGGCGGCCGGCGCTCGCCCGAGGCGCGAACGACGCCCTCTTCCTCTCCGCGCGCGGCCGCCGGCTCGACACGAGCACGGTCCGCCGGATCCTCCCCCACCCGCACCGGCTCCGGCATTCCTTCGCCACCCACCTCCTGGAGGGCGGCGCCGATCTCCGGACGATCCAGGAGCTGCTCGGCCACGCCTCCCTCTCGACCACCCAGGTCTACAGCCACGTCGACGCCAAGCGGCTCCGCAAGGTCTATGACTTCAGCCATCCCCGATCCTGACCTCCAGCGCTTCCTGACGCTCCTGACGGCGCAGCGCGCGCCGAGGACCGTCGAGGCGTACCGGCGCGACCTGCTCGCCCTCGCCGCCTGGCGCGGCGGCCCGGTCGGCGAGGCGACGACCGAGGAGCTGGAGCGCTGGATCGCCCAGATGCGGGCGGACGGGAGCGCCGCCACGTCGATCGCGCGCCGGATCGCGGCCGTGCGCTCGTACTTCCGGCACCAGATGCTGATCGGGGCGACGCGAGAGAACCCAGCGGCAGCGCTCGAGCTGCCGAAGCGCGCGCGGCGCCTGCCGAAGACCCTCTCCCCGGGCGAGGCAGAGCGGCTGATCGAGGCGGCGAACGGGACGACGCCGCGCTCGATGCGCGACCGAGCGCTGGTCGAGCTGATGTACGGCTCGGGCCTCCGCGTCAGCGAAGCGCTCGGCCTCCACCGCCGCTCGGTCGACCTCGAGGACCGGATCGTGCGCCCGCTCGGCAAGGGCTCGAAGGAGCGGCTCGTTCCCCTCGGCCGCCCGGCCGTCGAGGCGCTCCGGCGCTACATCGCGATGGGCCGCCCCCACCTCGACTCCCGCTCGCGCCCCGAGCTCTTCCTCAACGCGCGCGGCGGCCCGCTGACCCGCGCCGGTGCGTTCCTGATCCTCCGCCGGCTCGCCGAGAAGGCGGGCCTCGACCCGCTCCGCGTCCACCCGCACCTGCTCCGGCACTCGTTCGCCACCCATCTGCTCGAGGGCGGCGCCGACCTCCGGAGCGTCCAGGAGATGCTCGGCCACGCCGACCTCTCCACGACCGAGCTCTACACCCACGTCTCCGATCGGCGCCGTCGCGAGTTGTACTTCCGCGCGCACCCCCACGCGCGAAGGACTCCGACTCAGAGGACGCCGACCGATGACGCTTGATCCACACCTGCCGACGATGGCGATCGCCACATCGACGGCCGCGTCTGCTCAGCGCACGGACTTAGTTGCTCTGAGCAACTAGGTCGTTCGCCGCCCGCTCCGTCTCTTTCGTCGGATCGAGCAGCGTCATGTGCCCGAGCTTGCGGCCCGGGCGCGGCTCCTTGCCGTACAGATGCAGGTGCGCCCCGGGGAGCGCGAGCACGGCGGAGGTGTCCGGGGGGTTCCCGAGCACATTCAGCATGAGCGACGGCCCGCGCGCCTCGGTCGAGCCGAGCGGGAGGCCGAGCACGGCGCGGAGGTGGTTCTCGAACTGGCTCGTCGCCGCGCCCTCGATCGTCCAGTGGCCGGTGTTGTGGACGCGCGGGGCCAGCTCGTTCGCGACCAGCTCGCCGCCGGTGTCGAAGAGCTCGAGCGCGAGCACGCCGACGTAGCCGAGCTCGTCCAGGATCCGCGTCGCATAGTCCTCGGCGAGCGCCTGGGGCGCGTCGGCCGCGGGGGCGCGCGAGCTGCGGAGGATCCCCTCGGCGTGGACGTTCTCGACGAGCGGGTAGAAACGCGTCTCGCCGTTGCGGCCGCGGACGGCGAGCAGCGAGAGCTCGCGCTCGAACGGGACGAGCCCCTCGAGGACGTGTCCAGGGTCAGACCCTGGACGTGTCTCGACCAGACGTTGGCCCTTGCCGTCGTAGCCGAGCCGGCGGGTCTTGAGCAGGGCCGGGAACACCGTCACCTCGTCGTCGATCGGGGCGGTCGGGATCCCGAGCCGCCGAAAGAGCTGCTTCTCGACGAGCCGGTCCTGGGCCGCCTCCAGCGCAGCCGGGCCGGGGAGCGCGCCGACGCGCCTCGCGGCCTCGACGGGGACGTTCTCGAACTCGTAGGTGACGACGGCGGCGCCGTCCGCCAGCCGGTCGAGGAGCGCCGGGTCGTCGTAGACGCCGACGAGCAGCTCGCCGACCTCGGCCGCGGGCGCGTCCGGGGACGGGTCGAGGAAGCGGAAGGAGAGCCCGAGCGGGACCCCGGCGAGCGCGAGCATCCGCCCGAGCTGGCCGCCCCCGATCACGCCGACGATCACGCTCGGATCACTCCGCCGGATCGGTGTCGGCGAGCACCGATTGGGTCTGCTCCGCCCGGTACCGCTGCAGCCGCTCGCGCACGCCCTCGTCGGAGCGGGCGACGATCGCGGCCGCGAGCAGGGCGGCGTTGACGGCGCCCGGCCGGCCGATCGCGAGCGTCCCCACGGGGATCCCGGCCGGCATCTGCACGATCGAGAGCAGCGAGTCCATCCCCTGCAGCGACTTCGACTCGACGGGGACGCCGAGCACCGGCAGCGCCGTCTTTGCCGCGGTCATCCCGGGCAGGTGCGCCGCCCCACCCGCGCCCGCGATCAGCACCTGCAGTCCGCGCGCCTCGGCGGTCTCGGCGTACTCGAAGAGCCGGTCGGGCGTCCGGTGCGCGGAGACGACCTCCGTCTCGTGTGGAACCTCGAGCGCCTCGAGCGTCTCGACGGCATGGCGCATCGTCTCCCAGTCGGAGCGCGACCCCATGATCACGCCGACGAGCGCGCCGCTCACTTCGTACCGGTCACTTGGTGCCAGTCACTTGGTATTGGCGCGCTTGGTCAGCGCTGCGGCAACCGTCTTCGCCGTCTTGCGCAGCTCGCCGTCCTGCTCGTCGTCCTCGGCGAGCCCGTTCAGGATCAGGATCGTCTCGCGCTGCGGCGAGCCGTTCTTGAGGCAGACGATCGCGAGCCGGCGTACGGCGATGTTGCCGTCGTTCGAGGCCAGCTCGTGCAGGAGCGCCCGCATCCCGTTCACGTCGCCGGGGTGGTCGCGCGAGAGCGCCTCGAGCGAGATCAGCGCCGAGCCGCGGGCGGCCGGGCTCTCGTCCTGGAGCCCTCGCCGGACGAGCTCGAGCTTCTGGCGGAAGCGGAACTGCGCGATCGCGCGGTAGGCCTGGGCGCGAATCCGGTAGTCCTGGTGCCGGGCCGCGTGCTCGAGCTCCTCGTCCCACTGCTGCCGGAGCGTCGCGAGCCCGCGCTCGTCCCCGGCGGCCGCGAGCTCGTCTGCCTGCTGCGCGGCTTCGCTGAGCGTCATCAGACCGAGGCGGCAGCCCGGGCCGCGGGCCCGATGTAGCGCGCGTTCGGCCGGAAGAGCTTGCCGGTCCGCTTCTGCTCGAGGATGTGCGCCGACCAGCCGGCGACCCGGGAGCATGCGAACATCGCGGGCGCGAGCGGCGGCGGGATCTCGGCGACGTCGAGGACGACGGCCGAGTAGTACTCGACGTTCGTCGCCAGCACGCGATCGGGCGAGCGCTCCTGGAGCGCCTTCAGCGCCACTTCCTCGAGCTCCAGCGCGATCTCGATGTTCGGCGCGTCGAGCTCCTGGGCGACGCCCTTGAGCAGGCGCGAGCGCGGATCCTCGGCGCGGTAGATCCGATGGCCGAAGCCCATGATCCGCTGGCCGCTCGAGAGTGCGTTCTCGACCCACGCGGCGGCGTCGCCGGAGGCGGCGGCCTCCTCGAGCATCGGCTTGACGTACGCGGGCGCGCCGCCGTGCAGCGGGCCGGAGAGCGCCCCGACCGCGGACGAGAGCGAGGCGCCGGCGTCGGCCCCGGTGGACGCGGCGACGCGCGCGGCGAAGGTCGAGGCGTTGAGCCCGTGCTCGGCCGTGCAGATCCAGTACGTGTCGATCGCCTTCACGTGCTTCGGGTTGGCCTCGCCGCGCCACCGGAGCAGGAACTTCTCGGCGGCGGTCTTGCCGCCGGCGACGACGTCCTCGTCGATCGAGTCTGTGTGCCCGTCCGCGACCCGCGCGGAGCGCGCGACGATCGCCATCATCTGGGCGGAAAGGCGGCCGAGGTCCTCGCGGGCCTGCTCGTCGGAGATCTCGTTCAGCTTGCCGAGGTCCCACTCGCCGGCGAGGCGCGCAGTCTCGGCCTGGAGGTCGGAGGGCGCGTTCCCCGTCAGCCGCGCCGGCTCGTACGGCTCCGGGTCGGGCATCGTCGAGCTGAGGTCGTCGTCGACGAGCAGCCCCCAGACGTTCTCATACGGGTAGTGCCCGACGAGGTCCTCGATGTCGACTCCGCGATAACGGAGCGCGCCTCCCTCGCGGTCAGGCTCGGCGATCTCTGTCTCGACGGCGACAACGCCCTCGAGGCCCGGTTTGAAGTCGTTCATCGGTCTCCTCGTCGTGGTGGTGCCCGTACCCTGGACCGTACCTGACCTGCACCGGGACGGACGCTGCATAGAATCGGCGGCCGCCGAACGGCCAACGAGCACAACTGGAGGGCAACGAGCATGAGGCACAAGGTCACCGTCGTCGGAGCGGGGAACGTGGGAGCGACGTGCGCGCAGGAGCTGGCGCGGCGCGATTACGCCCACGTCGTCCTCGTCGACATCAAGGAAGGCCTGCCCCAGGGCAAGGCGCTCGACATCGCCCAGGCGGGCGCCGTCCTCGGCTATGAGACCTCGATCGAGGGCTCGAACGGGTACGAGGCGACCGCCGGCTCGGAGGTGGTCGTGATCACCGCCGGCCTTCCCCGGCAGCCCGGGATGAGCCGTGACGACCTCGTGACCACCAACGAGAAGATCGTCGGCTCGGTCACCGAGCAGGTGATGGCCGCATCCCCGGACGCGATCGTGATCGTCGTCTCCAACCCTCTCGATGCGATGTGCCACGTCGCCAAGAACGTCTCCGGCTGGCCCAAGGAGCGTGTCTTCGGGATGGCCGGGATCCTCGACACGGCCCGCTTCTCCACCTTCATCTCCTGGGAGACCGGTGCCTCCGTCAAGGACGTGACCGCGATGGTGCTCGGCGGTCACGGCGACCAGATGGTCCCGGTCGTCACGCACACCACCGTCGGCGGCGTCCCGCTGCGCAAGCTCGTGGCCGAGGACAAGATCCAGGCGATGGTCGAGCGGACGGCGAAGGGCGGCGGCGAGCTCGTCAACCTGCTCGGCACCTCCGCCTGGTACGCGCCCGGCGCGGCCGCCGCGCAGATGGTCGACTCGATCGTGCTCGACGAGAAGCGCGTCCTCCCCTGCACCGCCTACCTCGAGGGCGAGTACGGGATCGACGGGCTCTACATGGGCGTCCCGGCCAAGCTCGGCGCCGGCGGGATCGAGGAGATCGTGGAGCTCGACCTCGACGAGGCCGAGCAGGGGATGTTGAAGGCCTCGGCCGACGCCGTCCGAGACGTCGTCGGCGTTCTCACCACCTAGGCGGGCCCGATGGACCTGGGTCTCGGCGGGCGCACGGCGATCGTCTGCGGCGCGTCCGCCGGGATCGGCCTCGCCTGCGCGGAGGCTCTCGCGGCGGAAGGCGCCAACGTGGTCATGTTCGCGCGGCGCGAAGACGTGCTCGAGCGCGAGGCCGGGCGCCTGGGCGCGCTCGCAGTCACGGGCGACGTGCGCGAGCCGGCCGACCTCGAGCGACTCGTCGAACGTACGCTCGAGGCGCACGGCGGGATCGACGTCCTCGTCCTGAACAGCGGCGGCCCCCCGCGCGGGAGCGCCTCCGAGCTGACCGACGAGCAGGTCGAGGACGCGGTCGCGCTCCTCCTCCTTTCCGCCGTCCGGCTCGTCCGGCTTTGCCGCCCCCACCTCGAGCGGAGCGGCCGCGGACGGGTGGTCGCGATCACCTCGAGCGCGGTCAAGGAGCCGGTCGACGGGCTCGCGCTCTCGAACGCGGTCCGTCCGGGAGTCACCGGCTGGCTCAAGTCGCTCGCGCGCGAGCTCGGGCCTGTCGGCGTGACCGTGAACGCCGTCGCCCCTGGCCGGATCGACACCGCGCGGATGCAGGAGGTCTACGGCCCGGACGGCCCGAGCGAGGGTGAGCTGGCCGCGATCCCACTCCGGCGGCTCGGCGCGCCGCGCGAGCTCGGCGACGTCGTCTGCTTCCTCGCCTCCGACCGGGCGTCCTACGTGACCGGGACGACCGTCGTCGTCGATGGCGGCCTGACCCGGGGGCTGTTCTGAGCCCGGGCCGCCTCCTCTCCGCCGGCCTCGTCCTGCTGGCGCTCGCGATCGGCGCGACCTGGTTCATCCCGTCCGACAGCTATCTGATCGTCCCCGACGGGGCAAAGCCGCTCGCCGACCGCGTCACGATCGCGGGGGAGCAGCCCGAGCAGGGCGGTGGCGGGATCTACTACGTCGACGTGATCGTGCGCCAGGCGTCGGTGCTGGAGAGCCACGTCGGCTTCATCCGGCCGGACGGCGCCGACGTCGTCCCTGCCCACGCGATCGTCCCGCCAGGCTCGAACTTCCAGGAGCGGCGGACCGAGAACCTGCGCGCGATGAGCCGCTCCCAGGAGATCGCAGCCGCGGTCGCCCTACGCGAGTTGGGCAAGGAGGTGGTCACGAAGCCCCAGGGCGCGCTGATCACCGCCGTCGCGCCGGACGGGCCTGCGGCGGGCAAGCTCCAGGCGAGCGAGGTGATCGTCGGCGTGGACGGGAAGACGATCCGGACGCTGGACGAGCTCCGGAAGCAGATCGGCACCCGCAAGCCGGGGGCCTCGGTCGCCCTCCGCATCCGGGCCGGCGAGGAGGTGCGGACCGTGGAGCTGAAGACGATCGAGTCTCCGAACGAGCCGGGCCGCGCGATCGTCGGGATCCAGGTCGAGCAGTCCGCGCGGGTGGAGCTTCCCGTCGACGTCGAGATCGATCTCGGCGGCGTCGGCGGCCCCTCGGCAGGGCTCGCCTTCGCCCTCGACGTCGTCGACGAGCTCGGCCGCGACATCGACGGCGGCCTCAAGGTCGCCGCGACGGGAGAGATCATGCTCGACGGGAGCGTCGGCCCGATCGGAGGGATCAAACAGAAGACGATCGGCGCGAAGGAGGCCGGGGTCGACGTCTTCCTCGTCCCCGCTGGGGATAACGCAGCCGTCGCACGCCGCAACGCGCATGGCCTCCGGATCGTGGCCGTCGAGAGTTTTCAACAGGCGTTGCGCAAGCTGGCAACGCTGACCAGGAAACGGTAAGTAACGGCAGATTTCCGGATCCCGGAATGCGCCGGAAATTGCGTCGATTTCGTGAAGGAGGGGGTTGCCGGGAGCCTCGGACGTGACCAGAATGGCGCCTGTCCGATGGGGAGCGGTCAACTACCAGAAGGAAGCATGAGCAAACAAACTAAAGCAGCATGCAGTGATTGCTATTTCCGCAGGGCCGGTCTCTGTGCCCTCCCGGGCGACGAGCCGTGCCCGACCTTCCGGCTGGCGCGGGCGGGGATCCTGACGCCGCCGCCGCAGCCGCGGCTGGTGCCGAGGACGTCCCCGGCGTACGTCACCGCCGCCGCATAAACTCTGCTCCATGGACACGCCCGAGAAGAAGTTCGAACGCAACTGGCAGCCGCGCCTGTGGATCTCGCTGGCGCTGCTGATCCTGATCGTCGCCTACCTGATCGCGTTCGTCGTCGGCAACAACGAGCAGACGCAGGTCGACTTCGTCTTCGGCCAGGCCGAGACATCGCTGATCTGGGTGATCCTGATCTCGCTCCTCGGCGGCCTGCTCGGCGGGGTCCTCCTCTCGCAGATCCACCGGCGCCGCAGTGCGCGCGTCGACGACTCGGATCAGACGAGCGAGGCGAGCAGCGACACGCCCTCGTCGATCTCCGACGGCGACGCGTAGCTGAAGGCGAAGCGGGCGGAGCGCTCGCCGCCGCCAGCCGGGAAGAAGTCGGCGCCCTTGACGAAGGTGAGCCCAGCCGCCTCGGCGCGCGGGAGCAGCTCGGCGACGTCTGCGGGCAGGTCGACCCAGAGGAAGTACCCGCCCTCGGGCCGGCTCCACGTCGCCTGCCCGGCGAAGTCCCGCTCGAGCGCGGCGAGCATCGCGTCGCGGCGCGCCTGGAGGAGGCCGCGCATCCGCTCGAGGTTCGGCCGGAACTGCTCGCGGCGCATCAGCTCGAAGACCGTGGCCTCGGGGAGGTAGGGCGGCGAGATGTAGTTCGAGACCGCGCGCGCCTCGATCCGCGCGGCGATCGCCGGCGGGAGCACGAACCAGCCGACCCGGAGCCCCGGCGCAACCGTCTTCGAGAAGGACGACGCGTAGCTGACGAGCTCGCCGCCCTCGAGCTCGCGGAGCGACGGGGGCGCCTCGCCCTCGTACCGGACGAGGCCGTACGGGTCGTCCTCGAGCACGGGGACGCCGTGCTCCCGCGCCAGCTCGACGATCCGGTCGCGCCGCTCGAGCGAGAGCGTCCGGCCGCTCGGGTTCTGGAACGTCGGGATCGTGTAGAGAAAGGAGACGTCGCCGGCGGCGAGCTCGCGCTCGAGCGCATCGGGGTCGAGCCCCTCGTCGTCCATCGCGACCGTGTCCACGCGGGCGCCGGCGGCCGCGAGCAGCTTCAGCGGGCGGTCGTAGGTCGGGGCCTCGGCGAGCACGCGTCCCGGCCGCTGCGCGAGCATGTCGTCGAACCAAAAAGAGATCCCCTGGAGCCCGCCGCTCGTCAGGATCACCTGGGAGGGCGCGACGCCCTGCTCCTGCGCGAGCCGCTCCCGGAGCGGGCCGTAGCCGCCGCCCGCGCCGTACCCGAGCACCGCCGGATCCGCCTCGACGGCCGCCCGCGCGCACTCCGCGATCAGCTCGACTGCGAGGCACTCAGGCGCGGGCGCGCCTCGGGCGAAGCTGATCATGCGCGCACCCTAGCCAGCAGGCCCCGCCCGGGTTGCTGCTACCGTGTTCGGCATGGACGGGTGTTCCGTCCTGTGAGGTTTGGCTCCTTCGGTTCTTCTCGCATGACGGCGAGCGGTCGAGGCAGGCAAGTCTCGACTGACAACGAAGGAGAAAACCGACTATGCAGTCGTTCCATGAATTGGGCGTTTCGGCCCCTGTCGCGCAGGCTCTCGCCGAGCGCGACATCCACGCGCCGTTCCGCATCCAGACCCTCGTCCTCCCCGACCTGCTCGACGGCCGCGACGTGCTCGCGAAGTCGCCGACCGGCTCCGGGAAGACGCTCGCGTTCTCGATCCCGATCGTCGAGGCCCTGGACTCGTCCACGGCCCGGCCGTCGGCGCTGATCCTCGTCCCGACCCGGGAGCTTGCGGCGCAGGTCGCCGCCGCGCTCGAGACGATCGCCCCGGCGCGCGGCCTCAAGGTCGCCGCGGTCTACGGCGGCGTCTCGATCCCGCAGCAGGCGAAGAAGGCCAAGGAGGCGCACATCCTCGTCGCCACCCCGGGCCGCCTCCAGGATCTCGTCGAGCGCAAGCTCGTCAAGCTCGACGGCGTTCGGATCCTCGTCCTCGACGAGGCCGACCGGATGCTCGACATGGGCTTCCAGCCGCAGGTCGACCGGATCGTCGCCCGGCTGCCGCGCGAGCGCCAGACGATGTTCTTCTCCGCGACGCTCGACGGCGCGGTCGGAGAGCTCGCCCACGCGTACACGACGAACCCCGCACGCCACGAGGGCACGCTGCCCCCGGAGCACGAGCAGGGCGAGGTGGAGCACCGCTTCATCTCCGTGACGATGGACAACAAGGTCGAGAAGCTCGCCGAGCTGCTCGCCGAGGAGCGAGGCCTCGCCCTCGTCTTCGTGCGGACGAAGCGCGGCGCCGAGCGGCTCGTTCAGAAGCTCACCCGCCAGAACGTCCAGGCGGTCGCGATGCACGGCGACATGAGCCAGGCCGCCCGCGAGCGGGCGCTCGCCCGGTTCGAGAAGGGCACGGTCACGACGCTGATCGCGACCGACGTCGCCGCCCGCGGCCTCGACCTCGACGACATCACCCACGTGATCAACTTCGACCCGCCGGAGGACAACAAGGGCTACGTCCACCGCGTCGGCCGCACCGGCCGTGCCGGTCGCAGCGGCACCGGGATCACCTTCGTGCTCCCCGACCAGCAGGCCGAGGTCAGCCACGTCGCCCGGATGCTCGGGCAGAGCGAGGAGTACGCGAGCGAGGGCATGAAGGTCGCCCCGCCGCGCCTCGTCTACGCGTCCAAGCGGCGCAACTCGAAGTGGGGCCCCAGCCGGCCTCGCCGCAAGATCTAGTCCGGCCACACCACATCGGCTCGGAACGATTCTGAGCTCGCCCCCGCGCACAGGTCATCCTGCGCGCGGGGGCATTCGCATTTAATGGGCCGGATGGACGCCGCCGCCCGCTCCCGGATCGCCGACCCCTCGCTCGCAGCGGTTGGCGAACAGCGGATCCGCTGGGTCGCGAAGCACTCGCCCGTCCTCAACCTCCTGGCCCGCACGCGGCTTGCGGACGGGGCGCTGCGCGGCCGCCGCGTGGCCGTCGTCGTCCACCTGGAGGCGAAGACCGCCTACCTGGCGACGCTGCTCGCCGACGCGGGAGCCGAGGTGGTCGTCTCCGGCTCCAACCCCGGCTCGACGCAGGATGCGATCTGCGCCGCGCTCGTCGCGCGGGGGCTCGAGGTGCACGCGTCGCACAACGCGAGCCGCGAGCAGTTCGACGCCGACCTCCTCGCCGTCGCCGACACCGGGCCGGAGCTCGTCGTCGACGACGGCGCCGAGCTGACCGCTCGGATCGTCGAGCACCGGCCCGAGCTCGCCGCCCGGCTCGCGGGCGTGACGGAGGAGACGACGACGGGAGTGGCCCGGCTGCGCGCGCTTGAAGCCGCGGATCGGTTGACCTTCCCGGCGCTCGCGGCGAACGACGCGCGCTGCAAGCACCTCTTCGACAACCGCTACGGCACCGGCCAGTCCACGCTGGCCGCCATCGACCGGCTGACGAACCTCGTCTTCCCCGGCCGCGAGTTCTGCATCGTCGGCTACGGGTGGGTCGGGAAGGGGCTCGCGCTGGCGGCTCGCGGCGCCGGCGGCCGCGTCACCGTCGTCGAGGTCGATCCAGTCGCGGCACTCGAGGCGCACATGGACGGGCATCGGGTCGCGGCGCTCGAGGACGCCCTCCCGGACGCCGACGTCCTGATCGCCGCCACGGGCGCGATCGACGCCGTCCCGGCCGACGCGGTGCCGCTGCTCAAGGACGGCGTCGTGATCGCGAACGGCGGCCACCACGAGCGGGAGGTCGCGATCGACGCACTCGGCCCGGGCGAGGAGGTGCGCCCCGGGGTCGTCGAGCACGTGATCCCCGGCGGCGGCAGCGCCTACGTCCTCGTGGACGGCCGCCAGACGAACGTGGCGGGCGGCGACGGGCACCCGGTCGAGATCATGGATCTCTCCTTCTCCGTGCAGGCGCTCTCCGTCCACCTGCTCGCCGGCGGCGGTCTCGCGCCGGGGCTGCACCGCTTCCCTGCCGAGCTGGACGCGGAGATCGCGCGGACGAAGCTGGCGACGCTCGGGATCGAGCTCGGCGACCCGACCGCGAAGCAGCGCGCGTTCGAGTCCGGCTGGGCTGTCTGACCCCTCGAACCGGCCCTGTGGAGAAAGAGTTGCACTTCCTCTACATTCGGGGACAGTCCCCGCCTCCGCGCACGCCGCGATCGGCGCAGCGGAGCAGCTTTGCGCCCCCGCGCCGCTTAGCTGCCGCGCGCGACCTCGGCGACGATCTGCGCCGCCTCGGTCGGAGAGGTGCCGACGCGGATGCCCTTGGCCTCCAGCGCCTCCTTCTTCCCCTGCGCCGTGCCCGACGAGCCGGAGATGATCGCGCCGGCGTGCCCCATCGTCTTCCCGGGCGGGGCCTGGAAGCCCGCGATGTAGGCGACGACCGGCTTCGACATCCGCTCCTCGATGAATGCAGCGGCCTTCTCCTCCTCGTCGCCACCGATCTCGCCGACCATGACCACGAACTCGGTCTGCGGATCGGCCTCGAACTTCTCGAGCACGTCGATGAAGGACGAGCCGACGACGGGGTCGCCGCCGATCCCCACGATCGTCGAGTTGCCGAGCCCCATCTGGGTCAGCTCGTGCCCGATCTGGTAGGTCAGCGTCCCCGAGCGGGAGACGAGCCCGATGTTCCCCTCGGTGAAGATCTCGGCCGGGATGATCCCGACGTTCGCCTTGCCGGGCGAGAGCGCGCCGGGGCAGTTCGGCCCGAGCAGCGTGATCCCCTGCGGCCTCAGGTAGGTGTAGACGCGGAGCATCTCGTGCGCGGGCAGGCCCTCGGCGATGCAGACGATCGTCCCGATCCCGGCGTCGGCGGCCTCGTAGATCGCGTCGGCGGCGAAGCGCGCGGGGACGAAGACCATCGAGGTGTTCGCGCCGGTCTCGGCGACGGCCTCGGCGACGGTGTCGTAGACAGGCACGCCCTCGACGTCCTGGCCGCCCTTGCCCGGGGTGACGCCGGCGACGACCTGGGTGCCGTAGCGCTTGTTCCGGAGACCGTGGAACGAGCCTTCCGAGCCGGTCAGGCCCTGGACGACGAGCTTCGTGTCCTTGTCGACGATGATCGCCATCAGGCCTGCTTCCTCGCTTTCAGGACGAGCTTCGTGTCGACGTACTCGTCGCCCTCGATCTGCTCGGCGAGCAACTCGCGCACCCGCGCCGCGTCGTCCTCCGGCGTGCCGGTGCGGTCGAGCCAGTCCTCGAGCGGATGGCGCTTCTCGAAGCGCTCGACCTCCTCGACCACGAGCCCCGCCCCTTCGAGGAACGCGCGCCACTCCTCCTCCGTGTAGGAGCGGACGTGGGTCGGGTCGCGCAGGATCTCGGCCTCCTCGACGGCCTCGCTGACGTAGAGCGTGTCCTCGACGACCACGAGGTCGCGGCTGATCCGCGCCATCTCGGCGATCGCAGCGGGCACGTCGTCGAAGTGATGCGGCGCGATCCGCGTGACCACGAGGTCGAACGAGCCGTCCGCGAAGGGAAGGTCCTCGGCCCGGCAGATCACGTCCGGATGCATCCCCGGCGCCGGATCGGAGCTGACGACCTCGAGCCCCGCCTCGCGGAGCCGGCGGGCGACGTGACCGCCGCCGGTCGCGACGTCGAGCGCCGTCTTCGCGCCCTCCGCCCAGCTGACGATCAGGTCGAGGTCGGCGCCCTCGCGCTGCTCCGGCGCGTCCCGGTAGGCCTGGGCGCGCTCGCTCCACAGATCGGTCATCGGGAGAGCTCCACCGCCTTCCGGGCGCCGTCGAGCATGGTGGCCTCCGCGTGCAGGTTCGCAGGCGCGGCCTCGGCGAGGATCTGCCGGCCCTCCTCGGCGTTCGTCCCGTCGAGCCGGACGACGATCGGGAGGTCAATCGTGAGCCGGTCGAGCGCGGCCAGGATCCCCCGTGCAACCTCGTCGCAGCGCGTGATCCCGCCGAAGATGTTGAAGAAGATCGACTTGACCTGCTCGTCCTTCAGGATCACCCCGAGAGCGTCGACAACTCCCTCCGCGTCGCCGCCGCCGCCGAGGTCGCAGAAGTTCGCGGCCTTGCCGCCGGCGAGCGCGATCACGTCGAGCGTGGACATGACGAGCCCGGCCCCGTTGCCGAGGATCCCGACCTCGCCGTCGAGCTTCACGTAGGTGACGCCCTTCTCCCGCGCGAGCGCCTCGAGCGGGTCGGCCGCCTCGACGTCGCGCATCTCCGCGATCTCGGGGTGCTTGTAGAGGGCGTTGTCGTCGACCGTGAACTTGGAGTCGAGCGCCTTGACCTCGCCGTCCGGCGTCACGATCAGCGGGTTGATCTCGCAGAGCATCGCGTCGGTGCCGATGAACGCGTCGTAGAGCTTCCCCATGATCGAGGCGAGCTGCTTCTGCTCGGAGGTGTCCTCGACGCCGGCGCCGTAGACGAGCCGGCGCGCGTGGTAGGGCTGGAAGCCCTCGAGCGGGTCGACGTGGAGCCGGACGAGCGCGTCCGGGCTCTGCTCGGCGACCTCCTCGATGTCCACCCCGCCCTGCGTCGTGAACATGAAGAGCGGCTTCTTCGTACCCCGGTCGAAGGTGATTGAGAGGTAGTACTCCTTGGCGATGTCGGACGCGCTCTCGATCCAGAGGCGGCGGACGACGTGGCCCTTGATGTCGAGCCCGAGGATCGCGCGGGCCTTCTCCTCCGCGTCTGCCGGGTCGTCGGCGAGCTTGATCCCGCCCGCCTTGCCGCGGCCGCCGGTCAGCACCTGCGCCTTGACGACGACGGGGCCGCCGATCTCCTCCGCAGCCGTCCGGGCCTCCTCGGCGGTGGTGACGAAACGCCCGTCCGAGACGGGGATCCCGAAGCGCGCGAAGAGCTGCTTGCCCTGGTATTCGTAGAGGTCCATCGGCGGGCCGGACTCTATCTGCCACTCTTCGGACGATGCGCCGCCTCCCCGTCCTCGGCCTCCTGGCGCTGCTGTTGCTCGGCGCCGGCTGCGGCGCCTCGGCCGACCCGGTCGTCACCGGCGCCCGCGCGGCCGGCCCGCAGGAGGCCACCGTCTCGTGGGTCGAGCGCTATCCCGAGAAGGGGGCCGCGCTCGTCTTCGGCGTCCAGCGGGTCCGCGTGACGCCCCAGGGCTGGTCGGCGGACGTCTCGATCCGGAACGAGACGGCGTCCGCCTTCGCGCTCGGCGACCAGCCGGCCGACCTCGCGTTCGGCGTCATGCTCTTCGCCGACGGCGACCTGAAGACGCTCCAGGCGGCGACGGTGCTGCCCTCGATCCGGCGTGCCCGCACGATCGCGCCGCTCCCGCCCCAGCGGCTCGAGCCTGGGGCGACCTGGCGGGCGACGATCTCGGCCCCTGGGGCGCTCGCCGACGGCAGCTACCTCCGCGTCACCTTTGGGGCGCTGCGGGCGCTCGGAAAGGCGCCGGACGAGCTGGCGCGGCCGGTCGTCTGGATCACCGACCACGCGTATGCGCTCTAGAACGTGTCGCCGCGCTCCCGCAGGGCCTCGAGGTCGGGGTCCTCGGCGGCGAGCGGGCGCATGCCCTCGTCCAGCTCCAGCGCGGCGCGCACGTGCGCGGCCGCATCGTCGAGCCGGCCCAGGAGCGACGCGTAGCAGCCGAGGTCGAAGAGGATCGCCGCATCGTCGGGGTAGCGGCGGTGGCCTTCGACGAGCAGCTCGAGCCCGTCGGCGAGGCGATCCTTGTCCCGGAGCGCGAAGGCGCGGCGCAGATAGTCCCAGCGGAGATGGATCTCGAGCAGCCGCCGGAGCTCGACGATCGGCTCGGCGTGGTCGTCTACCCGCAGGTCGACGACCCGCTCGACGAGCTCTCCCGTCTCCTCACCGGCGCCCGGCCGCTCGACGTAGACCGCCGCCGACTGCTGGCCGCGGACGTCGCCGCCGGCGGCCTGGGCCGCCTCGAGCCCCAAGAGCAGCCGCTCCGCCAGCGAGCCTGCAGTCTCGCGGAAGGCTCGCGCCATCTCGGCGACGACCTCCTCCCCGGCGAGGAGGTTGCCCTGGGCGGCGTAGCGATCGCCGGTGTCGTGCCCGGCCCAGGCATTGCAGTCGGTGCCGGTGAACGAGGCGGATGTCCCGTCGGCCGCGACGACCCCGAGCTGGCGGGTCTCCCGGCCGTCGTCAGGCCCGAGCACCTCCCGGATCGCCTCCGCCGGCGCAGCGCCGCGCTCCAGAGCGTCGAGGATCCGGGGCCCGTACCCGGCGATCCCGGCCGCCTGCGTCGCGACCGCGCCCACCCCGGCCCGCGCCCAGGGCACCACCGAGCCGACCGCGAAGTACTTCGACTGGACGGCGACGCCGATCTCGCCCGTGGCCTCGTCGAACCCGCAGATCGAGAATGTCGAGGGCTGTCCCAGCGCCACGCGCCGACCCTATACGCACAGGGGCGTGGATCCCGTTAGGTTTCCGCCCCCAACGAACCGAGAGGAGGCCCGCATGAGCGAGCCCACCCTGAGCGACGACGAGATCACCCCGGTCGGCGACGACGACACGGAGCAGACCACGGGCGACGCCGACGGCGACGACACCGACACGACGGACGGGGACGCGGACGGTTCCGATGCCGACTCCGACGACGCCGACACCGACGGTTCGGACGCCGGCTAGCCCCGTCGCACTCGAGCGCGCGGTCGGCCCGGTCCCGGCCGACCGCTTTCTCGAGGACCACTGGGAGCGAACGCCGCTCGTCGTGCCCCGGTCCGAGCCGGGCCGCTTCGACGACCTCCTCTCGACCGGCGACGTCGAGCGGCTGCTCACCGAGACGTCGATCCGCACCCCCGGCTTCCGCGTGGTCAAGGCCGGGGCCACGGTCGGGGGCTACACGACAACGCTGTCGTGGCGGCCGGAGGCGTTCACGGGCGTCGCCGACGTCCGGCGTGTGCTCGCCGAGTTCGAGGACGGGGCGACGATCGTGCTCCAGGGCCTGCACCACTCCTGGCTCCCGCTCGCCCGCTACTGCCGGCACCTCGAGGCTTTCTTCGGCCACCCGGTGCAGGCGAACGCCTACTTCACGCCGCGCGGCTCCCAGGGACTGCCCGTCCACCACGACACGCACGAGGTGATCACGCTCCAGGTCGCGGGCGACAAGCGCTGGCTCGTCTACGAGCCGGTCACCGAGCTGCCGCTGAAGAACCAGCGCTACCGCTCGGCGCTGGGCGCGCCGGGGGAGCCCGTCCTCGACGTCGTCCAGACGGCTGGGGACACGATCTACCTGCCTCGCGGCTGGCTCCACCAAGCCCTGACCACGGAGACCGACTCGCTCCACATCACCCTGGGAGTCAACGTCCGCCGCTGGATCGACGAGGCGCGCGCCGAGCTGACGCGACAGGAGGGCGAGCTCGACTACCGGCGCGCGATCGACGCCGCCGACCCGCCCGAGCTACCCGAGCTCGACGCAGAGGCCGTACGGCGGCGCGCCCGCACCCGCTTCGTCACGAGCCGCCGACCCGTCCTCGACGGCCAGCTGAGCGAGCTGCGCGCGCTCGACCGTCTCGACGCGGTCACGCCGCTCGTCCGGCGCGACACAGTGATCGCGGAGCTCGAGGGGAACACGCTCGCCTTCGAGGGCCGGAGGCTTCGCTTCCCGGACCGGCTGCGCGCCGAGCTCGAGCTCCTCGTCTCTCTCGACGAGCCCTTCACCGCAGCCGACCTGCCCGGCGACCTCGACGAGGCCGGACGGCTCGTCCTCCTCAGGCGCCTCGTGCGCGAGGGGTTCCTGCGACGTAGTGGCGGGGGCGGCTGAGCTTCGAGGCCGAGCAGGTCAGGTGCGTCAGCTGCCCGTCAACGCGCTCGACGGGCACCTCGTACGTCACGCCCTCCGCGTCAACCTCGGCTCGCCAGCCGTCTCCCGCGCGCACCAGCCCCCGGACCCCGACCTCGTCGACGCCGAGGAGGCCGCGCAGCTCCCGCACCGCCCGCTCGGCCGCCTGCGCGGGGAACGAATGACAGGAACGGCCTCGGTAGCGGGGGAAGTGCACCCGCCCCTCGAGCGCAGCCTCGAGCACCGTCCACGCCTCGCCCGGCTCGACCCGCCCGTGGTAGACGCCGTCGGGCAGCCCCACGAGGTTCCCGGCGAAGCGGTCTCCGCCGACGTGCGTCGACTGCCAGGCCCATTCGTCGTCCAGCTGCTCGCAGACCGCGTCGTAGAGGGGACGGCCGTGCTTCGCGCAGCA
>JBBQHQ010000007.1:0-37681 GCA_038324115.1 Gaiellales bacterium
TCGATCGGGGCGAGGATCTTCTCGCCGAGCTCGGGGTGCGTCTCGATCAGCCGCCGCTCCTCGTCGGTCAGCGGCCCGGGCTTGAGGAGCACCGAGTTCGGGATCCCGATCTTGCCGATGTCGTGGAAGAGCGCGCCCAGCTCGAGCCGCTTCAGCGCGTCGGCGTCCAGGCCGAGCTCCCGGCCGATCGCGAGCGCCGTGTCGGTGATCCAGCGCGCGTGCGAGTGCGTGTACTCGTCGCGGGCCTCGAGCGCGTTCGCGAGCGCCTCAACCGTGGAGAGGAAGGTTCGCTCGAGCGACTCGAAGCTGGACGCGTTCTCGATCGCCAGCTTCGACTGGTGCGCCAGGCCGCCGAGCAGGTCGAGCTCCCGCTCGCCGAAGGTCACGCCCTCGGGACAGCCGACGGAGATCAGGCCGACGCGATGGTCGAACCCGAACGGGGCGACCGCGTACGAGCCGGAAGCGCCGGCGGGAGGCGTCGCGAAGTGCGCGTACTGCTCGGGTGAGATCAGGGAAGGAGCGGTTGCCTTCGCGATGCCCTCGACCGCCGATGGCGGATAGCGGCGGCCGACGATCGCGCGGTCCGGGTAGCCGGTTGCAGCGACTCCGACGAGCTCGCCGGTGTCGGCATCCTGGAGCCAGAGCGAGGCCTGCGTCGAGCAGAGGATCCGCGCCGATCCCTGGACGACGAGGTCGAGCACGTTCGCGAACCCCTCGGCCTGCGCCAGCTCGCGCCCGAACTCGAGCAAAGCGCGGGCGCTCTCGGCCTCCCGCCGCTCCCGCTCGTAGAGCCGGGCGTTCTCGAGCGCGACCGCCGCGTGGCCGGCCAGCACCTCCATCAGGCGGACGTCGTCCTCGTCCAGCTGGTCGATCCCGAGCTTCGAGATCACGATCACACCGATCGCGTGCTGGCCGATGCTGAGCGGGACGGCGACGACCGACTCCTCGATCGGGTCGGTGCCCTCGATCGCGACCGCGAACTCGCACTTGGCGGCGTCCGGCAACAGCAGCGACTCGTTGTGCTCCGCGACCCAGCCGGTGAAGCCCTCGCCGACCGGCGCGGCGAGCACCTCGAGTGAGGAGTCGGAGCCGGCGAAGTCGCCCTGGAGCGCGATCGGGCGCAGCTCGTCCTCCTCGCGGAGGAAGACGCGGCAGTTGTGGTAGTCGACCAGGAGCCGGAGCTCGCTCGCAATCACCGCGCCGATCTCCCGGACGTCCTTGAGCCGGTTCAGCTTCGCCGACAGCGACTGGAGCAGCTTCAGGTGGGCGATCGAGCGGACGTCCTCGCGCCGCAGGACGGCCGGGTCGGGGCGCTCGATCGTCGTCTCGTCGAAGAGCTGGACGCGGTTCTTGCCCCTCGCCTTCGCGGTCATCATCGCGGCCTCGGCGCAGGCGACGAGCTCGCGCGGGTTGGCCGCATGCTCCGGGCCGCGGGCGATCCCGACGGAGACCGCGATCTTGCCCGCCACGTCGAGCTCGACCTCGTCGAGGCGACGGGCGAGGCGCTCCGCGACCGCGAGCGCGTCCGGCTCGGTGCTCGACGGGACGATCACCGCGAACTCCTCGCCACCGATCCGGCAGACGACGTCGCTGCCGCGCACGCTCGCGCGCAGGTGGTCGGCGAGCTCCCGGAGCACCTGGTCGCCGATCCCGTGCCCGTAGACGTCGTTCACCTTCTTGAAGTCGTCGATGTCGAGCATGACCACGGCGACGGACTCGTGGGAGGTCGCCGCGCGCGTCAGCTCGCGCCGCAGGCGCTCGTGGAAGAAGCGATGGTTGTAGAGGCCCGTGAGCGAGTCGGTCTGCGCCTGGTGCTCGAGCCGCGCCCGGATGTGCGCGTTGTCGAGCGCGAGCGCGGCCGCGTCGCCGAAGCGCTTCGCCAGTTCGAACTCCTGCTCGGTGAACGAGACATCCTCGCCGATCCGGTAGATGTTGAACGTGCCCTTGAGGAGGCCGCGTGCGAGCATCGGGACGACGATCAGCGCCTCTGGCTCGACGGGCGTCCCGGGGACGAAGCGGACCTGTGGATGGAGGTGGGCGCGGTTCGCGAGCACCGGCTCGCGCTGCTCCACGGCCCAGCCCGTGATCCCCTCGCCGTACGGGAAGCGCTCGCTCAGGATCTCACTCGCCCAGTCGCTCCGGACGAGCAGCGGCACGAGCTCGCGCTTCGCCTCGTCCGCCTCGTAGACGTGCACGGCCTCGTAGGGGATCAGCTCGGCGAGCGCGTCGGCGATCCGTTCCAGCAGCGCGTCGAGGCTCTGCTCCGAGAGGAGCTCGTGGAAGACGTCCGCAAGCCGGCGGTAGGAGTCGACGAGGCCGTCGTCGGCCGTCGGCGCGGTGGGCGCGCCGGGGGGCACCAGGCTGACCAGCTGCCCGGCGCGCTCCTGGGGGATGCGTGCGGGTTCGTCCATTGGCGGCAGTGTGGAGACGCTTGCCCCCACAGCATCGGGGCGATCCCTCGATCCGGTCTCCCTCGGATGGGGGACTTGCGCGATGATCGAGAGCGATGAAGATCGCGATCCTCGACGACTACCAGGATGCCGTCCGGCGGCTCGATGCGTTCGCCCTTCTCGCCGGCCACGACGTGGTCGTGCTGACCGAGCACCTGGGGGCGGACGACCTCGTGGCGCGGCTGCAGGACGTGGACGCGCTCGTCCCGATCCGGGAGCGGGCCCGGCTCCACCGGGACGTCCTCTCCCGGTTGCCGCGCCTCCGAGCGATCTCGCAGACGGGTCGAGCGGGCCGTCACCTCGACGTCGCGGCGGCCGAGGAGTTCGGGATCGCGGTGCTCGAGGGCGCGAGCTCGCCGGTCGCGACCGCGGAGCTGACCTGGGCGCTCGTCCTCGCCGCCTCGCGCAAGCTCCCGCAGTACCGGGACAACTTCCGCGCCGGCCGCTGGCAGCGGACGGGGCTGGAGCTGCTGGACGGGGGCCTCGGCCGCGTCCTGCGCGGCCGGACGCTCGGGATCCTCGGCTACGGCAGGATCGGCCGCATCGTCGCCTCCTACGGCGACGCGTTCGGGATGACCGTGCTCGCCTGGGGTCGCGAAGACTCGAAGATCGCCGCCTACGGCGCCGGGCACGCGGTGGTCGAGTCGCCCGGGGCGCTGTTCGCCGAGTCGGACGTCGTCTCGGTCCACCTGCGCCTCACCGACGAGACGGCCGGGATCGTCGGGCCGGCCGAGCTGGCGAGGATGCGCCCGGACGGCCTCTTCGTCAACACCGCGCGGGCGGAGCTCGTCGCGCCCGGCGCGCTTGCGGCCGCCCTCCGAGCGGGGACGCCCGGCGCTGCGGCGGTCGACGTCTACGACGAGGAGCCCGCGCTCGCGGACCCGCTCCTCTCGCTCGCGAACGTCGTCACGACCCCGCACATCGGCTTCGTGGAGCGCTCGAGCTACGAGCTGATGCTCGACGCGGCCTTCCGCAACCTGGTCGAGTGGCATGCGGCCGCGGGGCGCTAGGCTAGGCGCATGGCGACGATTTCCGGTCTCCACGAGCAGCTCCTGATCGGCGGCGAGTGGCGCGAGGGCGCCGGCGAGGCGCGCTTCGACGTCACGAACCCGGCTACCGGCGAGGTCGTCGGCTCGGTCCCGGACGCGACCACGGAGGACACGACCGCCGCGATCAACGCGGCCGAGGCGGCGCTGGCCGGCTGGCGCACGGTCCCGGCGATCGAGCGCGGGAAGCTGCTCCGAGCTGCCGCCGAGCTGATCCGGGAGCGCAAGGACGAGATCGGACGCCTGATCACGACCGAGCAGGGCAAGCCGCTCGCGGAGGCGGTGGGTGAGGTCGTCTACGCCGCCGGCTTCTTCGACTGGTTCGCGGGTGAGGCCGAGCGGATCTACGGCCAGGTCGTCCCGCCGCAGCATCCCGACAAGCGGATGCTCGTGCTCCGGCAGGGCGTCGGCGTCACCGCGGCGATCACCCCCTGGAATTTCCCGGCCGCGATGCTGACCCGCAAGCTGGGCCCCGCGATCGCCGCGGGCTGCACGAGCGTCGTCAAGCCGGCCGAGTCGACGCCGCTGACCGCGATCGCGATCTGCCGGGCGATCGAGGACGCCGGCGCGCCGGCCGGGCTTGTCAATCTGATCACGACGATGCGGCCGGCCGAGTTCGCGGGGGTCCTGATGGCCGACCGGCGCGTCCGGAAGCTCTCCTTTACCGGCTCGACCGCCGTCGGCAAGGAGCTGATCCGCGGCTCCGCCGACCAGGTCAAGCGGCTCAGCCTCGAGCTGGGCGGCCAGGCGCCGTTCCTCGTCTTCGACGACGCCGACCTGGATGCGTCGGTCGAGGCGCTGATCGCCTCCAAGTTCCGGAACGCCGGCCAGACGTGCGTCTGCGCGAACCGGGTCTACGTCCAGCGCGGGATCCACGACCGCTTCCTCGCCGCGTTCTCGCGCCGGGTGACCGAGCTCGTCGTCGGCCAGGGACTCGGCGAGGGCGTCAACATCGGGCCGCTGATCGACGAGGCCGCGATCGAGAAGGCGCAGCGGCACGTCGACGACGCGGTCGCGGGCGGCGCCGAGGTCGTGCTCGGCGGCAAGCGCCTCGGCGGCGACGGCTTCGACGGCGGCACGTTCTTCGAGCCGACCGTGATCGACGGCGTCACCAGCTCGATGCTGCTCGCGCAGGAGGAGACCTTTGGGCCGATCGCCGGGCTGACCGTCTTCGACACCGAGGACGAGGCCGTCGAAAGCGCGAACGACACCCCCTTCGGCCTCGCCGCCTACGTGCAGACCCGCGACTACGCGCGCCTGCTGCGGGTGGTCGAGCGGCTCGACTACGGGATCGTCGGCGCCAACGACGGCATGCCCGCGAACCCTGCGGGTCCGTTCGGCGGCTTCAAGGAGTCGGGGTACGGCCGCGAGGGCGGCGCCTTCGGGATCGACGAGTACCTCGAGGTCAAGTACGTCTCGATCGGCGGCGTCGGCTCCTAACGCGTCTCGTCCGCTGGTCTAGGAGCGCGTGACCCACGCCGCCGTGCCGGCCGGCAGCGTCTCGCCGAGCCCCGGCTCGCTTGCGAGCAGGAGCTCACCCGCCGGCAGCGGCAGTGCCTCGGCGGCGACGTTGACGGCGCAGACGACCGTCTCGCCCCCGGCGGCGCGCTCGAAGAGGAGCGTCCCCGGAGGGGAGGGGAGCCAGCGGAGGCCCCCCGCGCGGAGCGCCTCGCTCGCGCGGCGCGCGGCGAGCGCGGCTCGGTAGAGCTCGAGCGTCGAGCCCTCCGAGCCCGTCTGGGCGGCGACGCTCACCTCCGCCCACTCCGCCGGGATCGGCAGCCAGGGCGTGCCGGAGGTGAAGCCGAAGCCGGGCGGGCCGGGCTCCCAGGGCACCGGGACGCGGCAGCCGTCGCGGCCGACGCGCTCGCCGTTCGTGCGGAAGAAGATCGGGTCCTGGCGGAGATCGTCGGGCAGGTCGACCTCCTCGAGCCCCAGCTCCTGCCCCTCGTAGACGAAGGCCGTGCCGGGGAGGCCGAGCAGGAGGAAGGCTGCAGCCCGGGCTCGGCGCCGGCCCTCCGCGCCGCCCCCGTACCGGGTCGGCAGTCGGGTAACGTCGTGGTTCTCGACCACCCAGGTCGCCGGCGCGCCGACCGCGCCGAACGCATCGAGCGTCCGCTCGATCGTCGCCCGCAGGCCGTCCGCGTCCCAGCCCTCGTAGAGGAAGGTGAAGTTGAACGCGAGCTGGAGCTCGTCGGACCGGCAGAAGCTCGCGAGCCACTTCTGGTCCTCGAGCACGATCTCGCCGACGAACATCCGGTCGCCTTCGTAGCCGTCGGCGAGCGCGCGCCAGCTGCGGTAGAGGTCGTGCAGCTCCGGCTGGTTGATCCCCGTGTGCCAATCGGCGAAGGGGGTGTGCGGGCTCGGCTCCTCGACCTCGTGCAGGTCTTGCGCCTTGAACATCGCCTGGCCGACGTCGATCCGGAAGCCGTCCACACCGCGATCGAGCCAGAAGCGGAGGATCTCCTCGAAGCTCTCGCGGACGACGGGGTTGTGCCAGTCGAGGTCGGGCTGCGCCGGGGCGAAGAGGTGGAGGTACCACTCGCCGCTCGCCGCGTCGAGCGTCCAGGCGGGGCCGCCGAAGGCCGACGTCCAGCCGTTCGGAGGCCCGCCGTCGCGCCCGGGGCGGAAGAGGTAGCGGGTGCGGTCGGGATGCGACGGGTCGGCGAGCGCGTTCCGGAACCACGGGTGATCGCTGGAGGTGTGGTTGGGGACGATGTCGACGACGACCCGCAGCCCCAGCCCGTGCGCGTCGGCGACAAGCGCGTCGAAGTCGGTGAGGCTGCCGAACTGCGGGTCGACGTTCACGTAGTCGGAGACGTCGTAGCCGTGGTCGGCGCCCGGCGAGGGGTAGAACGGCGTCAGCCAGAGGCCGTCCACGCCGAGCTCCGCGAGGTAGGGGAGCTTCGAGCGGATCCCGGGCAGGTCGCCGATCCCGTCCCCGTCCGCGTCCGCGAAGCTGCGGACGTAGACCTGGTAGAGGACGGCGTGCGCCCACCAGGGGGTCGGCTGCGACGGGGGCAGGCCGGGCATCGGCGCATCGTACGGCTGCCGCGGCGGGGCTCCCTGTGAGAGCTGCATACTCGCGCGGTGAGCGTCCTCGAAGCGATCGTGCTCGGCGTGGTGCAGGGGCTGACCGAGTTCCTGCCGGTCTCGAGCAGCGCGCACCTCCGGATCGTCCCGGCGTTCGCCGGCTGGGAGGATCCGGGCGCCGCCTTCACTGCGATCACCCAGCTCGGAACGATCGCCGCGGTGCTCCTCTACTTCCGCCGCGATCTCGTCCGGATTTTCGCCGCCTGGGCCGCGAGCATCGTCCACTCCGAGCGGCGCCGCGAGACCGACGCCCGGCTCGGCTGGGTGATCTTCTTCGGAACGATCCCGATCGGCCTCCTCGGCCTCCTGTTCAAGGACTCGATCGAGTCGGGCGCGCGCAACCTCTACCTGATCGGGACGACGCTGATCGTGCTCGGGCTCGTCCTGCTCGCCGCGGACAAGGTCGGCCGGCGGGAGCGGGGCGTCGAAACTGTCCGCTACCGGGACGGACTGACGATCGGGTTCGCCCAGGCCGCCGCCCTGATCCCCGGCGTCTCCCGCTCCGGTGCGACGATCTCGGCCGGGCTCTTCCTCGGCCTGGAGCGTGCGGCCGCCGCCCGCTTCTCCTTCCTGCTCTCGATCCCGGCGATCGTGCTCAGCGGGCTGTTCGAACTCGGCTCCGTCGGCTCGGGGGACGGGATCGGCTGGGGCAGCCTGCTGCTCGCGACCGTGCTCGCCTTCGTCGTCGGCTACGCCTCGATCGCCTTCCTGCTCCGCTATCTCGCGACGCACTCGGTGTGGCTCTTCGTCGCCTACCGGGTCGGGCTGGGCGCCGTCGTGCTCGTGCTCGCGGCCACCGGGACGATCAAGTAGGCCCGCTCAGGCGTAGAGGGCGCCCGGGGATTCAGGGCCCGCTCAACTTCCCGGCCGGGAGGACGATTGCCGGATGACGATGCCGGCGGACCACGCGCGATTGGTCGACAATCCACCTGTGCGGAGCCCTCCGGGACACGAGGCGTTCGAGGCTGTCTTCGAAGGCGCGCTCGACGCGATGATGATCGCGGCCGACGACGGCACGTACCTCCTGGTGAACGCAGCGGCCTGCGAGCTGTTCGGGCGCTCGCGGGACGAGCTGCTGCGCGCGGGCGCCGTCGAGCTCCGTGAGAGCGGGATGATCAGGACGCCGCAGACCTGGGAGGGGTTCCTCGGCGAGGGGCTGAGCGAGGGAGAGGTGGAGATCACGCGTCCGGACGGCGAGGTCAGGGTGGCCGAGTACCGCGCGACGGCCGACATCCTCCCCGGCATGCACCTCTCCGTCCTCCGGGACGTGACCGAGCGCCGCGCCACGGACGAGCAGCTGCGCGCCAGCCGCGAGCTCTACGAGCTCGTCGTCACGAACTCGCAGGACCTGATCACTTTGCTCGACATGGAGGGGCGGATCCTCTACTCGTCGCCCTCGACGCTGGAGGTGCTCGGCGACCGCGGCGACGTGACCGGCAAGCCGTTCGCCGAGCATCTGCACCCGGATGACCTCGCCCGCGCGAGGGAGAACATCGCCCGGATGGTCGCCGGGGAGCCCCGCGAGCCCGGTCGGCCGATTCGGATCAGGGCCGCCGACGGCAGCTGGGTGCTCGTCGAGGGGAACGGCTCGGTGATCCGGGACCGCGACGGCAAGCCGACGATGATCCTGACGACGGCGCGCGACGTGACGCTGCGCGAGCGCGCCCACGAGCTCGAGCAGCAGCTGCAGCAGTCGCAGAAGCTCGAAGCGGTCGGCCAGCTGGCAGGAGGCGTCGCGCACGACTTCAACAACCTCCTGATGGCGATCATCGGCTACAGCGACCTCGCGCTCGAACAGCTGGGCGAGGAGCAGCGGGAGCTGACGGAGAGCCTCGGCGAGATCAGGCGTGCGGCCGACCGCGGCGCCGGCCTGACGCGGCAGCTGCTCGCCTACAGCCGCCGCCAGGTGCTCGACCGCGAGATCCTCGACCTCAACGCCGTCGTCTCCGAGCTCGGCCCTATGCTCTCGCGCCTGCTCGGCGAGGACGTCCGGGTCGTCCTGGAGCTGGAGCCCGAGGCCGGCTTCGTGCTCGCCGACCGTGGCCAGCTCGGCCAGGTCCTCGTCAACCTCGCCGTGAACGCGCGGGACGCGATGCCGGACGGTGGTCTGCTGATCGTCTCGACGCGCCTGCGCCGGTCGGAGGACGAGGACGCGGTGGAGATCGTCGTCCAGGACACCGGGATCGGGATGGACGCGGAAACGCAGGCGAGGATCTTCGAGCCCTTCTACACCACCAAACCGGTGGGCACCGGTACGGGGCTCGGCCTCGCGACCGTCTTCGGCATCGTCGAGCAGACCGGCGGGAGCATCGCCGTCGAGAGCGCGCGGGGCGGCGGGACGACGTTCACGATCGTCCTCCCCGAGGCGGGCGCGTGCCCCGAGCGCACGGCCGAGACCGTCGTGGCGGGGCCGGTCGGCGGCGGCGAGCGTGTGCTCGTGGTCGAGGACGACCGGATGGTCCGCTCGATCATCAACTCGGCGCTGCTCTCGCACGGGTACGACGTGCGGATCGCGGCCGACCCCTTGACCGCGCTCGAGCTGGCCGCCGAGACCCGCTTCGATCTCGTGCTCACGGACGTGGTCATGCCCGAGCTGAACGGGCGAGAGCTCGTGGAGCGGCTGCTGCCGCTCCAGCCACACCTGCGGGTCGTCTACATGTCCGGCTATCCCGGCGACGCCGTGACCAAGCGTGGCGTCGAGCTCGGGGGCGGCGCGTTCCTGCAGAAGCCGTTCTCGCTCGCCCAGCTCGCGGAGCGGATCCGCGAGTCGCTCGACGCCTGATCCAGGTGCTCTACGACGAGGGCGTCGAGTACGCGGAACGTCTCGCGGCTGCCGGGGTGGAGTGTGCCCATAGCCGCTACGACGGTCAGATCCACGCGTTCTTCGTGCTCACCGACCAGTTCACGGCGGCGTTTGCCGCGCATGATGAGGCCGCCGCGGCACTCCAAGCGGCATTCGCCTCGGTCTGACGGTCTCACCCTCACTCGCCGTCGGCGGGGCACCTGATTCGCGGCGCGGTGAGCTACGGAGCCCGTCTGCGGGACTCGCCGATGCCGCCGGGGCGGCCGAACGCGAGTCTCCGAGGACGGAAAGCTCGCGAAAGGAGCTGGATGAAGCGGATCCTCGTTGCCACGGACGGCTCGGCCCCTGCGGTCGAGGCGGAGAAGTTCGGGATCGAGCTCGCGGGAGAGAGCGACGCCGTGCTCGTGTTCGTGCACGTCGTCCCTCTGCTCGACGTCGTCCCGGCGCCGGCCTTCGGGATGACGAGCGCCTACCGCCACGAGCCGCCCGAGTTCGACCGGGAGCTGCTCGACGCGGCGTCGAGGCGGGCCGCGGTTGACGGTGTGATCGCCGAGACGGTGCTGCTCACGGGTAACGCCGTCGGCGAGATCGTCGCTTACGCCGATGCTCACGACGTCGACCTGACGGTGATCGGCACGCGAGGGCACGGCGCGGTCGCGACGGCGCTGCTCGGCAGTGTCTCCCGCGGCGTCCTGCACGACTCGACGCGGCCTGTCGCCGTCGTCCGAGCGGTGGCGCCCGTCGGCGCGGAGCCGCAGAAGCTCGGGCTCGGCCTCTGACGGACGAGGGTCCCTGCGCCGCCACGCCTCAGACGGCCGGGGCGGCGCAGGGCTCGCGCACCACAAGCACGGAGCTGTAGGCCGCACGCGCGATGCGGTCGGCATCGGCTCCGCCGGCGACGACGAGGTCCGCCGACGTTGATGCGTCCACCAGCTCATCGAAGGTCGGCCCGACCAGCCTGAGCTCGGCGCCGAACCGGTGGGCCAGTTCCTCCGCGACCGCTCGAGCCGCGGGATCGTTGGATGCGGCGACGATCGACCGTGGGAAGAGCTCCTGCCGGACGGGAGGTCGCGAGACGAGGACGCTGGCCGGAGCGTGCCGGAGCGCTGCATCGACGATCTCCGAACCGCCCGGCCAGGCGTAGGGGGCGGCGGCGACGACAGTCAGCGTCGCCCCGCCGTCCCGCGCGGCTCCGACGAGCGCCGCGCCGGGCTCGCCGTCGGCGAGGGACGAGTCGATGTGGAGATGCAGGGCGTGGGCCAGGTGGAGCTGGCGCTCGAGTGCGAGGCGGTGCCCGGTGCTCTCCGCGTTGCCCAGTAGGCCGATCAGTCGCACGGAGCGTCGGGCGCCGAGCAATCGGTCGGCCTGGTCGAGCGCGATCCGGCCTCCTTCCGAGCCGTCGAGCCCGCAGACGATGCGGTCGAACACGGACGCAGTCCAGGCGGCCCTCACAGGGTCGGTGTCGGGAGCAGCTTGGGTCATCGGCTCACCTCCTTACGGCAGACTCGTGGGCGCCGGCTGTGGCCGCATCGGGGGCGACGCCGACGCCGCTGCGGGTTTCCCGTCGAGCCCGGCCGTCGAGGGCGACGAGCCGCTTGCCCGATCCGTAGTTCGTACCGATCCCGAATCGGGCTCTCCCCCGAATCGGCCTGCGGCGGCGGGTGAGATCGTGGAAGCGATGCCTACGAGAGGAGAGCAGTCATGACCCCTGTTTCGCGGAGCGTCGGTACAGGACGGGGGCAGCGGTGAACGCCGCCAAGCGGGAAGGGCTCCAGGCACCGGCGCAGCCCGGGCTCTTCGACCGGATCCTCGTGGGTGTCGACGGCGGAGAGGCCTCGCTCGCAGCGGTCCGGCAGGCGGCCAGGCTCGTCGCTGACGGCGGCGAGCTCGAGCTGGTCGCGGCCGTGCACCTTGCGGAGTCGAGTGCGGTCGGGCCGGCGGCACCGCTGACAGCGGACCGGCTGAGGCGCCAGTCCGAGCTGGCACTCGAGCAGGCACTCGAGGCCGCCGGGCGCCCGGCTGCCCGGCGCCTGGTCGACGGGCCTGCGCTCAAGGCGCTGCTCCACGAGCTCGACCGGACGCGGGCGGGCCTGGTCGCCGTTGGCACGCACGGGCACCGTCGGCTGACCGAGATCCTGATCGGCGGCGTCGCGGGCGGGCTCCTGCACGACGCGCCCAGCTCGGTGCTGATCGCGCGCGAGCAGGCGTGGCCCGTTCCGTTTCCTCGCTCGATCGCCGCCGGGACGGACGGCTCGGTGGAGGGCGACGCCGCCGTCGAGGTGGCGCGTGAGCTCGCCCATCGCTTCGGCGTTCCGGTCAAGGTGCTCTGCGCCGCCGGCGGCAAGCCGGTCGACGTCCGGCGCGCCGACGTCGAGCTCGTGCCGGGAAGCCCCGTCGAGACACTCGTCGCCGCTGGCGCCGAGGCCGACCTGCTCGTAGTCGGGAGCCGTGGGCTCCACGGCCTGCGGGCGCTCGGCTCGGTCTCGGAGCGGGTGGCGCATTCCGCGCCCTGCTCCGTGCTCGTCGTGCGTCCCCGCCCGGGGTGATGAGGGTCGGAGCCCCCGCATATGCCTGCGAGGCGGACGAGATCGTCCGCGCCTTCGCGAGCGACGCCGACACAGGCCTGACCGCAGCCGAGGCGCGGGCGCGCCTCGCCCGTCACGGGCCGAACCGGCTCGGCGTCCGCCGCCGCGCATCCCTCGCACGCTTGCTCGCCCACCAGTTCGTTGATCCGCTCGTGCTCCTGCTCGTCGCGGCCGCCGTCGTCTCCGCCGGGCTCGGAGACCTCGCGGAGGGTGCGGCGATCGCCGCCGTCCTCGTCCTGAACGGCAGCCTCGGGCTCTGGCAGGAGGCGAAGGCCGAACGGGCGATCCTCGCGCTCTCGCGCTCCCTGCCCCGCACCGCCGCCGTCGTTCGAGGCGGCGCGGTCCTGGAGATCCCGGCAGATGAGGTGGTCCCGGGCGACCTCCTCGTCGTGCAGGAGGGGGAACGAGTCGCCGCCGACGGCCGGGTCGTCTCCGAACAGGGGCTGGAGGTGGACGAGGCGGCCCTGACCGGCGAGTCGCTTCCGGTCGGGAAGCGTGCAGCCGCTTCGCCCTCGGCGACGCCGCTGGCAGAGCGCACGTCGATGGTCTACTCGGGCACCGCCGTCACGCGAGGGCACGGTCGGGTCGTGGTCTCGGCGACCGGCCGCCAGACCGAGCTCGGCCGGATCGAGTCGCTCACCTCGGGCGCACGGCCGCCGGCGACGCCACTGACCCGGCGCCTCGCGCGCCTCACACGGGGGCTCGTCGCGGGCGGGGTGGCGCTCGTGCTCGTGCTCGGCGGCGCGATGCTGCTGCGCGGCGAGCCCGCGCACGAGGCCTTTCTCGTCGCCGTGGCCGTGGCGGTGGCCGCGGTTCCCGAAGGACTCGCCGCCACCGTGACGGCCGCGCTCGCTCTGGGCGCGCGGGCGATGGCCCGGCGCGGGGCGATCGTGCGGCGACTGACGGCGATCGAGACGCTCGGCGCGACGACGGTCGTTTGCACCGACAAGACCGGCACCCTCACCGAGAACTCGATCAGGGTCGCCGCGCTCGCTCCGGCGGCCGGGGTGGGTGAGCGGGAGTTGCTTGCCGCCGCTGTCCTCGCTTCCAGCCGGGCGCAGGGCCTGAACGGGACGACGGGCGACCCGATCGAGCGCGCGTTGCTCCGGGCCGCCGTCGAGTCTGGCGGTGGCGTGCCGGAGCCTGCGGGCGGGCGGACGCTCGTGCGGGAGCTGCCCTTCGACTCGGATCGGCGCCGGATGACGGTCCTGTACGAGGAGGGCGGCCGCCTGCGGGCGTACATGAAGGGGGCGCCCGAGACGGTCTGCGAGCGGGCCGCGCCGGCGCGGGAGCTGAGCGACCGCGCGTCCGCCTGGGCCGAGGAGGGCTACCGCGTGCTCGCGGTCTCCGCCCGCGACCTCGACCCGGGCGCCGAGGCGATCGAGATCGGGCACGAGCTGCTCGGAGTGGTGGCGCTTCACGACCCCTTGCGCGTAGGTGCCGCCACCGCTCTCGCGCGCGCCGCGACCGCGGGGATCGAGGTGCGGATGGTCACCGGCGACCACCCGGCCACGGCGCAGACGATCGCCCGTCAACTCGGTCTTCCGGCGGGGGCGGTCACCGCTCGCGCCACGCCCGTCGACAAGCTTCGGCTCGTCGAGCGCCTGCAGGCCGACGGCGCCGTTGTCGCGGTCACGGGCGACGGGGTCAACGACGCGCCGGCGCTCCGGCGGGCCGACGTAGGGGTCGCCATGGGCCGCTCGGGCACGGAGGCGGCCCGGGAGGCAGCCGACATCGTTCTCACCGACGACGACTTCGCGACGATCCTCGCAGCCGTCGAGGAGGGGCGGCGGATCGGCGACAACATCCGAAAAGTCGTGGGCTTCCTGCTCTCGGCGAACCTGGGTGAGGTCGCCGTCTTTGGCGTTGCGATCGCAGTCGGCCTGCCGGCCCCGCTCGCGGTGATCCAGGTCCTGTTCGTCAATCTCGTCACCGACGGACTCCCCGCGGTTGCGCTCGCCCGAGACCCGGCCGACGCGCTGACGATGCAGACGCCACCGCGCCGCGGCGCGCAGCTCTTCGACCGGGCGACCTGGGCCTACCTGGGCGCGGTGGGGCTGCTCGTCGGCGCCGTCACCCTGATCGCGTTCCTGGCCCTCCGCGGCCCTGACGAGCGGATCGGGCAGACGGGGGCCTTCCTGACCCTGGCGGTCGCCGAGCTCGCGCTCGTCTTCGGCCTGCGCTCGCGCCGAGTCGCCGCGTGGCGGCTGCCGGTCAACCGCTGGCTCGGCTGGAGCGTCGCCGCCTCCGTCATCGCGGTGCTGGCCGCCGTCTATCTCCCGGCGGCCCAGGCGCCGTTCGCGACGGTCGCGCTAGGCCCCGCCCAGCTGGCGACGGCCGTCGGGCTCGCCGTGCTCCCACTCGCAGCGGTCGAGGCGTGGAAGAGCGCGCGCCGGGATCAGTAGTTCACCCGGATGGCCTGTGGGAAAGCGCCGACGCCGTCGACGGAGCCGCCCGGGAGGATGGAAAGACGAACGAAGGAGGAGAGACAGATGGCCAAGCTCGGCAGTTCGATGATGTTTTCGGTCGCTCCCGCGCAGGTGTCCGTGTTCGGGCGCGTGCTCGCCGGGGTGGACGGCTCTCCCGAAGGGATCGAGGCGGCGCGCCAGGCGGTGCGGCTGACGGAGCCGGGCGGCAAGGTCACGCTCGTCGCGGCCTGGATGGTGCCGTCTCCGACCGTCGGGCTCGGCGGTGCCGAGATGCTCGCCCTCGACCCCGATGCCCAGCGCGAGACGGCGCGGCTGGCGCTGAAGGCGGCCGCCGACGCCGTCGGTCTCGAAGAGCAGGACTGCTCGGCCCCCTACGGGTCCGCCTGGCAGGAGCTCATCGCCGAGGCTCAGGCCGAGCACGCCACCCTGGTGGCGATCGGGTCGCACGGGATCGGCCGGGCGCTCGGAGTCCTCGTCGGCTCGATCGCCACGCAGGTCGTGCACAAGGCGACCTGCTCCGTTCTCGTCGCCCGCCCCGCCGCCCCGGACTTCCCGCGGCGGATCGTGGTGGGCGTCGACGGCTCGCTCGAGTCCGCCCGCGCGTACGCCGCCGCCCGGCACCTCGCAGAGCGGTTCGGCGCGACCCTCTGGCCGGTCGTCGCCCACGGTGGCGGCCCGGTGGACGCGGCTGCCGTCACGGCGATCCTCGGTCACGATCGGGAAGACCTTCAGGACGACCCGGTTCACGCGCTGCTCGCTGCGGCGTCCGAGGCGGATCTGCTCGTGGTCGGCACGCGTGGCCTGCGGGGGCTCCGCGCGCTCGGCTCGGTCTCCGAGCGGGTCTCGCACGATGCGCACTGTTCGACGCTGATCGTGCGGTGACGCCGATGCGACTCGCGACCGGGACACGAGCGGACGCCCCCCGGGTGCACGGCACCTACGCGGTCGTCTGGCGCGAGCAGGGCCGGCCGCTGGCCTCGGGCGAGCTCGATCTGCTCCCGCGCGGCGTCGTGCTCAGGGGCCTGGCCGCCGGCGAGCCCGCCGTGCGCCACCTCAGCTACGAGAGCCTGGCGGCGATCCGCGTGGGGCGCCGGGACGCGGAGCGGATCCACGGTCACCCGACGGTTCTTGTCGAGCTCCATGATGGATCCAGTCTCGCCGTCGCGACGGTGGCTGCTCCCGGCGCACTCGGCGAGCTCGCCGAGCGGCTGGCGGCTCTCGTGCTCGGGCCGGGGGGCGAGACCCGGGCTGCGATTGTGATCCCGATCGCGGAAGGGTCGCGTGACGCGGTGGGCAGGCTGCTCGAGTCAGGCCCGCCGTTCGACCCCAAGCTGATGTGGGGTCTGGAGCGGCACGAGGTCTTCCTCACGGAGACCGAGGCCGTCTTCGTCTTCGAGACCCAGCCCGGACCGGCGCTGGAGCCGCTCCTCACCAATCCCGCGATCTGGCGGGCGGCGCGAGCATGGGAAGAGCATCTGGCTGGCCCGCCGCGACTGGCGCGCAGCGTCTACGCCTGGTCGCGCGACAGCGTCGACTGAGCCCTGCCGAGCACGGCTCGGGCCGCACGGGCGGCGACGACCGCGACCTGTACTCCGGGACGCCGTCTCGTCGGTCGAGACGCCCAGGAACTCGAGGCGCGCGCAGACGGCGCCGCGGATCCGGGCCGAGCCCTTACCGATCCCGCCGGTGAAGACGAGCGCGTCGAGGCCGCCGAGCGCAACCGCCGCCGCCCCCACCGCCAGCGCGACCCGATAGGCGAACGCCTGGAGCGGCTTGCCCGCGCGGCCGAGGCGCGTAGACCTCGCTGTGAGATCGCGTCCAGGTCGCGTGCAACGATCGCGCGGTTCAGGTGGGCGAGGACGAGGTTGAGCCCGGGTACGGTGCCGAAGTGGCCGAGCAGGCGCGGCTTCACGTGCTCGGCGCGGAGCGGCTCGCGCAGGAGCGGGTTCTCGCGCAGGTAGATCTGGCCAACGGAGAGAGAGTTGGCCGCGCGCCACCAGGCGTCGAGCAGGCGAAGCTCCTCGACGCCTGGGCCCGTTCCCGTTGCGAGCGTGTGCTCTACGGGTTCCCCACGCGGAGCAGCCCGACCTGGCCGAGGTCGACGTCCGCGAAGGCGTGCGAGACGAACGGGTACAGGCCCGGTTCGTCGATCGTGACGTCGAAGACCCCGCCACCGCCGGCCGGGACGACCGCCGTCTGGATGTTCCGCTGCGGCGGGTCGAGCACGGCGGAGTTCACCCAGGCCCGGCCCAGGAGGGCGCCGACGACGTGGAAGTTGATGTTGTTGGTCGGGCCGGCGGCGACGACCCAGAAGCGGGTCGTGTCTCCGGGGCGCGCCGTCAGCGGATGCGTCACATACTGGTTCGCGTAACCGTTGAACGTGATCCAGTCCGCCAGGCGGGCGCGGGCCTTCACCATGTCGAGCGAGGCCGGCTCCGAGATCCCGTCGCCGTTCAGGTACCACTCGCTGCCGACGAGCACGTACTCGTTGTCGACGGGCGGCAGGCCCTGCTTCGGCTCGACGATGATCGCCCCGTACATGCCGTTCGCGATGTGGGCAAGCACGGGCTTCGTGCCGCAGTGGTACATGAAGACTCCGGGGTCGTCGGCCGTGAAGCGGAACGTGAGCGACTCGCCTGGCGCGACGTCCCGGAAGGCGACGTTGGGTGCGACCCGTGCGGCGTGGAAGTCGATCGAGTGCGGGATCGAGCCGCCGTTCGTCAGCGTCATCTCGACGGTCTGGCCCTCCCGGACGTGGATGACGGGCCCCGGCGCGCCGGTGCTGTTGAAGGCCCAGGTGTTGTACTTCACGCCCGGTGCGATCTCGACCACGAGGTCCTTCAAGGTCATGTGGACCCGCACGAGGTCGCCGTCCGGCAGCGGCGGCAGCGCCGCATCGGTGGCCGGGTGAGCCTCGGCCAGCTCTGCCGCGTTCTCGGGGACGACCCCGGCGAAGCTCTCGAGCGGCAGGGCGGTCTCGTGCGCCGGCGGTGTGGCGACCGCGGCGGCGACGGCCTCCTCCGCGCCCGTAGCGCTCACGGAGACCTCGGCGCTCGCTCGGTCGGAGGGGCGCAGCAGCTCGACGCCGACGATCAGGACGGTGGCGAGTGTGAGCCCGAGGAGGACGAGCACCATCCCGCCGAAGGGGCCGAGGCGGCGCGGTGTCTGTGGGGAGTCGATCGGCATGGTCTTGCCCTCTCTGTCGTCAGTCGGTGCGGGTGAAGAGCACGAGCAACGCGAGCTGCTCGTAGCCCACCCAGGTGTGGTTGGCGCCTGCAGGGACGAAGGCGGCGTCGCCCTCTCCGAGGTCGAGCCGCTCGCCTTCGACCTCGAGGCACCCGCGCCCGGCAAGGACGACGTAGAGCTCGTCGTCCGCGTGCGGAAGCTGCCGGTCGGGCTGGGGAGCGCAGAGGACGTAGACGCCGACTTCCAGCCCGCGCGAGGCGTGGACGGCCTCGTAGCCGCCGCCCGCCTCCTCCAGCCGGCGCTGCACGTCCGCAACGGGGAAGCGGTGCGCCAGGGCGGTGAGCGTGCTCGTCGGAGTCCGAGCGCCGTCGGGCACGCGGGTTGTCGTTCGCTCGAAAGCCATAGCTGCAGGATGCGCGGCGGCCGTCGCACCGGCATCGGCGTGGAGCCGCAGACCCGCTCCGTAGTTCCTACGACCCGCGCAGAGCCCGGAGCGCGTTCAGGATCACGGCGACGTCGATCGCCTCCTGGAGAAGCGCGCCCTGAACTGGTTGGAGGTACCCGAGGGCGGCGAAGCCCATCGCAGCGAGCGAGAGGCCGAGGCCGACGAGGACCGACTGCCGGGCGATCGCGAGCGAGCGGCGCGCGATCCGGATTGCGTCTGCCACCCGCTCGATCCGGTCGACGACGAGGACCGCGTCGGCAGTCTCGGACGAGATCGTCGCCCCGGCAGTGGCGACTGCGATCCCGACGTCGGCAGCGGCGAGCGCCGGCGCGTCGTTGATCCCGTCGCCGATCATGGCGACTCCGCGTAGCTCCGGCCGGTCCCGCAGCGCCCGGACGAGCTCGACCTTGCCGGCGGGGGTCTGCTCCGCGTAGACGCGGTCGACCCCGAGCTGGCGGCCGACCAGCTCGGCTGCCTCCGACCGGTCCCCCGTCGCGAGCGCCACGTGGCGCACCCCCGCGGCCCGCAACGACCGTACGAGCCCGCTGGCGTCGGGACGAAGCTCGTCGCCCACCCCGATCCGGCCGGCGAGCCTGCCGTCCACCCCGACGTGGATCTGGCCCGGCGGCGTCTCGGCATAGCCCAGCTCTCGAAGCCAGCCCGTCCCGCCGACGGCGACGCGGTGTCCCTCGACGGTGCCCACGAGCCCGCGACCCGCATCCTCGACGACGTCGGTCGGGAAGGAGAGCTGCAGCTCCCGGGCCAGGGCCTCCTGCACGATCGCCCCTGCGACCGAGTGGCCGGAGAGCTGCTCGACCGATGCCGCCAGCCGAAGCACCTCGGCCTCGGTCCTGCCGTTCAGGGCCGTGACCGTCTCGACCCGCGGCCGGCCAACCGTCACGGTTCCGGTCTTGTCGAGGAGCACCGACCGTGTTCCCCCGAGCGCCTCGAGGGCTCCGCCGCCCTTGACGACGACTCCCGCCCGGGCGGCGCGCGAGATCCCGGAGACGAGGGCGACGGGCGCAGCCAGGATCAGGGGGCACGGGGTCGCGACGACGAAGACCGCGAGTGCGCGGACGGGGTCGCCGCTGCCAGCCCAGGCGGCGGCCGCGACGAGGGCGGTCGCCGGCAGGAAGAACGCTGCGTATCGGTCGGCGAGGCGGACGAACGGCGCGCGTTCGCTCTCCGCCAGGCGCACGAGCCGCACGAGAGCGGCGTAGGCGCTCTCCGCCGCGGGCCGGACGGCGGTCAGCTCGAACGCGCCGCCCGCGTTCACGGTGCCGCTGCGCACTGGCTCGCCGGGGCCGATCGTCGCCGGCAGGGGCTCTCCGGTCAGCGAGGACTCGTCCACGACGGCGAACCCGTCCACGACGAGGCCGTCCACCGGGAGAACGTCGCCGGGAAGGACGACGATCCGGTCGCCGATCTCGATCGCTCCCACCGGAACGACGTCGACGGTGTTCCCTCTCCGGCGGCGCGCGAGCGTCGGCGCCCGGGCGACAAGGCTTGTCAGCTCCCGCGTCGCGCGGCGCCGGGCGGCATCCTCCAGCGCGTTGCCGCCCGCGAGCATCAGCGCGACGACGGCGCCCGCGAGGAACTCGCCGAGCGCGAGCGACCCCACAATCGCCACGATCGCGATCGCGTCCACGCCGACATCGCCTGCGAGCAGGGAGCGCAGCACGCCCCAGAGCAGCGGCAGGAGGACGGCACCGGCGGTCAGCGCGAGCAGCGTCGATGCCGCTGCGCCTGCGCCCGCGAGCTGCAGCGAGACGCCGGCGAGGACGGCGGCAAGGGTCCCGGCGGCGAGGAGGCGATTGCTCACGAGTGGGCTCAGTGTCCAGGCGGCCGGCGCCATCGGCATCGGCGCACACTCGGAGCACGTCTACGGGAAATGCCGCAACCAGGCCTGCGTCCGGCTCGGCGTGGGGACGGGCTAGGCTGGAAGCCGCATGGATGTCGTCACGCCGATGCAGACTCGGCTCCGATCCCTCCTCGAGGCGGGCGTGGCGATCACGTCGGAGCTGTCGCTGGACGCCCTCCTGCAGCGGCTCGCCGAGGTCGC
This sequence comes from Gaiellales bacterium, assembly GCA_038324115.1. Classification (GTDB taxonomy): domain Bacteria; phylum Actinomycetota; class Thermoleophilia; order Gaiellales; family Gaiellaceae; genus Gaiellasilicea. Next base: position 20,097 of record JBBQHQ010000007.1, read on the forward strand.
GGCAGAGCTGACCGGCGCCCGCTACGCCGCCCTGGGCGTGATCGACGAGGCGGGCTCGGGGCTCGAGCGCTTCCTCACCCACGGGATCGACCCCGCCCGCCACGCGGCAATCGGCGAGCTGCCGCGCGGCCGGGGGATCCTCGGCGCGCTGATCCGCGACGCGCGGCCGCTCCGGCTCCATGACCTGAGCGAGGACCCCCGCTCCGTCGGCTTTCCCGCACACCATCCCGAGATGCGCACCTTCCTCGGGGTGCCGATCCTCCTCCGGGGGGTCGCGTACGGGAACCTCTATCTGACGGAGAAGGAGGGCGACGAGGACTTCACCGACGAGGACCAGGAGCTCGTGGGCCTGCTCGCCGCCCAGGCCGCCGTCGCGATCGAGAACGCGCGGCTCTACGAGGCTGCGACTCGCTGGTCGCGTCACCTCGAGTCGCTGCACGAGGTCGGGAACGCGCTCGCCACCGAGACCGACCTCGACCGGCTGCTCGACCTTGTCGCGCGCCGGCTCCAGGAGCTTCTGGGCGCCCGGCTCGTGACCGTGCTCCTACCCACCGACAACGACAAGCTGGTGATCGCCGTCGCCGTCGGAGAGGGCGGAGCGGAACTGGTCGGCGAGACCCTCGTTCGCGATGGCTCGAAGGCGGGCCGGGTGCTCGAGCGCAGGCGAAGCGAGCGCGTCGACGCGCTCCTCGACGACCCGGAGATGGGGCACGAGGAATCCCGTCTCCTCGCGGCCCGGACCGGTCTCTGGGTGCCGCTGATCGCGCAGGAGCGCACGATTGGCGTGATCACGGCGCACGACCGGCTGGGTGGGGACGCGCGCTTCACGAATGACGACCTCCGGCTGGCTGAGATCGTCGCGACGCGGGCGGCGATGGCGGCCGACCTCTCCCAGCGGGTGACCCGCGACGCCCTCCGTCGAGTCGTCGAGGCACAGGAGCTCGAGCGCGGGCGCCTCGCCCGTGAGCTGCACGACGAGACCGGTCAGGCGCTGACCTCGATTTTGCTCGGCCTCAAGAGCTTCGAGGCCCAGCTCACTGGCCCTGAGTCCCGTGCCTCCGCCGAGTCACTGCGCGAGCTCGTGGTCACGACGCTCCAGGATGTGCGGCGGCTTGCCGTCGAGCTGCGGCCGGCCGCGCTCGACGACTTCGGGCTGGTTGCGGCCGTCGAGCGCCTCGCCGAGTCGTTCTCCGCCCAGACCGGGATCGCCGTCGAGCTCGAGCCGAACTTGCCGGACGGCCGCCTGCCGGCCGGTGTCGAGACCGCGCTCTACCGGATCGTGCAGGAGTCGTTGACGAACGTGGTCAAGCACGCACGAGCCGCCCGGGTCAGCATCCTGCTCGCCCGCCGCGGCGAGAACGTCGCGGTCGTGATCGAGGACGACGGCCGCGGGTTCGACCCGGCCGGTGTCCGGGAGGACGCGTTCGGCCTGCTCGGGATGCGCGAGCGCGTCGCCCTGCTCGGCGGCCGGCTCGACCTCGAGACGCGGGCGGGTGGCGGCACCACGATCGCCGTCGAGGTGCCGGCGCGGTGAGCATCCGAATCCTGATCGTGGACGACCACGCGGTGGTGCGCAGCGGCCTCGCCTTGCTCCTCGCGGCCCACGACGACCTCGAACCGGTCGGCGAGGCAGGCAGCGCCCGCGACGCCGTCTTCAAGGCACGCGAGCTGAAGCCGGACGTGATCCTGCTGGACGTCGTGATGCCGGACGGCAGCGGGCTCGACGTCGTCGAGACGCTCCTCCACGAGCGGCCGGAAACCAAGGTCCTGATGCTCTCGATGCAGGACGATCCCCAGTACGTACGCAAAGCCTTCGCGGTGGGGGCGAGCGGGTACGTGCTCAAGGAAGCCGCCGACACGGAGCTCGTCGCCGCCGTCCGCGACGTCGCCGGCGGTGGCCGCTACGTCCACCCGGAGCTCGGCGCCCGGCTCGTTGCGGCCGACACGGAGGAGCGCCGCCGGGCCGAGGAGGATCCGCTCTCCGACCGGGAGCGCGAGGTGCTCCGGCTGCTCGCGCTCGGGCACACGAACCAGGAGATCGCGAAGCAGCTCTACATCTCCGTCCGCACCGCCGAGACGCACCGGGCGCACATCATGCAGAAGCTCCGGCTCGGGAGCCGCGCCGAGCTCGTCCGGCACGCGCTCGCGCACGGGTTGCTCGAGCCGTAGCCGCGGGTCTCGGCGCCGTTGACAAGCCGGGCAGATTGGTGGAGGCTCAGGGTTCAGTAGCGACCCGAGGGGCGCCGTGCTCCAGACCGATCCGCTGCTGCGGCCTCCAATCGGCTCGCCCGACCGGTTTCCCACGCCGCCGTGTGGGGACGCCGCATGATCGCGGTGCTGGTCGCCGCAGAGGTGAGGATCTATCGCGAGGGGATCGCGGAGGCCCTGCGCCGGCGCGCCGGGGTCGACGTGGTCGGTCTGGCCGGAAGCGCGGACGAGTCCGTCGAGCGGACGCGCGCGCTCGAGCCGGAGCTCCTCGTCTGCGACGCCGCAATGAACGGCGCGCTCCGGGCGATGCAGGTGGTCTCGACCGAGACCTCGACCCGGATCCTGGCCCTCGGGGTCGCCGCGCAGCTCGACGAGGTCCTGCGCTGCGCTGCGGCCGGGGCATCGGGGTACGTGACCACCGACGCCTCGCTCGACGAGCTCGAGGCGGCCGTCCACGCCACGATGCGGGCCGAGCTGACGATCGAGCCGCGGATGGCCGCGGCGCTGCTCGTCCGGGCGGGCGATCTCGTCCGCACAGGCGGGCTGGGCGGCGAGCCGGAGGCCCGGCTGACCGCACGCGAGCTGGAGATCGTCGCGTTGATCGACGCCGGCCTCTCGAACAAGGAGATCGCCGCCCGGCTCTCGATCCAGGTGTCCACGGTCAAGAACCACGTGCACCGGATTCTCGAGAAGCTCGAGGTCACCGCCCGCGACGACGCCGCCGCGGCCGTGCGGACACAGCTACGGATCTAACGGAGACCGGATCCCGGTCGGGGCGGAGGTGGGCACAGCCCAGGATCCAAGTTGAGCCCTGCCGGTCCATTCCCCTTCGTGCCCCAGGGCGAGACGATCCGCGCACCCCGTTGGAGGCAATGGATCCCGTAGAGATCGTCCTCGTCGACATGCCCTTGATGCTTCACGACATCATCCGAGAGCAGATTGCGCAGGCCCCCGGACTGCGTGTTGCAGCCGACCTGCCGGACGCCTGCCGCCTGGACGAGTCGGTGGCCGAGGGGCCCGCCGACGTCGTGATCGCGGGAGCCGCGGTGCTCGAGCCCGCGCGGGTCGATCGGCTGCTGGCCGCGCGCCCCGGCCTGAGCGTGCTCACGATCGACCGCGAGGGCCGCGAGACGGTGCTCTACGAGCTTCGGCCCACCCGCGAGCGGCTCGGCGAGCTCTCCCCGGAGCGCCTGCTCGAGGTCGTGCATTCGACGAGGGCCCGGAGGGGCGCGTGCTGATCGACGCGGTCTCCCGGACGCTGAAGCGTCACCTGCTCAGCACCTTTCCGGACACCATGGACTGGGTCGAAATCGCGGCCGCGCCGACGGACAGCGAGACCCAGTGGCCGAGCGGGAAGCTCGTCCTCTTCCTCTACGCCGTCGAGGAGGCGCCCCATTTTCGCAACCTCGGGCTCCGGCCGACAGCCGACGGCTTCGAGCCCCAGCCGCTCCACCTGCTCCTGAGCTACCTCGTCACCTTCTCGACCGACGACCACGAGGAGGCTCAGAAGCGGCTCGAGCGCGTGCTCGCCGCCTTCCATGCGCGCCCGCGGCTGACCGCTGCCGACCTCGAGCCGGAGCTCGTCCCGGTCGTGGACGCGCTCACGATCCGGCTCCGGTCGATGTCGACCGAGGAGCTGAACCGGATCTGGACGGCGCTGAACCACAGTCTCCGGCTCTCCCTCTTCTACGAGGTCGGCGTCACCCCGATCGTGCCGCTCGAGTCCGGTCGCACGATGCCCGTCCGCGAGCTCCGCGACCTGGCGGCGCCGGTATGACGATGCAGCGCGTCCCGGTCGAGCGGCGAGCCGTCCAGCACCACGTCCGCGTGATCCACGGCGGCACGGGGAAGCCCCTGGAGCGTTTCGTCGCCGAGCTCGTCCCGCCGGTCTGGCCGGGGTGGAGCCTGCGCAAGGTCGGCGCCGACGTCGTCCTCTCGACCCTCGACCGTCACCTCCCGAACCGGCCGGCGACGACCGCGCTCGAGATCCGCGTCGACGACCCGGTGGTCGCGGCGCGGTTCCCCGAGGCGCGCCCCGGCGTGCGGGGGGTCGGAGCGCTCTCGCTCACCCCGGCCGACGCCGAGGTCGAGCTCGTCCTCGCCCCCGGGCCTGCGGGGCTGGAGATCGACCTCGTCCGGAAGAGCGGCGGACCCGCCACGGGCCGGACCGTCGAGGCGCGCACGAACGGCGACACCGTCGCGCTCGCCGAGAGCGGCTCGGTTCCCGGTCGCTACGCCGGCTCCTCGGCGTGGCTGCCGCAGTCCTACAGCATCTACGACGGCGCCAACCTCAGAGGCTCCGTCGCCATCGACTACCGCCGGGCCGTCACGCGCGTCCGGTTCCTCGTCCCATAGCGCCGGACGCGCGAGAAGGGAGCACGACATGCCGAACTACATGTCACCAGGGGTCTACATCGAAGAGGTCTCGAAGGGCCCGAAGCCGATCGCGGGCGCTCCGACGAACGTGGCTGCGATGATCGGGCGCGCCGACCGTGGGCCGGTGCTCGAGCCGAAGAGGCTGACGAGCTGGAACGACTACCTCGCGCTCTTCGGTGGCTACTCGGACGACAGCTACACGCCCGAGAGCGTCTTCGGCTTCTTCCAGAACGGCGGCACCGCGCTCTGGATGGTCCGCGCCGACAACGCGGGCCAGGCCGCGTGGCAGGTCTTCGATGCCTCGACGGCCACGGGACGGCCGTCGTTCGCGATCCACGCGGCCTCGCCGGGCGCCTGGGGCGCCGATCTCTCGGTGCGGGTCTGGCGCGAGACGGCCGGGGGCCGCGGCGAGCTCGCGATCGCCCAGGTGACCGGACCCGGTGCGACCGTCGACCTCACCGGTGGGGGCACGAACATCGCGGTGGCCGTTTCCACGACGGTCGGCTTCCGGCCGGGGATGACGGTGCTCTTCGCCGATGCGAGCACGGCCGGCGCCGGGATCCGGGCCACAATCGACTCGGTGGGAACGAGTGAGCTGCGCGTCTCCACCAGCGGCTCGACGGCCAACTCGGTCACGGTCGCGCAAGACGCGCGCGTCTTCGCGCGCGCAAACAGCGGCGACGCGGCGGCGACGCTCGCGGTCGGCTCCGGCTTCCTCGCCGATGACCTGCTGCGGGCGCGGACGACACGGGGGACGATCGCCCACGCCGTCGTCGACACGGCGCAGAACGTCGGTGCCGGGGTCGCGCTCGCGCTGGCGACGCCGTTCGATGCCGACGTCCCGGGCTATGCGCTGACCGAGCGGGTCTACGAGGTCCCGGCGACGCGGACGTCCAGCAACGCGATCACCCGCGTCGGCGCGGGGAGCGGAGCCACCGACCTGACCTTCCCCGGGACGGCGCCGAGCTCGGCGGACGTCATCGGCGTGGTCTCCGAAGGTGGAGTCGCAGGGATCTGGGACGGGGGGACGAGCCAGTTCTCGTTCGGGACCGCGATCGCGGCGGGCCCGGTCACGGTCAGCCTCAGGGCGTCCCTGACGGCGTACTCCGAGGCGCTCTCGCCGCCGCTCGAGCTGCCGACCGGCGCCGCCGCGTCCGACCTCGAGGCGGCGCTCGCGCGCTTCGAGTTCGTTCCCACGGGCGGCGTCCTCCGGCTCGCACCGGCGTCGGGCACGACCGGCGGCAACCAGGACGTGACGCGGACGGCGTCGGGCTGGACGATCCCGGCGACCGCGCGCGGCCAGTATGCGTCGGCGACGTCCGTCCCGGCGGCCACGATCCCGCTCGTCGCGAGCGGCCCGGTGCGCCCGAGGGAGGGCGATTGGATCGAGTTCAGCGGCTCCAACAGGGCGCGGGTCAGCCAGGTGCAGACCCCGGCCGGGATCCCGCAGAACACCTATCGGATCGTCTTCGCGGCCAACCCAGGCGGCGTCGGCGGGACGTCGTGGCAGATCCGGGCCTGGCAGCCGACCGTGATCGAGACCGTCCGGTTCGCGATCGAGGCGTCGTACCGGGCGCCGGGCGGGGAGGTGCAGACCGAGCTCTTCGGCGGCCTCTCGCTCAATCCCGACCACCCGAGCTACTACGGGCGCGACGAGATCGTGAACGACGTCTCGCGCTTGATCCAGGTCGAGCCGAGGACGGCGACGACTGCGCTGACGACGAGCGCGGCGTACCCGGCCCGGCTGCTCCAGACCGGGACCGGCAGCCGCGGCGACCTCGACCCGGAGCGCTTCCGGCTCGGGCTCGAGCAGCTGGAGAAGCAGCAGGAGCCCGCGATGGTCGCCTGTCCCGACGCCCTCCAACTCGACGACGATCTCGACCGGGCCGCCGTCCTGAACGGGCTCGTGGCGCACTGCGAGGCGTTCAAGCGCTTCGCCGTCGTCGACCTGCCGCCGTTCGCGGACGACGAGGACCCGGAGCTGCTCGACTGGCGGCTGAATACGATCGCGAGCACCTACGCGGCGACCTACGCCCCCTGGGTGCGGATGATCAACCCCCGCCGCCAGGCGCTTGCGCGGACGGTCGACATCCCGCCGAGCGGCTTCGTGATGGGCGTGTTCGCCCGCACGGACGTGGAGCGCGGCGTCTGGAAGGCGCCGGCCAACGAGCAGGTGAAGGGGATCGTGGGCCTCCGGAACGACTTCACCCAGCGACGGCAGGATCTGCTCAACCCGGGCGGCGTCAACCTGCTGCGGGCGTTCCGCGGCCGGGGGATCCGGGTCTGGGGCGCGCGGAACGCAACGGACGACACCCAGTGGCGCTACGTCAACGTGCGCCGGCTCTTCCTCTTCCTCGAGAACTCGATCGAGCGCTCGACCCAGTGGGTCGTCTTCGAGCCGAACAACGAGACGACCTGGCTCCGCGTCCGGGTCTCCGTCGAGAACTTCCTCAACGGGATCTGGCGGCAGGGCGGCCTGCTCGGCACGTCGCCCGAGCAGGCGTACCGGGTGCGCGTCGGGCTGGGCCAGACCATGACCGAGACGGACATCGACCTCGGCTACCTGATCATCGAGATCGGGGTCGTGGCGTCCAAGCCGGCCGAGTTCGTCGTCTTCCAGATCAGCCACAAGCGGCTCACCGAGTAAGGAGGAGCACCGATGTCCGAGCCGATCTATCCGTTGCCCGCTCTCCACTTCCAGGTGAGCTGGGGCGACTCCAACAACACCGTCAACTTCTCCGAGGTCAGCGGCCTGACGCTCGAGAGCGAACCGATCGAGTACCGGGGCGGCGCCGACATCACCCTGACCGTGAGCAAGATCCCCGGGCTCCGGAAGTACGGCAACGTCACCCTGAAGCGGGGGATCGTCGCGAAGGAGAACGGCTTCTGGGAGTGGTGGAACACGATCCAGTCCGGGACCGTGCAGCGGCGGACCGTGACCATCAGCCTCCTGAACGAGGAGCACAAGCCGGTGATGAGCTGGGAGATCCAGCAGGCCTGGCCGGTGAAGGTCGAGGGGCCCAGCCTGAACGCGACCGGGAACGAGATCGCGGTCGAGACGCTCGAGTTCGCCCACGAGGGCCTGACCGTGAGCGCCCAGTAGGCCGTGACGCGCACCGCCGACCCGTTCCTGAACGTCCACTTCCGGCTCTCGGTCGGGGAGGACGCGCTCGTCGACTGCAGCGAGTGCACGGGGCTCTCCCGCGAGGTGACGACCGAGGACTACCACGAGGGGGGCGAGAACGGGTTCGTGCACAAGCTCCCGACCGTCGGCGCCGTGCCGAACCTCGTCCTCAAGCGGGGGATCACCGTCAGCTCAGACCTCTGGGACTGGTTCGCCCAGTACCAGGACGAGGGGAAGGTCGAGCCCCGCGACGGCCAGGTCGAGCTCCTGACGATCCAGGACGACGCCCAGAAGGCGGTTCGGGTCTGGAGCTTCACCGGGGGCTATCCGGTCAAGTGGACGGGGCCCGAGCTGAACTCGCTCAGCGCCGGTGTCGCCTTCGAGACGCTCGAGCTCGTCCACCGCGGCCTCCGGCTCGTCGAGCAGTGAGGAAGGGGGAGGCAGACCATGCCCGTGACGATCCGCGAGGTCACGACCGAGGTCGTGCTCGAGCCCGACGCGTCGGCGCCCGCCGCCGCGGCCGGCACCGCTCCCGACGAGGAGGCGCTCGTCGAGCGGGTCGCGCGCGCAGCGACCGAGCGGGTGCTCGAGCACCTGCGGCGGGCGTGGGAGGACTGATGTCCACGACCGCGACCGAGACGGCGCCCCCGAAGCTGCGCATCGACATCTTCAGCGACCAGAAGTTCCAGCAGGCGGACGGGTCCTTCAGCGTCCTCTTCAACCCCTCCGAGTACACGCTCACGCGCTCGAATCTCTGGAACCAGACCCAGGCGCAAGGGAACAGCCGGCCGACGAGCTCGTTCCGCGCGGGCAATCCCGACCAGCTGGCGCTTTCGCTCTTCTTCGACGGGACCGGCGCCGCCGGGAAGACGGGCTCGATCCGGCCCGACGTCGACCGGGTGCTGGCCCTGCTCCGCTACGAGGGCGACGGGCACCGGCCGCGATTCGTCCGGCTCGTCTGGGGCGGCCAGGAGGGCGGCCTCTACTTCCAGTGCTACCTCAAGTCCGCCGCGGTGGCGTTCACCCTCTTCGCGCGCTCCGGCGAGCCGATCCGGGCCAAGGTGCAGGCCACGTTCGAGGAGGTGCTCGATCCCGACGACCGGCGGGCGATCGAGAACCGCACCTCCCCCGACCTGCGCCGGGTCTGGCACGTGCAGGAGGGCGAGTCCCTCGACCTGATCGCGCAGCGCGCCTACGGCGACGTCCGCTACTGGCGCGAGCTCGCCCGGGCCAACGGGCTCGAGAACCCCCGCTCGCTCGTGCCGGGGACAGCGCTCTTGCTCCCGCGAAAGGCGCGCTAGATGCCGGCGCCGGACCTGCCGGAGTTCCTGATCAAGGTCGGCGGCACCGAGCTCGCTCCGCTCGTGCGCGACGACGTGATCCGGATCGACGTCCACGAGGAGGTGGGGAAGCTCGCGCGCGCCTCGATCCTGCTCCGGAACTGGAGCGACGACACGCAGGCCGTGACCCACTCGGAGGACGGGCCGTTCGTCGCCGGCGCGGAGGTCGAGGTCCAGCTCGGCTACAACGGCGAGCTCGAGACCGTCTTCGCCGGGGTCGTGGTCGAGCTCGCCGGCGCGTTCAACGACCGGCGCCAACCGGTGCTCGAGGTCGGCTGCCGCTGCAAGGGCGTGTTGCTCGCCGGCGCGCGGCGGAGCCGGGTCGCGGAGGACGCGGCCGACGGCGACGTCGTCGGAACGATCGCCGCCGACGCGGGTCTGCAGGCGGATGCCGAGGCCGGGGCGCAGCAGCCGTTCGTCGTCCAGGGCGCGACGACCGACTGGGAGTACCTGCGCGGCCGCGCCGAGACGCTCGGGATGGCGCTCTACGTGCGGGGCGACTCGCTCGTCTTCAAGACGCCGGCCTCTTCGGCGGCGGCTGTCCGGACGGTTCAGTGGACGGAAGACGTCCTCGAGCTCTCCCTCAGGCGGGATCTCGCCGGGCAGCCGGAGAGCGCGACCGCGACCGGGTGGGACCCGGCCGCGCTCGAGTCGGCGGACGCCGAGGCTGCGCCTGGCGACGCGGGGGTCGCCACCGGGGCCCGCCCCGCGCTCGACGCCGACCTCGGGCAAGCGGGCTGGGCGGGGCTCGCCGAGCGGATCCCCGCCTCGGGCACGGTCGCGCCCGACGAGCTCGGGCTGGTTGCGCAGGGCCGCATGCGTGCGGCCGCCCTCGCGCACGGCTCGGGGACCGGCCGGCTGCTCGGAGATCCCACGCTCCGGATCGACTCCGTGCTGGCCGTCGACCGGGTCGGAGACGCCCTCGGGGGCGAGTACTACATCGGCGCCGCCCGCCACGTCTACGACGCGGCCGGCTACACGACCGAGCTCCAGCTGGGGATCCCACCGGCCCTCCGGCCGACGCCACCACCGCGGCCGCCCGGGCTCGCGGTCGGCGTCGTCGACGACATCGACGACCCGGACGCGTGGGGCCGTGTCCGGGTGCGCTTCCCGTGGCTCGATCCCGACGTCGACAGCGTCTGGGCCAGGCTGGCGCTGCCCGCCGCCGGCCCGGACCGCGGCTTCTTCTTCATTCCCGAGGTCGGCGACGAGGTCGTGGTCGGGTTCCTCGGGGGCGACCTCCGCTACCCCGTCGTGCTCGGCTCGCTCTGGAACGGCTCGCACGCGCCCCCCGAGTCGCTGGACGCGGCCAAGAACGACGTGAGGGCGCTCGTCTCGCGCTCGGGCCACAAGCTGACCTTCGACGACGGCGACAGTGCCCCGCTCGTCAGGGTGGAGACGGCGGCCGGCCAGACGCTGATCCTCGACGACACGAGCGGCTCCGAGAAGATCGAGCTCACGGACGCAGGTGGGAACACGCTGACGATGAGCTCGGCGGGGATCGCGCTCGAGGCGGCGAGCGGCGACCTCACCCTGAAAGCGGCGAGCGGCAAGGTCGCGATCGAGGGCCTCGAGTTCGAGGCGAAGGCGTCGGCGGGCGCGAAGATCGAGTCCTCCGCCACCCTCGACCTGAAGGCGTCCGCGACCCTGGGCCTGAACGGGGCCCTCGTGAACATCAACTGATGGCGATGGCGGCCCGCGTCGGCGACACGACCGCCCACGGCGGGACCGTCACGGGCCCCGGCGTCGCGACCGTGCTGATCGGCAGCATGCCCGCCGCGGTCGTGGGCGACATGCACGCGTGCGTGATCCCGCCGAACACCGGCCATCTGCCGGTGTCCGCCTTCCCCTCGGGGAGCGCGACGGTGATGATCTCCGGCCGGCCGGCGCTTCGAAGCGGGGACTCCGCGATCTGCGGCGCGTCGATCGCCGTCGGCTCCCCGACGGTGATGATCGGATGAGCGAGCTTGCTCCGCAGCCGCTGGAGCATCTCGGCCGGGGGTGGGGCTTTCCCGTCCGCTGGTCCGCCGCAGGATCGGTCGGCCTCGTCGAGGCGGAGGACGACGTGCGGGAGGCGATCCTGCTCCTGCTCCGGACGGCCCCGGACGAGCGGGTGATGCGGCCCGGCTACGGCGCCGGGGTCGACCGGTACGTCTTCGCGGCCCGCTCTCCCGAGACGCAGCTGCGGCTCCAGGAGGACGTCCGAATCGCGCTGATCCGGCACGAGCCGAGGATCCGGGTCGAGCGCATCTCCGCCGAGCTGCCGGAGGACGACGAGGCGCGGATCGACGTCGTCGTCGACTACCGCCTCGACGAGCACCGGCCGCGGCAGAGCCTCGTCTTCCCGTTCTACCTGCAGCAGCGGGAGAGCGGATGAGGGCTCTCTACCGTCCCGACGGGCGGACCGCCGACGAGATCCTCCGCCAGCTGGCCGGCTTCGCCGACGACACACAGGCGCCGGGTGAGCTCGCCGCCGGAACCTGGGCCGACTTGCTCTTCTCGGGCGGCGGGCTGCGCGATCCCAGCGAGGCGTCGCAGTCGCTCCTGCTCGCCCTCGCCCGCCTGCACGCGGGGCTCGTCGGCCGCTTCGACGAGCTGCCGGCCGAGGCGCGGGACTGGTACGTGCAGCAGCAGCTCGGGATCCGCCGCCTCCGGCCCGTCGCAGACCGGGTCGTCCTCGTCGTCGAGGGTGACCCCCGCCGGCTGCCGGCAACGTTGCCGAAGGGGGCCGTCGTCAAGGCCGGCAAGGGAGCGCGGGGAGACAGGCTCTACGAGACGACGGACGCGCTCACCGTGCTCGGCGCCCGGGTGCTGGGCGCGCACGCCGAGCGCGTGCTGGTGGGCGGTGACGTGGCGGTGCGCCGCTCGGGCGAGGCAGCGTCGGCACCCGAGGAGCCGTACGAGCCGTTCGGGGCGCCAACTGACTCCGTCGGGGAGCACGAGCTCTACATCGCCTCGGAGGACCTCAGGGCCGCCGGCGGCGCGACCGCGACGCTCGTCTTCGGGTCGGCGCGCTTCGCGGACACGGCCCTCACGCCCGCCGACGTCCAGGCCTTCCTCGGCTCGCTCGTCTGGGAGGCGTCGACTCCGGCCGGCTACGTCACCGCCTCGGGGGCGGCGGTCGCGCTCGGGACGGGGGTCAGGGTGACGGTGGGTCTCCCTTCGGGCACGGGCCCCTTCCCCCTCGGCGGGCACGAGCGGACGCACGTGCGGGCGCGCTTCCCCCACGACGAGGCGGCCGGCTTCGCGCGCGATCGCGGCTTCGCGTTCCGCTTCGAGACGCTGACCTTGACCGTCTCGGCCACCGCCGCGCTCCCCGAGGCCGCGTTCGCCAACGAGGGTGTGCTCGACCTGACGAAGGAGTTCGAGCCCTTCGGCCCGGCGCCCCGCCGCAACGACGCCTTCTACCTCCGCTCGGACGAGGTGCTGGGGAAGAACCTCGCGTCGCTCTCGGTGGTGCTGGAAGGGGAGGGCACGACCGTGGTCGTCCGAAACTCGCCCGACGCGATCCCGGTCGCTCGTACCGACGGGACGATCGCGGCCACCGCGCTGACCGGCCGCGTCGTCTGGGAGCGCCGTGCGGCGAGCGGCTGGACCGAGCTGGCCTCGACGCTCCGGCTCATGTCGGCTCCGCTGACGGTGCCCGGGGGCGTTCCGGTCTCAGCGGTCAGCGAGGTGGGGGGCGTCCCGGGTCGGTTCATCCGGGCGCGGCTCCGGGCGGGCGACTTCGGCTGGGACGGATTCGAGCTCCGCCTGCTCCACAACGCGACGGTCCTCTCGAAGATCGCGGCCGGCATCTCGAACGCGGATGCGGGGACGATCGCCGCCGCCACCCGGCCGGTCGCCCCTGTGCTGACCTCGGCCCGCCTCACCTACACGACGATCGCCCGCTCGAGCCGCGACGCCGGCGGGCCTCTCCTCCTCGCCCGGAACGGGCTGGAGGCTCCGCGCGAGGTGGGTCTCGGCCCGCTCGTGGCGCCGTTCGTCGAGGAAGAGGCGGCGGGCACGCTGACGATCGGCCTCGAGGGCGTGCCTGAGGGAGAGCTCGTGGCGCTCTACCTCGACGTCGCCGAGGCGGCGGGCTGCACGGCTCCGCCCGAGGACGCGTCGTTCGCCTGGGAGTACCTCGGTCCGGGCGGCACCTGGAAGCAGCTCGAGGCCGTGGACGGCACGCTCGGGCTCCGGATGAGCGGGATCCTCCGCTTCGCCGCCCCGATCGACTGGGCGCCGGGAGCCGCCGACGTGGCCGAGGGATCGGGGCGCTGGCTGCGCGCAGTCTCGAGCGCCCCCGAGATCGCGGGCCGCATCCGCGGGATCCGCACGGACGCCGTCGAGGCGCGCTACCGGTTCCCGGAGGGGGCCGAGGTGGACGACGTGACGCCCGCTGCGAGACTCGAGCCCGGTGCGGCGGCGAAGCTCCGGGTTGCGGTCCCGGGGGTCAAGTCGGTCGTCAACCCGCTGCCCTCGTTCGGCGGACGGGGGCCCGAGCCAACCCGAGCCTTCTTCGCCCGCTCCTCGGCGCTCCTCCGCCACCGCAACCGGGTGATCACGCTCTGGGACGCCGAGGAGCTCGTCCGCTCGGGCTTCCCGGAGGTCGCCCTCTGCCGGGGGCTGCCGCACCATTCCCGCTCGTCCGACTGCGCACCGGGCTGGCTCTCGCTCGTCACCGTCCCCGACGCCGCCGACCGGCTCCCCGTGCCGACGGTGCTCCTCGCAGCGCAGATCGAGTCGTTCCTCCAGGAACGCGGGACGCCGCACCTCCGGGTTGCGGTGCTCTGCCCGATCTACGTGGAGGTCTCCGTCTCCGCGACCGTCCACCTGCGCCGTGGGCTCCCTGGCGGCGCGGCGATCCGGGAGGCCGAGCGGCACCTCCGGGGCTTCCTTCACCCGCTTGGGCTCGCGCCCCCCGGGGCCGAGGCCGATGCCGCCGCCCTGGGCGGCCTCGGCGCCGCGCGGAGCGAGCGCGCCCGTGAGCTGGGCCGGCCCCTCTACCGCTCGGAGGTCGTCAAGGCGCTCGAGGATCATCCGGCGGTCGACTTCGTCACGAGCGTGGACTTCGGCGGCGCGCTCGCCGGGCTGGAGCGGGTCGACGTCGATGCGTGCCGCGGAGCCGTCGCCTCGGGGCTCGTGCACGTGCTCAGACCGGTGACGTCGCTGTGAGCCCCGTTCCCGACACGATCCAGCTCACCGACACCTCGACGGGCTTCGAAGAGCTGCTCAGGAGCGCCCTGACGACAGTCCAGGAGCAGGCCGGCCGGGCGGCCACGTCGCTCGACCCCGGAGGGGCGTGGACCGACCACAACACCCACGATCCCGGGATCACCCTCCTCGAGGCCGCCCTCTGGGCGCTCGCCGACCTCCACTTCCGCACGGACGACCGCCGCTGGGAGGCCTGGCCCGCGGAGGCGGCCGTGCAGTGGCGCGGCGCCGTGCTGCCGGACTCGGCCCGGGCCGCGCTGGAGTCGGCCCTCGAGACGCAGCGGAGCGCGATCCTCGCCGCGATCGCCTCGAGCCCGTCCAGGACGCGGGCGGTCACCGCGGTCCGGGCGGCGACCGGGCTCGACGCACGCGCGGCCGCGGGAGCGATCCGCCTCGTGCGCGAGCCCCACGTCCTCCGGCTCGCGCTCGACCGCGCCGACGCGGTCGCAGCGGCGCTGGAGGGGAGCGCCGACCCCGACGCGGCGCTCGCCGCCGCGCTGGACGGGGCCGAGTTGTGGCCGGAAGAGATCGCCGACCTCGTCGTCCGCGCGAGGCGCCGCGCGCTCGTGAGGCGCCTGCGCGAGCGGCCGGACCAGATCCGCGCGGCCGTCGACGCCGTCCGGGGGGCGGCCGATCCGGCGAGCGCGGTCGCCGCGGCCCTCGCCGCCCTCGGCTTCGACAGGACGGCTCTCTCGGTCGTTCCCTGCCCGCCGGTGCCCGCCGAGACGTGGGAGCGGGAGCCGGGCGGGGAGACGACCCTGTGGCCGCCGCATCCGCTTCAGGTCCGCACCTGCGAGCCCGTCACGGCGGGCGACTACGTCCGGCTCTTCCAGAGCGACGCCGAGGTGGCCCGCGCGTGGCTCGTGCCGGGGCTCGCGGTCGGACGCCGGTGGAACGGGACGGCGCAGACGACCGCTCGGCCCTACCGGGTGGGCGCGCTCACGATCGTCGTCGAGCCCGTTGCGAGCGAGCCCCCGTCCACATTCCTCCGGTCCCTCCTCCGTCGGGTGCTCGGGCGGGCGGAGGTCGATGCGGCCGGCGGTCTCGTCGATCACCGGGCGACCGTCGGAGCAGCATCGCCGCGGCGCCTGCTCGGGGACGAGCTCTGCGTCGCGCGCGTCGTGACCGTCCCCGTCGAGGTCGAAGCGACGCTCGAGATCGAGCCGAGCGGGAGCGAGGCCGTCATTCGCGCCGAGGCCGGGGCGCGTCTGGGAGCTTTCCTCTCGGCTGCGCGCCTGCTGCCGCCGGACCTCGCTCCGGCGCCGCCGATCGTCCGGCGACTTGTCTGTCCAGACGAGTTGGAAGGCCCGCTCCCGCCCCCGGCCGCGCTGGCGGAGTTCCTGGCGGACCCGGACGGCGTCGAGCGCGAGTCGGGTTGGCGGCCGGGCGAGCCGATCCGCGTTACCGAGGTCGCCCAGCTCCTCCAGGCGATTCCCGGGGTGGCGGGCGTCGAGCTGCTCGGCGTTCGCAAGGTGGGCACCGGCCCTTGGCAGCGCGACCAGGTCGAGCTCGAGCGCTTCTCCGTGCCGCGGCTCGCGGACACCTGTCTCTGCGTCGCGGTCGTGCAGCGGAGGGAGTGTGGTGACTGAGAGCCCGCTCTACCGTCCGATCGCCGAGCATCTCCCTGCCGTCTACCAGGAGGACATCCAGTCCTGGGACGAGCTGACGGGCTACCTCTCGCTCGTCGATGCGCTCTACCGGGCCTACGTCGCTCAGCTCGAGGACGTGACCACCTGGCTTTCGCCTGCGGCCGCGAGCGTCCAGCCGCCGGGGCTCGACGCCGCCGGCGCCGGGGCAGGGCGCGAGCTCGCGCTGCTGGAGGAGCTCGCCTCGTGGTTCGGGTTCGCGCTTCCCGGCTCCTGGCTGGCGGCCGACGACGAGGCGTCGCTCGACGCGCTCCGCGCGAAGGGGCGTGCGTTCGCGCTCCGGGCCGCCCGGCTCTTCCGCCGGCGGGGCACGCCGCAGGGCTTCGTCGACTGGTTCAGCTTCGCGTTCGACCTCGACACCCCGGCCGTGCGGCCCGTCCTCCTCGAGCACTTCAAGTACCGGTCTGCCTCGGACACCTACGGCACGGCGCCACCCGACCCGGACGATCCCGACCCGAGTGCCCTGCGGGTGACGCTCCTCGTCCCGCGCACGGCCGCCTTCGACGACTATCGGCGCCGGCGGGAGGCAGCCGAGTTCGTCCGAGACTGGCTGCCCGCTCATCTCCTGGGCACGCTCTGCTGGGTCGATCCCGAGGTCGACTGGCAGCCCACGGACGCCGTCCAGATGCGCGCCGTGCTCGAGGAGTTGGCCGGCTACACGCCGGAGGAGGACGGGATCCACCTCCGCGGCGAGACCGTCGATCCGATTCCGCCCAACCGTCTCGGCCAGGGCCGGCTGCCCGGCACCGGCGTTCGTCCCGAGGAGTGAGAAGGAGGCCCGACCGTGCACGCATGGCAGTTCCGCTATCCGGAGTTCAAGGAAGGTCAGGTGCTGAGTCACAACGACCTCAACCTCCTCCGCGACTTCCTCTACAGCCGCTCGACGGCCCACGCCCGCCTCTTCTTCGGCTTCGGCGTCGCCTGCGGCCTGTCCGGCTCCGTCGACGGCGGGACGGTGCGGATCTCGCCCGGCTTCGCCTACGCGCAGGGAGGGCGGGAGCTCGTGCTCGAGACCGAGTCGACCAGGGCCGCCTCGTCGCTCGCGGGCTCGACGCTCGTCTCCTACACCGGGGTCACCGGCAGCGACGGCTACACCCCGATCCTCCGGGCCACGGACGTCGTCGAGGCCGCCGGCGGCGAGTGCGACGAGGACGGCTGTGCCACCCACACCGAGATCCACACCCTGGCGACCGAGATCGTCTGGGCCCGCGGCAAGCTCGACCTCACGGGGGCAGCGGCTCATGCCATCTTCGCCCTGGCCGCGCTGCCCACGACGGTCTCGTCGGCCGACTTCAACACGCGCAAGAACTTGCTCGCGGGGTACCTGACGGGGAGCCTCGACGCGGCGACCCTCGACATCCTCCGGGGCTACTCGCTCGAGTCGGCGGGGACCGCGGCGGGCCGGAACCTGATCCGGATCGGGATCGCGAACGAGGTGCTCTACACCGCGTGGGCCTACTTCCGCTGCCAGGAGCAGTTGACGCTCTCGTGTCTCGGAGTCGCGGCCGGGGATCCGCTCGCCGCGGGTCGGCCAGGCGTCGCCCTCGGCTGGCTGCACCAGGTCGGGACCGCCTGGACGTGGGACGCCGCGTACCGGCACCAGTTCCAGCTTTCCCGCGCCCTCTACGTCGCCGTCAACGGCGGTGCCGCAAACCTCTGCGACCGCTTCCTCGACCACATCCGGGTGATCCT
>JBBQHQ010000008.1:0-34671 GCA_038324115.1 Gaiellales bacterium
GCGCTCGGCTTCCTCTCCGTCTTCACGATCGGCGGCCTCACCGGGATCTTCATGGCCGCGTTCCCGATCGACTGGCAGGTGCACGACACCTACTACATCGTCGCCCACTTCCACTACGTCCTCTTCGGCGGCTCGATGCTCGCGATCTTCGGCGGCCTCCACTACTGGTGGCCGAAGTTCTTCGGGCGCCACCTGGACGAGAAGCTCGGGAAGCTGACCTTCTGGCTCGTCTTCGTCGGCTTCAACGTCACCTTCTTCCCGCAGCACCTGCTCGGGCTGCTCGGGATGCCGCGGCGGGTCTACTCGTATCGCGACGACGGGCTCTGGCAGGCCTACAACCTGATCTCGTCGATCGGCTCGTACGTGATGGGCGTGGGGATCCTCGTCCTCCTCGTCAACGTGATCCGCTCACGGACGCGGGGCAAGGTCGCCGGTAACGACCCGTGGCACGCGGACACACTCGAGTGGTACACGAGCTCGCCGCCGCCCCCCTGGAACTTCGAGACCGTCCCCTACGTGACGAGCGCCCGCCCGCTCTGGGACATCCGGCGCCGGCTCCGGGAGCGCGGTGCACTCTAACGACGCCTCCCTCCGCACGCCGGCCGCCCCCGGACCCTGGCTGCGCCTCGGCGCGCTCGCGGGCGCCGCCGCCACCCTCGTCGCGGTCGTCTCGGGCACCGTCGGGCCGGGCACGACCCACAGCCTCCTCTCGGCGCTCGCGCTGCCACCGCTCCTCGCCGTCGCGGTCGCGGCCTGGATCTCGTACCGGCAGCTCCTGCCGGGGGCGCTCGCGGCGCTGGTGCTCTTCGGCGCCGCCGCCGCGGTCACCGTCCCCGGGCTCCACGTCGCCCTCGCGGCCGCCGCCCTCGCCGCCGCGCTCGTCTCCTCGGCGCTCGCCTTCCGCGGCGAGCCCGTCGCGGGCGGGCCGTGGCGCGACTACGTGACGCTGACGAAGCCGCGGATCATGTCGTTGCTCCTCGTCACCGGCGCCGCGGGGATGTTCGTCGGCGCCGAGGGCGTCCCGGCCTGGGGCTCGTTCGCCGCCGCGATGACCGGGCTCGCCCTCGCTTGCGGGGGCGCCAGCGCTCTCAACCACCTGCTCGACCGGGACATCGACCGGCTGATGGGGAAGCGGACCGAGAAGCGCCCGGTCGCCGCCGGCCGCGTCCCGCCGGTGCGCGCGCTCGAGTTCGGGCTCGTCCTCTCCGCGCTCTCCTTCGTCCTGCTCGCGAGCACCGTCAACGTGCTGACCGCGGCCCTCGCGCTCGTCGGCAACCTCTTCTACGTGGTCGTCTACACGCGCTGGCTGAAGCGCTCGACGACGCAGAACATCGTGATCGGCGGCGCCGCCGGCGCGGTCCCGCCGCTCGTCGGCTACGCGGCCGCCTCAGGGAACCTCGCGTTGCCGGCGCTCTGGCTCTTCCTGATCGTCTTCCTCTGGACGCCGCCCCACTTCTGGGCGCTGGCGCTCCTGATCAAGGAGAACTACGCCGCGGCGAAGGTGCCGATGCTCCCGGTCGTCCACGGCGACGAGGAGACGACCCGGCAGATCGTCGCCTACTCGGTCGTGCTCGTCGGCTTCACGCTCGCCGTCGGCTTCTGGCTCGGCCCGGTCTACTCCGTCGCGGCGGCCCTCCTCGGCGGGATCTTTCTCTGGCTCGCCTGGCAGCTCCGGCGCGCGCCGACCCGCCACAACGCCGGCGTCCTCTTCCACTACTCGCTCCTCTACCTGGCCCTGCTCTTCGTGGCGGCGGCCCTGAACCCGGTGGTGCTCTAGATGGAACACGACCCTCTCGACCTGACCCCCGAGCAGCAGCGCAAGAACCTCGTCCTCGGGTGGGCGCTCTTCGGCGTCTTCGTGCTCCTCTTCGCCGGCACCGTCGGGATCGCGCTGCTCTATCTGGCCCTCGACTGATCGGGGCCCGTCGGAGCCGGACCTGGCGAACCTTGTGTTCCAGGAACACAAGCTCGTCCGCAACAGCGCAACCGAGCCGAACTGAGCTTGTGTTTCTGAAACACAAAGTCCTCGCTCGATGAGCGCCGAGGGGATCTTCCTCGCCCGGCCGGAGGCGCTCCCCGAGGAGCGGCGCCTCGCCGTCAAAGACCTCTTCGACACGGCCGGGCTGGAGACGACTTACGGCTCGACGCTCTTCGCCGGGCACGTGCCGGAGCGGACGGCCGCCGCGGTCGCGCTGCTCGAGACGGCCGGGTGGACCGTGAACGGGAAGACGAACCTGCACGAGTTCGCCTACGGGACGACCTCCGAGAACCCGCACTTCGGCGCCGTCCCGAACCCGGCAGCTCCGGGGCGCGTCGCCGGGGGCTCGAGCGGCGGCTCGGCGGCCGCACTCGCAGCCGGGCTCGCCGACGCCGCGCTCGGGACCGACTCGGCCGGGTCGATCCGGATCCCCGCCGCCTGCTGCGGTGTCGTCGGGCACAAGCCGACCCACGGCCTCGTCCCCGTCGACGGTTGCTGGCCTCTCGCGGCAAGCTTCGACGTCGCCGGGCCGATGGCGACGACGGTGGCGGCCTGCGAGGAGCTGCTCGGGCAGCTCGTCCCCGGCTGGGCCCCGCTCGAGCTCGGCTCGGTGGACGAGCTCTGCGTCGGCGTCGCCTGGACGGAGGGCGCCGACCCGCTCGTCCGCGCCCGCGTCGAGGCCGCCGCCGCCCACTTCCCGGACCGGCGCGCCGTGGAGCTGCCCTTCCCCGCCGCCGACAGCTACGCCGCCTTCATGCGCGAGGTCGCCGACGTCCACCGCGAGCTCTTCGCCGAGAACGCCGACCTCTACGGGGAGGACGTCCGGATCAAGGTGGAGCGCTGCCTCGCCGTCCGCGACGCCGAGGTCGAGCGCGCGATCCGCCTGCGCGCCGAGTACCGGGAGCGTGTCGAGGACGCGTGCGCCGGGCTCGACCTGCTGGTGACCCCGACGCTCCCCGTCGTCGCACCACTTCTCGGCGCCGGCGGGGTCGGCGACCTGGACGTCCGCGAGGCGCTGATCCGCTTCACGTATCCGTTCTCCGCGCTCGGCTGGGCCGCCCTCGCGCTCCCGTGCGGTCCGGCAGAGCACGACGCCCCTGCCTCGGTGCAGCTGGCCGCCCGCTCGGGCCGGGACGACCTCGTGCTGGCCGCCGGCCGGCTGCTCGAGCCGCTGGTATCCCCCATCTGAGGGACGGCTGGGCGCCCCGCCCCGCCGACAACCTCCTTGTGACCCGTTTCGCCCGCCTCGCCGTCGTCTGCCTCGCCGTGCTCGCGTTCCCCGCGACCGCGCTGGCGCATGTGGACGTTGCGGTGCCGGTCGCACCGGGGAGCCTGAAGGCGTTCCTGCTCCGCCCCGACGAGCGCACCTCCCACGAGTTCTCGCGCACGCCCGCCTTCGCGTGGACGCCGGTCAAGGGCGCCCTCCGCTACGAGTTCGAGCTCGCCACGAGCACCCGCTTCACCGGCAGCTCGCTCGTCTGGACGAACGTCCGCGACGAGGTCCCCGACGCATCGGCCGGGACGGCCTCGGGCGGCTCGACCGGCACGAGCTCCGGGACGGCGGCCGCCACGACGACGGCGAGCGTCTACGACACACTGAAGACGCCGGCGATCGCGCTCGACGTCGCCCTGCCCTGGATCACCGGCAACCCCTACGCGCTCTACGCCCACGTCCGCGCGGTCACGAAGGACGGCCCGACGCGCTGGAGCACCCCGTTCGGCTTCAACATCCGCTGGGCCGACGTCCCCGCCGACCAGCCGACCGGCTACCCCGGCCTGATGCGCTGGACTCCGGTGGACGGGGCGACCCGCTACGAGGTCTGGATGATCGGCGCGAAGAAGGTCTTCTCGACCACGACGAACGTGGCGGACGCGCGCGATCTCTACCTCCTGCACCGGAGCTCCGCGTGGACAGCGAGCATCTCGTATCGCGTCCGCGCCATCCGCTCGGTCTACGGCTCGGTCGCGAGCGGGCTGCCGGCGACGAGCTTCGGCCCCTGGAGCCCGACCTACACGAACGTGCAGCCGCCGCTCTCGCTCGGCCTGCTCGCCCCCGTCGCCACCGTCTCGACCACGATCGACACCACGGGCGGCGGCAAGGCGCACGAGCTGACGCCGGCGTTCGTCTTCGGCGGCAACGCGGGCGGCCCGCTCGACTGGGCCGGCGGCACGCCCGCGGAGCTCTTCCGCGTCTACGTGGCGACCGACAAGGACTGCGTCAACATCGTCTTCCGCGGCGCGATCGTCGCCAGCCCCGTCTACGCCCCCAGGCTGACGGGCACGCTCGCGCTGCCGCAGAACGACCAGGACGTCGCCAAGGCGCGGACGAAGATCCTCGACGTCGGCGACGAGGGCACCGCGCTCATGCTCGACGGCACCAAGGCGACCGCGACCGAGGAGACGTCCGGAAGCGGCGGCGCCTCGAGCTCGGGGTCCTCCTCGGGCTCCTCCTCGGGCAGCGCCTCGTCGGCCGCGGCCGACGGACCGAAGATCGACCTCCCGGACACCGCCTGGCCGACGGGCGGCTACTACTGGACGGTCGTCCCGGTGCAGATCATCCTGAAGCCGCCGGACACGCCCGCGGCAACGGGCGGCGGCACGAGCGGCGCCCCCGCGGCGATCCCCGTGGAGTACCGCGAGACCATGCTGCCCCAGGACGCCTGCCAGTCCGGCCAGGTCATGCGCTTCGGCAAGGCCGCGCCCCCCGTCGTCTCGAGCTCGGGCAACCGCCCTTACGTCGCGGGGCTCTCCCCGACAGGCCGGCTCGTCGCCGCCGCGCGGACGTCCCCCTCCTTCTACGGAACCCCGCTCGTCGCGTGGCAGACCGCCCTCGGCGCCGAGCAGTACGAGGTCCAGTGGAGCAGGACCGGCAACCCGTTCAAGCCGGTCGGCAAGCTGACGACCCCCGCGACCTCGGCGCTGCTCGCCCTCGACCCCGGCACCTGGTACTACCGCGTCCGCGGCTACAACTACTCGCTCCCCGGCAAGCCGCAGATGGCCTGGACCGACCCGCTCAAGCTGGTCGTGACGAAGCCGACCTTCAAGGTCGTCGGCAAGTAGCTCCCGGTAGGCTCGCGCGGGTGTCCCCCGAGCTCGCCTTCGCCCTCTCGCTCGCAGACGACGCCGACGCGCTCACGCTGGCGCGCTTCCGCGCCCGCGACCTCCGCGTCGAGACGAAGCCCGACCTGACGCCCGTCTCCGAGACCGACCGCGCCGTCGAGGCCGCCCTGCGCGCCCGGATCGAGCGCGAGCGCCCCGGCGAGGCCGTGCTGGGCGAGGAGGAGGGCGGCGACTCGAGCGGTTGGATCCTCGACCCGATCGATGGGACCCGGAACTACACGCGCGGGATCCCCGTCTGGGCGACGCTGATCGCCTTCCGCGACCGGGTTGGCGTCGTCTCCGCTCCGGCGCTTGGCCGGCGCTGGTGGGCCGAACGGGGCACAGGCGCTTTCGCCGACGGCGAGCCGATCGCCGTCTCGGGGATCGACCGAATCGAGGACGCGACCCTGCTGTTCGCGCTCGACCGGCCGCTGCCGGCGCGCGCGTTCGACGCCTGGCACCTGCGCGGCCTGGGCGACTTCTGGGCGCACATGCTCGTCGCGGAGGGCTCTGCTGAGATCGCGGTCGACGCCCCCGGGCTCGCGCTCTGGGACACCGCTTCGGTCAAGGTCGTGGTCGAGGAGGCCGGCGGCACCTTCGACGGCCACGTCTCGTCGAACGGGCACCTCCGCGCTCAGGCGCTGGAGCTGGCGACCGCCGCCTCGTAGATCGCGTCGCGGCTGAAGACGTCGAGCTCCGCCGAGAGCAGGTCGCTGGCGGTCGGCACGGCGCCGAGCGGGTCGGCCACCGCCTCGCCGTCGACCGCGACCCGCGTGACCTGCTTCGCGGTCCGGTGGGTCAGCTCGACCGGCCGGCGCAGGCGCGAGCGGAGCCACCCCGCGAGCAGGAGCGCATCGGCACGCGGGCCGGTGACCGAGAGCGCCTTCGCCTTCCCGATCCCCGGCCAGAGCTCCGCAAGCCGGCCGCGCCACGCCCGCGTCCGCCCCCACGCGATGTCCGAGACCGCGACCCCGCCGAAGAGCTCCGCCAGCCGCTCGTAGCCGGCCGCCGGGCTCCGCCACTCCGAGGAGTCGACAACGAGCCGGTCGCAGACCTGGACGAGTTGCTCCAGCTCCTGCGAGCCCCACGCGGGCTCCCCGCGCCAGCGGCAGAACGTGGGCAGGTCGGAGATCAGGAGCGGGTGCACGATCGAGGCCGGGGCCTGCGCCCGCTTGCCGCCGAGCCGCAGCTCGATCACCTCCGAGCACACCTCGCGGGAGACGCCGTGGAGGGGGAAGCAGCGCATCGAGACCGTGACCTCGATCCCGTCCTTCCGCCGCGGTTCGGGGAAGAGAAGGATCGTCCGCGACGGGTGGCGCTCTTCCAGCCCCGCAAGCGTCTCGACCGCCAGTGTCGCCCACTTCGCCGGCGCCCAGACGATGTGGGTGAGCACGCTCGTCCGCAGCTCCGGGGTCCCGTCCTCCGCCTCCAGCGCGCGCAGCTCGGCGAGCTGGCCCTCGACCTCGGCGACGAGCCCCATCAGTTCCGCCTCCAGCTCCGCCCGTCGCGGTGGATCAGGTCGTCCGCTGCCGGCGGCCCCCACGTCCCGGCCTCGTAGTTCGGGAACGAGGGGCGGTCGCGCTTCCAGCTCGCGACGATCGAGTCGACGAGCGACCACTGCTCGTCGACCTCGTCCGCGCGCGTGAAGAGGGTCGCGTCGCCGAGCATCGCGTCCAGGATCAGCCGCTCGTACGCCTCGGGGAGACCGGTCCGGAAGGCGCCGCCGTAGAGGAAGTCCATGTGCACGGTTCGGATCGCCATCCCCTGCCCCGGCACCTTGGCGCCGATCGCGAGCGAGACCCCCTCGTCCGGCTGGACGTGGATCAGGAGCACGTTCGGCCGCAGCCCGTCGCCCGCGAGCTCCTCGAAGGGTGGATGGGGCGCGCGCTGGAACTGGATCGCGATCGTCGTCTCGCGCCGCGCCAGTCGCTTGCCCGCGCGGACGTAGAAAGGCGTGTCCGCCCAGCGCCAGTTGTCCACGTAGAGCTTGGCCGCGACGTACGTCTCGGTCATCGAGTCGCCCGCCACCCCGGGCTCCTCGCGGTAGCCGAGCACCTCCTCGCCCTCGACGAACCCGCGCCCGTACTGGCCCCGGACGACCGACTTCGGCCCAGGCGTGTGCAGGGAGCGGAGCACCTTCACCTTCTCGTTCCGGACGGAATCGGCGTCGAAGTCGATCGGCGGCTCCATCGCCGTCAGCGCGACGAGCTGGAGCAGGTGGTTCTGGAAGATGTCGCGGATCGCGCCGGCTTGCTCGTAGAAGCCGGAGCGGCCCTCGACCCCGATCGACTCGGCCACGGTGATCTGGACGTGGTCGATGAACTGGCGGTTCCAGATCGGCTCGAAGATCCCGTTTGCGAAACGGAGCGCCAGCATGTTCTGAACCGTCTCCTTGCCCAAGTAGTGGTCGATCCGGAAGACCTCGTCCTCGCGGAACCACTGCTTGAGGATCCCGTTCAGCTCGTCCGCCGAGGCGCTGTCGTGGCCGAACGGCTTCTCGACGATCAGCCGCGTCCAGCCCTCCCCGCCGCCGCGCCGCTCGCCGAGCTCGTTCACGATCGTCTCGAAGGCGGCCGGCGGGACGGCGAGGTAGTAGACCCGGTTGCCTTCGGTGCCGCGCTCCTCGTCCAGCCGGCGCAGCTGGTCGAGCACCGCGTCCTCGCCCCCGTCGTCGGCGAAGTCGGTGGCGGCGTAGGTCATCACGTCCGCAAGCTTTCGCCAGACGTCCGCCTTGAAGTCGTCGCGGCTGTGCTCCTGCACCGCCTTCTTCATCGCCGCGACCCACTGCTTCGTCGAGAGCTCGGAGCGCGCCACGCCGACGATCCCGAACCGCTCGGGAAGGAGGCCGCGGAAGGCGAGCGAGTAGAGCGCGGGGAAGAGCTTCCGCGCGGTCAGGTCGCCCGAGGCGCCGAAGATCACGAGCGCGCACGGGTCGGGCGTCCGCCGGAGCCTCAGCCCCTCGAGCAGCGGGTTCTCCGCGCCGCTCATCCGCGCGGGTCCTTGCGGCCCTGCTTCTTCGCCTGCTCGACTGCCTTGATCGCGTGGCCGCCGAACTGGTTCCGGAGCGCCGCCTGCACCTTGGCCGAGAAGTCGATCTCGCGGCGGGAGGCGAAGCGGGCGAAGAGCGCGGAGGTGATCGCGGGCAGCGGCACGTTCGCATCGATCGCCTCGTTGATCGTCCAGCGGCCCTCCCCGGAGTCCTCGACGTACGGCGCGATGTCGTCCAGGTGGTCGCCGTGCTGCTCCATCGCCTCGTGCAGGAGCTCGAGCAGCCAGGAGCGGATCACGGAGCCGTAGCGCCAGATCCCCGCAATCTCGCCGAGATCGAGCGGGAACTCGGAGTGGTACATCAGCTCGAAGCCCTCGGCGTAGGCCTGCATCAGGCCGTACTCGATCCCGTTGTGGACCATCTTCGTGAAGTGGCCGGCGCCGGACGGGCCGACGTGGGCGTAACCGTCCTCGGGCGCGAGCGACTCGAAGACCGGCGTCAGGCGCTTGACGGGGGCCTTGTCGCCGCCGGCCATCAGGCAGAAGCCGACCTCGAGCCCCCAGATCCCCCCGGAGACGCCGACGTCGACGAAGGAGATCTTCCGTTTCCGCGCCTCCTTGTAGCGGCGCTGCGAGTCGCGGAAGTTCGAGTTGCCCCCGTCCACGATCGTGTCGCCGGGCTCCAGGATCCCGAGCAGCTTCTGGAACGTGTCCTCGGTGATCTTCCCGGCCGGGACCATCATCCAGACGTGCCGCGGCGCCTCGAGCTGCTTCGCGAGCGCCTTCAGCGTCTTCGCGGTCGAGTCGACGTTCGGGTCGTAGGTGGCGACCTCGTGCCCCGCCTGCTCGAGCCGCTCGGTCATCCCGTTGCCCATTCGGCCGAGGCCGACCATTCCGATCTTCATCGAATCTCCTCCAGTCGAATGCGGACGACGCGGCGGCCGTTCTCCTCCAGGGCGGCGAGGTCGCCCGCCGCCTGCGAGCGGATCAGTCGGCCGAAGCCGAAATCCTGCCCGGGGATCGGGATCTCCTCGCCGGTCTCGTCCACGACCTGGACAAAGAGCCCCGTGTTCGGGCCGCCCTTGTGCAGCTGGCCCGTCGAGTGCAGGTAGCGCGGGCCGAGCCCGCAGGTGACGACGCAGCCGGTCTCGGCGGCCCGCTCGAGCAGGGGCGCCAGCTCGTCCTGCCGGGCGGGGTCGATGAACGCCTGGACCGCGACGTAGTCGCCCGACTCCGCCTGTCCAAGCAACTCCTCCACGTCGCCCCGCGGCGAGACGTCGGGCTCGCCTGCCGCGAGCACCTCGTTCGTCCGGTCCTTCGCCGCCTGCACGTTCGGCTGGTCGAACGGATCGATCTCGAGGATGTGCCCTGCGACGGCCGTGGCGAACTCCCAGCGATAGAACTCGGCCCCGAGCTCGTAGGGCGAGTCGAGTCGCACCTCGCCGCGCTGGCGGTCCGGGGCGTCGGGAGGGGCGCCGGGCGCCGGAACGAGGCCCTTGCCGCCCTTGCCGGTGGACTCCGCGAGCAGCTGCTCGGCCCACAGGCCGAAGCCGGAGTCGCTCTCGTCGATGCAGACCTTGTCGCGGCCCTCGCGCCAGCCCTCGCCGAGCCGGAGGCCGAGCTCGAGGCCGGGATTCCCGTCCTCGCCCCGACAGGCGGCCTGCATCTCTGCGGCGAGGCCGAGGAAGCGGTCCAGATCGACGCCCGTCAGCGCGGCCGGGACGATCCCGAACATCGAGAGCGCCGAGTAGCGGCCGCCGATCGTCGGCTCGCCGGCGAAGACCGCGCGGAAGCCTCGCTCGGTCGCGAGCCGCTCGAGGTCGGAGCCAGGGTCGGTGACGGCAGCGAACTGCGGCCCGTGGCCGCCCGTGCGCTCCCAGAAGTAGTCGAGGTGCGAGCGGGTCTCGAGCGTCGAGCCCGACTTCGAGGAGACGAGGAAGAGCGTCCGCTCGAGGTCGAGCCTGGCCTCGAGCGCGCGGATCGCGGCCGGGTGCGTGGTGTCGAGGACGTGGAAGGACTCGGCCTGGAAGCTCCGCTTCAGCACCTCCGGGGCCAGGCTCGAGCCGCCCATCCCGAGCAGGACGGCGTCGTCGAACTGGTCGAGGGCGCCCTCCGCGAACACGTTCAGGTCGCCGATGTGCGGCCGGACCCGGTCGACGACGTCCAGCCACCCGAGCCACTGGTCCTCGCCGGACGAGGTCCAGACGGAGGCGTCGTGCGCCCAGATCCGCTCGACGAGTGAGCTCACGCGTTCGCCAGCTGCCCGCGCTTCTCGCGGATCCCCTGCAGGAGCTCCTCGAACGAGTCGGCGAACTTCTGGACGCCCTCCGCCTCGAGGGTGGCGACCACGTCGTCGTAGTCGACCCCCGCCTTCGCGAGGTCCTCGAGCAGGTCGTGCGCCTGCTTCAGCCCCTTGGTCAGCGAGCTTTCCTTCACCTCGCCGTGATCCTGGAAGGCGACGACGGTCTCCATCGGCATCGTGTTGACCGTGTCGGGCCCGATCAGCTCCTCGACGTAGAGCGTGTCGCGATAGTCGGGGTTCTTCACCGAGGTCGAGGCCCAGAGGCAGCGCTGCTTCGTCGCGCCCTTCGACTCCAGGTACTCCCAGCGCGGGCCGGAGAACGCCGCCAGGTAGTGCTCGTAGGCGAGCTTCGCGTTTGCGATCGCGAGCTTCCCCTTCAGCTTCGGGTGTCCCGCCTCGTCGAGCCGGCGGTCGGCCTCGGTGTCCACGCGCGAGACGAAGAAGCTGGCGACCGACGCGACCGGCTTCGGGTCGCCGCCACCCGCGATCAGCCGCTCGAGCCCGCGCAGGTACGCCTCGACGACCGCCCGGTAGCGCTCGAGCGAGAAGATCAGCGTGATGTTGATCGAGGTGCCCTTGGCGATGCAGTCCTCGATCGCGGCGAGCCCGGGCAGCGTGGCCGGGATCTTCACGAGCAGGTTCGGCCGGTCGACCTCCTTGCTCAGCCGCTGCGCCTGCTGGAAGGTCTCTTCGCCATCGTAGGCGAGGGTCGGGTCGACCTCGAGCGAGACGTAGCCGTCCTGGCCGCCCCCCTTGTCCCAGATCGGCCGGAGCAGGTCGCAGGCGCGCCGGATGTCCTCCATCGCGAGCTCGAGGAAGAGCTCGGTGGGGTCGTCCTCGGTCTTTGCGGCCTCTGCGAGCGCCTCGTCGTACCAGTCGCCGGTCGCCATCGCCTTCTGGAAGATCGACGGGTTCGAGGTGACACCGACGACGGCGTCCTCCTTCGTCAGTCGCTCGAGCTCGCCGGTCTCGAGCATCTCGCGGGAGAGCGAGTCGATCCAGACGCTCACCCCCGCTGCGTGCAGCTCATCGAGCTTGGACTTCGCCATGCTTCATCTCCTTCTCCATCGCCTCGACCTTGCGCAGGCGCGCGACGTAGCGCTCGCCCCCGTCGAAGCTCGCTTGCAGGAACGCCCGGACGAGCTCGCCGGCCAACTCCGCGCCGACGACCTCCGAGCCCAGGCAGAGCACGTTCATGTCGTCGTGCTCGACGCCCTGATGGGCCGAGTAGGCGTCGTGGCAGATCGCCGCGCGGATCCCCGCGATCTTGCAGGCGGCGATCGAAGCGCCGACCCCGGAGCCGCAGACGAGGATGCCGCGCTCGGCCCGTCCGTCGAGGATCGCCTCGCCGAGCTCGCGGGCCTTGTCGGGGTAGTCCACCCGATGCTCGTCGGTGTCGGTGCCGAGATCGACGACGTCGTCGTCCCGGGCAGCCAGCTCCGCGAGCACCCGCTCGCGCAGCTTGACGCCGCGGTGGTCGAACGCGACGGCGACCCTCACGCGACGCGTTCCAGGAGCGCCACGGCCTGCGCCGCGATGTTCTCCGCGGTGAAGCCGAGCCGGTCGAGGACCTCCTGCCCCGGCGCCGAGGCGCCGAAGCGGTCGATCGCGACGGAGTCGCCGGCGTCGTCGACCCAGGTCTTCCAGCCGAGCGAGATCCCGGCCTCGACGGAGAGCCGGGCGCGAACGTCGGGCGGGATCGTCTCGTCGCGGTAGTCCTGCGGCTGCTCGGCGAAGAGCTCCCAGCACGGCATCGAGACGACGCGGACGTTCGCGTCGATCGTCCGTGCAGCCTCGAGCGCAACCCCGACCTCGGCGCCGGTCGCGATCAGGACGACGTCCGGGAGGCCCTCGCCGGACTGCCAGAGCGTGTAGGCGCCGCGAAGCGCGCCCTCGGCGGGCGCGACCTCGGTGCGGTCGAGCGTCGGCACCTTCTGACGCGAGAGGGCGAGCGCGACGGGGCCGCCCTCGCGCTCGAGCGCGATCCGCCAGGCGATCGCCGTCTCGTTGGCGTCGCCGGGGCGGACGTACCAGAGGTTGGGAATCGCCCGGAGCGCCATGTGGTGCTCGACCGGCTGGTGCGTCGGACCGTCCTCGCCGACCGCGACCGAGTCGTGCGTCCAGGCCCAGACCGACTGCAGGTGGCCGAGCGCGGAGAGCCGCACGGCGCCGCGCATGTAGTCGGAGAAGATCAGGAAGGTCGAGCCGTACGGCTTCAGCATCCCCTGCGTGAGCGAGATCCCGTTCACGATCGCGCCCATTGCGTGCTCGCGGATCCCGAACGCGATGTTCCGGCCTGCGTGCGTCGCCGAGAAGACGCCCGCGCCCTCGAACTCCGTCTTGGTCGATTCGACGAGGTCGGCCGCGCCGCCGATCATCGTCGGCGTGAAGGGCCGGAACGCCTGCATGACCTGCTTGCCGGCGTCGCGCGTGGCGACCTCCTCGCCGGCGGGGAAGACGGGGAGGGCGTCCAGCCAGCCCGGGCGTGGCTTGCCGGTGCGATCGGCGTCCCACTCCTCCCGGAGGCCGGGGAACGCGGTCGACCACTCGTCGAAGCGGCGGGCCCAGGCGTCCTGGGCGGCCATCCCCTTGTCGCGGATGTGCCCGGCCATGTGCTCCATCACCGCGTCGGGGACGGCGAAGTGCTCGTCGGGATCGAGCCCGAGCGCCTCCTTCGTGGCGCGGATCTCGTCCTCGCCGAGCGGGGAGCCGTGCGACTTCGCGGTGTCGATCGCCGTGGGCGCGCCGAAGGCGATGTGGCTGCGGACGATCACGAGCGAGGGCCGCTCGGTCTCGGCCTGCGCCGCCGCGATCGCGGCCTCGAGGGCGGCGACGTCCTCGGCGTCGGCAACGTGCTGCACGTGCCAGCCGTGGGCCTCGAAGCGCTTGCCCTTGTCCTCGGTCGTGTAGCTGAGCGCGGTGGTGCCGTCGATCGTGATGTGGTTGTCGTCGTAGAAGTAGACGAGCTTCCCGAGGGCGAGCTGGCCGGCGATCGACGCCGCCTCCATCGTCACGCCCTCCATCATGTCCCCGTCCGAGCAGATCGCGTAGGTGAAGCGGTCGACAAGCTCGTGGTGGGGCCGGTTGTAGCGCTCGGCGAGGAAGCGGTCGGCGATCGCGAAGCCGACGCCGTTCGCGAAGCCCTGCCCGAGCGGGCCGGTGGTCGTCTCGATCCCCTCGGTCAGGAAGTGCTCGGGATGCCCCGGCGTCCGCGAGCCCCACTGGCGGAAGCGCTTCAGCTCCTCGAGCGAGAGGTTGTAACCGGAGAGGTGGAGCGTCGAGTACTGGAGGATGCAGGCGTGGCCCGCCGAGAGGATGAAGCGGTCGCGGCCCTCCCACTCGGGGTCGACGGGGTTGTGCCGCATCGTGTTCCGGTAGAGGACGTAGGCCAGCGGCGCCAGCGCCATCGCCGTGCCGGGATGGCCCGCATTCGCCTTCTGGACGCCGTCCATGGCGAGCGCCCGGATCGTGTCGATGGACAGCTTCTGCAGCTCGGCGTCGCTCACGTCACTCCTCGGTAGAGAGTCCTCTGTCGTTCCCGTGCTGAACGATATGTCTCCGCACGCTCCTGCCGCGGACGGTAGGTGGCCTCCGGAAGCGGCGTCTCGACCTCGATCCCGAGCCGCTCGAGCGCGACGAGCGCGGCACCGCGGACGGAGCCCTCCGGCTCGCCGCGGTAGACCGGCCGCCCGAGCACGTCCGCGAGGATCTGGCCCCAGTCCGGGTTCGCGTCGAGCGCCGCGCCGGTCGCGACCACTTCGGTGACGCCGGGCAGAAGGTCGACGATCTCGGCGAAGCGGTACGCGACCCCCTCCAGGGCCGCCTGGAGCAGGTCGACTGCCTCGGTGGCGAGCGAGAGGCCGGCGATCGCGCCGCGCGCGGTCGGGCTCCAGCCGGGGCTGCGCTCGCCGCCCAGCAGCGTCAGGAAGGTGAGGCCGTGGCCGTCGGGCTCTCGCTCGGCGACGCGGACGTCCTTCGGCAGCCGCAGTGTCCGCTCGAGCCAGGCGTGGAGGTTGCCCCCGTCCGAGAGCGATCCCCCCTCGACGAGCCGGGCCGCGTCCAGCCGGTAGAGGAAGAGGCCGGGGCGGGGCGGAACGCCGTCGTCGGGACGGACGACCCGCAGCGCGCCCGAGGTGCCGATCATCAGCGCCGCCCGC
The DNA here is from genome assembly GCA_038324115.1 of Gaiellales bacterium. Classification (GTDB taxonomy): domain Bacteria; phylum Actinomycetota; class Thermoleophilia; order Gaiellales; family Gaiellaceae; genus Gaiellasilicea. Next base: position 14,525 of record JBBQHQ010000008.1, read on the forward strand.
TCGGGCGTGACGCAGCCGGCGCCGACGTTGGAACAGGCGCCGTCGCCGAGTGCGGGGAACCAGGTGCCGACCGGCTCGTCGCTCACCTCGGGCAGCCGCTCGGGCTCGAGGCCGAGCACGTCGAGCAGCTCCCCATCCCAGCCGTCCCAGCTGCGAAGCCCCGTCGCGGAGGCCTGCGAGAGGCTCTGGCGGAGCTCGCCGCCGAGCCGGAGCAGGAGGTAGTCGGGGAAGGAGACGAAGCGGGCCGCGGCGGCGAACGTCTCCGGCTCGGTCTCGCGCAGCCACGCCAGCTTCGCCGGCCAGTAGCTCGGATGGAGGAAGCAGCCGGTGCGCGCGTGGACGGCGGCACCGTCGAGCCGGGCGGCGAGCTCCTCAGCCTGCGGAGCCGAGCGGAGGTCGCGCCAGGTGAGCACGGGAGTCAGCGGCCGGTCGCGCGCATCGAGTGCGACCAGCGAGTGCCAGAAGCAGGAAACCCCGTAAGCGTCGACCGCGCCGCCGAGCTCGCGCAGCACCTCGTCGACGGCGCCGCGGGCTGCCGCCACGAGCCGCTCGGGATCGAGCACGCCCTCCGTCGGCCGGTAGCGAGTACGGGCCTCGACCCCCTCGACGGCCGTGCCGGTCTCGTCGTAGACCCGGGCGCGAACCGAGGAGGTGCCGAGGTCGAGCGAGAGGACGCGGAGGCGGGCCATCGCCCCAGTCTTCCCGATCGGGCTCCTACTGGATCACGGTCTCGCAGTTCGAGAACGTGTCCGTCCCCGGGCCGCCGATGCAGACGTCGGTGCCGGTGCCGCCGTTGATCGTGTCGTCGCCGCCGCCGCCGAGAATGCACTCGTTGCCGGATTTGCCGGTAATCGTGTCGGCCACAGCCGAGCCAAGAATCAGCGCGTTGACGAGGTTCGTGCCGCTGATCGTCACCGAGCCCGTCTTGAACGCGGTCAGCGTGATCCCGGAACAGCTGGCGGGCTTGACCTCGTTCGCCCCGGTGGCTCGCACGCTCTGGCCCACGTTGGTCGTCGGGACGATGTTACTTCCCGTGAACGCGGTCGCGGCGAACGCGAGCAGCGCGACGAGCCCGGAGACGAGCGCGATCCGGCGGGTCATGCGGCGACCTCGACCGCGCGTAGAGCCGGCTCCGGACGGAGCAGATAGCGGTAGAGCACCCGGTCTTCGACGACCGTGTACGCGTGCTCGCTGCCGCGCTGCTGGTGGAGTACGAGCCGCTCGTACTCCTGCGCGAGCTTGATCAGCTCGTCGATCGAGCCGAGCTCGACGACCGTCGTCACGTCGCTGACCTCGATCGAATCGACGGTGACGAGACTCTGGCCGAGCCGGCGCTCGATCTCCGCCGCCTCGCCGGGACGATGCGTGCGCCGCTCGACAAGGAGGAGCAGGCCGAAGAGCGCCAGCGCGGCGAGGGCCGCGGTCAGCCCGCCGGCGCGGACCACGCTCACGGACGGGGAGGCGACGCCGAGCTCGAGGCGGGCCGGGACGACCGTCGGGGTCGTCTTCGCCGCGGTCTGGACAAACGTGGTGTCGTAGGGCTTCACCGTCGTCCCGTCGAGGGTGAGCCGGAGGGTCGGTGTCCAGGTGTCGCGGATCACGGCGCCGCCTGTGGCGCCGAGCAGCCGCACCTTCGCCCGGACGCGGATCGTGTACGGGCTCCCGATCACGCCCGTGCGCAGCTCGAGCAGGTCGAGCATGTGGCGGAGCGCGCGCAGGTCGAGCGAGCCCGAGATCGTGCTGCGGCCCACCGGGAGCGCGGTGGCCGGCGCCAGGGGGATGGAGCGGTGCCAGCCGCTGGTGCTCTCGACCTCGGCGGTCAGGGAGGCGCTCCGGGCGAGCTTCGCGCCCTCGAGCCGCGAGGCGAACGAGACGTCGAGCGGTCCTGATGCCTTGAGGAAGACCGGGTCGCCGGTCCGGGCGGAGCGGCCGCCGTAGACCTCGGCATGAGCCGAAGCCGTATAGGCGAACGATCCGGTCTGCTGGTAGAGCGGCGTCCGCGAGACGAGCGTGGTCGCGTGCAGGAAGCCGAGGGCAGCGAGAGCTCCCGCGACGAAGGCGACGCCGGCAACCGCAGTCCGGAGGCGCGGAAGCCAGATGAGAAGGCGCCCCGGCCCCACCCCTTCCGGCTCTGGCTCCGCCGGCCCGCGACGCCGGCGCTTTGCGGCACCGCCGCCGACGAGGAAGAACGCCGCCAGAACGCCGAGCCCCGCCGCTGACTGCGGCTTCCGCAGCTGCTCGACCGCGAATCCCCCGCGCGGGACATGCACGACGAGGTGGCCCTGAACCGCCGACTGCGGCACGAGACCCGGATCCAGGAAGTCGTTGTTGTCGCCCTTGAAGATCAGCTTGCCGTCCTCGATCCGGTGGACGCGATGGACGACGAGCCGGTTGAGGACGGGGCTCTGGTAGCCGACGACGTCGCCGACCTTGGCGGGGCCGCCGCGCCGGAGGATCAGCACATCTCCTCGATGGAGCTTCGGCTCCATGCTCGTCCCGTAGGCGACGGCCATCACTGTCCGTCCGCCGAGTTGCGGCGGCGCCAGCGTCAGCCAGAGCAGGGCGACGAAGACGACCGTCAGGCCTGAGGGAAGGACGCGGGTGAGGAGTCTGCGGCGCATGTGTCCTGTCGGTGGGAGGGGGTGGAGCCGGGCCGCGAGGGGGAGATGCGGCCCGGCTCCTGTGGGCGCTACTGCGCCGCAACCACCGTCAGCTGGGCCGCCGTCGCGGCGGTGATCTGCGGCGACGTGGTCGCGCAGGAGACCGACCCGGCGGTATTCGTGCACGAGTACCAGCTGCCGGCGCTCGTGAGCTGCACCTTGACGGCCGTCGTCGTGACGGGGGAGATCGTGAAGGCGACCGCGTTCACGTTCGTCGGAGTCGTGGCGTCCAGCGTGTACTGCACGTTGGTGGCGGTGTAGCCGCTGATCGCGGCGGAGCCCGAGCCGGCCGTGGTGCCGGGGACGGTGTTGCTCGCGGTGAAGGCGTAGGCACCGGAGGCCAGGAAGGCCGCGAGGGCGGCGGTGAGGGCGAAGCGGCGAATTCTGTTGGTCTTGCGCATCGTGTTCGAGTCCTTTCGGTCTTCAGGGGATGGTTGAAGTGTCGGTCGGCTCAGTAGGAGGACAGGTGGACAGCTGGTAGGAAAGTCGTAGGAGTGACGAGGGTCACCGCGGTGGCCAGATCGGCGAGGGAGAAGGGCTTGCGGAGGTAGTGACGCGCGCCGCAGGGCGTCTCGCAGGCGGGAACGGTCAGGATCCCGGTCGCGATCACCTCGGCCCCGGGGCTCGTCGCCCGCACCTCGGCCAGCACCTCGTCGGAGCCCTTGAGGGCCGCGTCGATCACCACGACGTCCACGGGCTCAGCAGGCGTCTCGCCGCGGCGCCAGACCGAGACGGCATGCCCGTGCCGCCGCAGCGCGACGGCGAAAAGGAAGGCGACGTCCTCGGAGGAGTCGGCGATGAGAACTGCTGCCATGCCCCCATGGTCGGCCCCGCGCGCAGGAGACTGGGGACAGGTCCGGTAAGAAACCGGTATGAGCGCGAAGCGGATCCTCGTGGTCGACGATGACCCTGACATGCGCGAGCTCTTGACCGAACTGCTCGGCCGCACAGGCTACGAGCTCCGGCTCGCCGCGAACGGCCGCGAAGGCCTTCGGAGCCTGTTCGCCTCGACCCCCGACCTCGTGATCCTCGACGTCTCGATGCCGGAGCTCGACGGCTGGGCGACGCTCGAGCGGATCCGCGAGGTCAGCGACGTGCCGGTCTTGATGCTGACCGCGCAGGCGGGCGAGCTGGACAAGGTTCGGGGGCTGCGCGGCGGCGCAGACGACTACGTGTCGAAGCCATTCGGGCGCCAGGAGCTGCTCGCACGGGTGGACGCCCTCCTCCGCCGGGCGACGCCGTCGGGGCCGGTGCAGGAGGCCTGGTCGGACGGCTGGCTCGAGATCGACCACGCGAGGCGCACGGTGCGCGTAGGCGGGGACGAGGCCGTCCTGACCCCGCTCGAGTTCCGGCTCCTCGCCGTCCTCGCCGAGCATCGCGGTCAGGTGCTCGCCCCGGATCAGCTGCTCGAGCTCGTCTGGGGCGACTCCGACACGCACGCGCGCGAGTCGGTCAAGCTCTACGTCGGCTATCTCCGGCGCAAGCTCGGCCTCGGCCGGGACGGGACCTCCCCGATCGAGACCGTGCGCGGCTTCGGCTACCGCTACCGGACACCCGGCTAGATCAGGTTCTCGACCCCGGGCAGCTCGATCCGGAAGGTCGCCCCCTGCCCCTCGGCGCTCCGAACCGAGATCGCCCCGCCGTGTGCTTCCACGATCGCCTCCACGATCGCGAGCCCGAGGCCGGTGCCCGGGATCCTCGCCCCGGAGGCGCCGGCCGCCCGGTAGAAGCGCTCGAACAGGTGCTCCTGGTCGGCCGCCGGGATCCCCATCCCGCTGTCCTCGACCTCGAGCACCGCGTTGCCCCCCTCGAGGGCGACCGAGACGCGGACGGTACCACCGTCCGGGGTGAACTTGATCGCGTTCGCGATGAGGTTGTCGAGCACCTGGCCGACCCGGCGCCGGTCGGCGTCGAGCACCACCGCCGCGGCGGCATGGAGCTCGAGCCGGACACCCCGCTCGGCGGCCGCGAGGCCCGCCCCCTCGACGCAGCCGGCGGCGATCGCGGCGAGGTCGACGTCCTCGGTCTCGAGCTCCAGCTGCCCCTCCCCGGCGCGGCCGACGAGCAGGAGGTCGTCGACGAGCGCATGCAGATGACGGGCGTTCCGGTCGACGATGTCGAGGAAGCGCCGGTGCTCTGTGGCGAGCGTGCCGCCCTCGTCGTCGCGGACGAGCTGGAGGAAGCCGAGGACGCTCGTCAGCGGCGTGCGGAGCTCGTGGGAGACGGTGGCGAGGAACTGCTCCTTCGCCCGCTCGGCCGCGCGCTCAGCCGTCGTCTCCCGGAGCGAGAAGAGCCGGCCGATCACGAACCCGTACGGCCCCCGCACGGGGGCGGTGAAGCCGCGGAAGGACCGCCCGAGGCCGGGGATGTCGAACGGGGCCTCGTAGACGAGCTCCGGATCCTCGGCGAGGCGCGCGAACGCCTCGGCATGCTCGTCGAACGCCTCCGCGCGGTGGGCCAGGGCGGCGAGCCGCTCCCAGATCCCGCCCCCGGTCGGGATGCCGAGCTCGCGCCAGAGGCGCTCCATCCCCTCGTTCGAGAACATGATCGTGGCGTCGAGGCCGGTCATCGTGATCGCGTCCACGGTCGAATCGAGCACCGCCTCGAGCTCGGCGCGGCCGCGGGCGAGCTGCTCCACGTTCGCCTGCAGCGAGGCGGCCATCGCATTGAAGTCGCGCGTAAGCTGGGAGACCTCGTCGGCGCCGCCCCGCTCACCCACCCGGGCGCTCCGGTCACCGCGCCGGAGTGCGCGGGCCGCAGCGGCCACGCCCTCGACGGGCCGCACGGTCGAACGGACGAGATAGACGGCTGAGAGGAGCACGAGCAGGACCGAGAGACCGAGCCCGCCGACGGCGAGCGCCGTGGCCCGGTCGGCGCTGTCGTCGGCCTGCGCGCGCCGGGCACCGGCGAGGGCCTGCTGGCGGACGGAGAACGCCTGGAAGCTCCGGCGGAGCGCGTCCACGCGCCGTATCCCTTCCCCGGTGGCGATGAGCGCCCGCGCCTCCGGGAGGCTCCTCCGGGCGGCGGCGACGACCGCCCTCGACCAGTCCCGGACGTAGGAGTCGATCGCGGTGCCGATCCGGTCGACGCGATCCTGCTGATCGGGGTCGACGACCGAGGCTCGGAGCTGTCGCACCGCCGGCGGATACGTCGCAAGCGCCTGGCGCCAAGGCTCGAGGAAGCGGTCCTGCCCGGTGATCGCGTAGGCTCGCTGACCGGTCTCGAGGTCGAGCAGCAGCCGTTCCAGCCGGTTCGCCTCCGCCGCGACGGTCGCCGAGCGCTCGGCGGCCCGGCCCGCGGCCCGCTGCGAGCGGATCGACAGGACGAGCAGCGCGAAGACGAGCGCGACGATCACCGCGAGCGCGACCGCCGCCAGGACGATCCGGGCGCGAAGGCTGTGGAGGGTCAAACGTGAGCGCACGGTCCGTACTCTTAACCGAATGGCCGTCCTGATCGCCTCCAACCTGCGCAAGGAGCTCTCCGGCGACCCCCTCTTCGACGGGGTCTCGTTCAAGGTCGAGCGCTCCGACCGGCTCGCGCTCGCCGGCCCGAACGGGGCGGGCAAGACCACCCTGCTCCGGGCGCTGACCGGCGAGACGGAGCTGGCGGGGGGCGAGCTCGCGTGGGAGAAGGGCGCCCGGATCGCGCTCCACGACCAGCGGCCGCCGAGGCAGTCCGGGCTGACGCTCCGCGAGTACGCCCTCTCCGGCGCCGCCGACCTCGTCGAGGCCGAGCGCGAGCTGCGCCGCCTCGAGGAGGCGATGGCCACCGGCGACCACGCCCCGGAGACACTCCGCCGCTACGGCGAGACCCAGGCCCGACTCGAGCACGCGGGCGGCTACGCCTGGCGCGACCGCGCCGCGGCCGTCCTGCGCGGGCTCGGCTTCGCGGACGCCTCCCTCGACCGCCGCCTGGACACGTTCTCCGGGGGTGAGCTCACCCGCGCCTCGCTCGCGCGCGCGCTCGCCGGGCAGCCCGACCTGCTCCTCCTCGACGAGCCGACGAACCATCTCGACATGGCCTCGATCGAATGGCTGGAGCAGGAGCTCACGACGCTCGACGCGGCCGTGATCCTCGTCGCGCACGACCGCTGGTTCCTCGAGTCGGTCGGCACCGCCGTGCTCGAGCTCGAGGGCGGCAAGAGCATCTACTTCCCCGGCAAATGGCACGTCTGGCGCCAGGAGAAGGCGGCGCGGCTGGCGCTGCAGGCGAAGTTCTCCGAGCGGCAGGCGGAGGACATCGAGCGATTGGAGCGCTTCGTCGCGCGCTTCCGCTACGGGACGAAGTCGCGGCAGGCCCAGTCGAGGCTGAAGCAGCTGGAGCGGATCGAGAAGGTGCGGGTGGAGGCTCCCGGAGCCGGACGGCGGACGCTCGGCTTCGAGTTCCTGAAGCCGGCCCGGAGCGGGCGGACGGTGGTCGAGGCCGAGGGCGTCGACCTCGCCGCGGGCGACAAGCAGCTCCTCACCGGAGCCGACCTCGTGCTCGAGCGCGGAGAGCACGTCGCCCTGATCGGGCCGAACGGCTCCGGCAAGACGACCCTGATCGAGGCGCTCGTGAACGGCCGGATCGGCCGGACGGGCCACGGCGTCGAGCTCGCGTACTTCTCCCAGCACGACGTCGAGCTTGACGAGCGCGGCAGCGTGCTCGAGGCGACGATGGGCGCGACCGGGCTGCAGCGATCGCAGGCGCAGGCCCTACTCGGCCGCTTCCTCTTCTCGGGCTGGGACGAGCACGACAAGCCGGTGGTGGCGCTCTCGGGCGGCGAGCGGCGGCGGCTCGCGCTGGCGCACATCGTCGCCTCCGGCGCCAACTTCCTCGTGCTCGACGAGCCGACGAACCACCTCGACCTCGAGAGCCGCGAGTCGCTCGAGGCCGCGCTCGAGGCCTTCCCCGGGACCGTGCTCCTCGTCTCGCACGACCGGGCGATGCTGGACGCGGTCGCGGAGCGGATCGTCGCGATCGAGGACGGACGCCTCCGCTCCTACCCGGGCGGCTGGGCCGACTACGCGCGGATCCGGGGCGGCGAGGACGCACCGCCGCCGCCGGCCCCGAAGGAGCAGAAACAGAAGCCGAAGACCGCGCCCCGCGCTCGCCCGAGCGAGCTGCAGCAGGTCGAGCTGGCGATCGAGGCCCGCGAGACCGAGCTCGCCACGCTCGAGCGGACGCTGGCCGAGGACTGGGCGGACGCGGACGCCGTTGCGGCGCACAAGGCGGCGCGAGAGGATCTCGCCCGGCTGCTGGAGCGCTGGGAAGAGCTCTTCGAGAGCACCCAGGCCGGGACGGTGTGACGCCGCGCCCTCCGGCGGCGTAAGGAGGGTGTGCAGGCGATGACGATCTCCCTTCCCAGGGACACGGCCCAGGCCCCGACGTTCGCGGCCGTCGCCGAGGAGCACCTGGACGACGTCTACGGCTACCTCGTCTACCTGACGCGGGACCGCGGGCTCGCCGAGGATCTCGCTGCGGAGACGATGGAGAAGGCGCTCCGGCTCTGGCATCGGTACGACCCCCACCGGGCGAGCGCGCGCACGTGGCTCTGCCAGATCGCCCGCACGATCGCGCTGGACTGGTTCCGCGCGGAGGAGCGCCGCCGGCGCCGCGAGGAGCGGGCCGCCGTCCCGGAACGCGTGGACGTTGCCTTTGCGGAAGGGCTTTCGCCCGACCTGGAGGCGGCGCTGCGCTCGCTCAATGCCGGGGAGCGCGAGGTGATCGCGCTGCGCGTCCTCCTCGAGCTCGACCGCGAGGAGACGGCGCGCGTGCTCGGTGTCAGCCCGACGGCCGTCTCGACGAGGCTGTCGCGGGCCCTGAAGAAGCTCGAGGAGAAGGTGGTTACGCATGCCCACGTCTGAGGCCCTGCAGCACGAGATCCGGACCACGCGGCCGGCCGCGCCCGATGCCCTGCGCGAGCGGGTGCGCGCCCTCGCAGCCGAGCAGCCGGTGCGCGAGCCGCTGTTCGCCCGGCTGCTTCCGCGCCGGGCCGTGCTCGTGCCAATCGCGCTCGTGGTCGCCCTCTTTGCAGTCGGCGTCGTCGGGCTCAGCCGCACCGGCCCGTCGTCGGTGACGAGCAGCCGCGAGTCGGGCGGGGTCACCGCGGAGCAGAGCGCCGACTCGGCGCTGAAGGCCGCCCCGCCGACAGCTGCGACCGGCACTGCCCCCGCGCCCACCCCGGGCCGGCTCCAGAACGTGGATGTCGAGATGCGGCTGCGCGTCGCCGGCGTCGAGGAGCTCTCCTCGGCGACCAAGCGTGCGATGCGGCTCGCCCAGTCGCTCGGCGGATACGTCGAGTCCGTCCAGTACGACGCGCCCGCGGCGGGGATCGGCGGCGCCCAGCTCACGCTCCGGATCCCGAACGACAAGGTGCAGGGCGCGATCACCCAGCTCTCGGCCCTCGGCACGATCCTCGGCCAGCGGATCGGGATCGCCGACCTGCAGGCGAGCGCCGATGACCTCGGCGACCGGATCGTCGAGGCCCGCCAGACGATCGCCCGGCTCCAGACTCAGCTGCGCTCGACCACCCTGCTCGCCGAGGAGCGAGCGGTCATCCGGGCCCGGCTCGAGCAGGCGCGCGGCACGCTCGCCGACCTGCAGGCCTCGCTGAAGGCGACGCGGGCCGAGGGACAGCTGGCGACAGTGCAGCTCTCGCTCACGACGGAGCCGATCGAGGCGGCGCCCGCGAATGGCAGCAGGCTCGACCGCCTCGGCGACGTGCTCATCTGGGAGGGCGTCGCGCTCCTCTACGTCCTCGCAATCGCCGGGCCGTTCGCCCTCCTCGGTGTGATTGCGTGGCTCGTGCTGCGCGCACGCCGGCGGCGCGACGAGGCCCGGCTGCTCGAGGCGAGCTAGGCCCAGAAGGCGTCGAACGCGGCCTGGTCGAGCGGCTGGGCGCGGATCTCGGCCCAGAGCTCGTCCTCGAGGCCGATCACGAGCGCCTGCTCGATCTCGAGGCTGCGACCCTCCCGCTCACCCCGGGCGCGGTAGACGGCCACGAGGTGCTCGTCGTCGGCGACGACCCACAGCAGCTCGACGCGATAGGTGCCGCCCGTCAGCTCGGCGGTGCGACGGAGGAAGGCGACGATCTCGTCGCGGCCGCGGTAGGAGCCGGTCATCGCGTTCGCCCCCGGCACGTGCCAGACGGCGTCGGCCGCGAAGAGACCGAGCAGCGCAGCCAGGTCGCCTGCCTGGAAGGCCTCGAATCCCTGCCGGGCCCGGTCGGCGTTCGGGTGGCTCATCCGGCGGCCGGCCCGAGCGTGTCCACGACCGCCTCGGCGATCACCTTGAGCGGGCGCCCCGAGACCTGGCTCGCGCGGCGGAGCCGGTCGAACGCGTCCGCCTCGCTGAGACCCTCCTTCTCCATCAGCAATCCCTTCGCCCGCTCGATCGCCTTGCGGGCCGTCAGCGCCTCGGCCAGCGACTCGGCCTCCTCGCGCAGCGCGCTCAGCTCATCGTGTCGGACCCGGGCCGTCTCGATCGCCGGCAACAGGTCGGTCTCGCGAAACGGCTTGACGAGGTAGCCGAAGACGCCCGCCTCGACCGCGCGCGAGACGAGCTCGCGCTCGGCGTAGGCCGTCACCATCACGATCGGGATCGGCCGCTCTTCCAGGATCCGGCGCGCTGCTTCGATCCCGTCCAGGTTCGGCATCTTCACGTCGAGGATCGCGAGGTCGGGCTGTTCCGAGCGGGCGAGCGCGACCGCCTCCTCCCCGTCCCGCGCCTCGGCGCAGACCTCGAAGCCGGCGGTCTCGAGCAACGAGCGCAGATCCATCCGGATGATCGACTCGTCCTCGGCGATCAGGATTCTCATCCGAGGCTCCTGAGGACGTCCTTCGGCTCGGGCCAGTGGAGCAGCTCGACCGCGTCGGGGAGCGAGCACCAGCGGTGCTCGTCGTGCTCCCAGTCGAGCACGGGCTCCCACCCGGGCGGCGCGTCGACGAGATAGCAGGCGACCTCGACCGGTGCCTGCCCGGCGCTGAACCGCGGCTCCCAGGACTCGGGGAGGTACGAGAACGCCTGCTCGAGCCGCACGGGGGTTGCGCGGAGGCCGGTCTCCTCGAGCAGCTCGCGCGCCGACGCTGTGTCGGGCTCCTCGCCCGGCTCGACCCCTCCTGCGACCGCGTGCCAGTAGCCTCCCTGCCGCTCGGAGCGGCGCAGCACGAGATAGGACTCCTCGCGGCGCACGAAGACAAGGACCTCGTGCGTCCTCATCCCGGGAACACCACCTCGGCCCAGAGGCCGCCCTCGCTGCGGAGCTCCAGCGTCCCGCGGAGCTCGTCTCGGACGAGGGCCTCGACGATCGAGAGGCCGGTGCCGCTCGCGCTCCCGTTCAGGCCGGGGCCGTCGTCGGCGATCGAGAGGACGACGTCCTCGCCCCGGGCCTGGAGGCCGATCCGGATCGCGGCGCCCCCGTGCTCGAGCGCGTTCTGGAAGAGCTCGGTGAAGACGAGGGCGAGCGCGGTCGCGCGCTGGCCGGCAAGAGAGACCGACCCGAGCTCCGCCTCGACCGTCTTCCCGGCGACCAGCCCCTGGACGAGCATCGCCCGGAGCCGGTCGATCAGCTCGCCGAGGTCGACGTCGTCCTCCCGGTGCTCGGTCAGGACCTCGTGGACGGCGGCGATCGCGAGGATCCGGTTGACGGACTCGTCCAGCGCCTTGCGTGCATCCACGTTCGGGGCGCGCGATTGGAGGCGGAGCAACGAGGCGACGGTCTGGAGGTTGTTCTTGACCCGGTGGTGGATCTCCTGGGCGATCACGCCGCGCATGACCGCGCGGCCGTGCTCGAGAGCGACGGCGGCGTGGTGGGCGACCGCCTCGAGCAGCTGCTGGTCGTCCTCGGTGAAGGGCGTATCGCGGTCGACGACGAGCTCGCCGATCTGGCGGCGCTTCCAGCGCAGGGGCAGGCGGACGGCGTGCTTCCCGGGCCGCCCCTCGGGCCAGGCGATGTTCCCGTCCTCGAGCACGAGCGCGGCGCCGGTCGCCCCGACGGCGGTCATCGTCGTCCCGACGATCGCCTCCAGCGACTCCTCGAGGTAGAGCGACTCGGAGACGGCCTCCGAGATCTTGGCGAGCGACTCGAGCTCGTGGACGCGGCGCTGCGCCTCGGAGTAGAGCTTCGCGTGCTCGATCGACTGGGCGACCTGGGAGGCGATCGCGACCAGGAGGTCGATCTCGGCATCCGTATACTCGCGCGGCTCGCGGGTCCGGACGTTCAGGGCGCCTTCGAGCTTCTCGCGGGCGAGGATCGGAACGCCGAGGATGGACGAGTACTCGTCCTCCTGCACGTTGGGGAAGCGCTTGAAGCGCGGGTCGAGGTGGGCCCGCTCGGCGATCGCGATCGGGGCGCGTGCGGCCGCGGCGGCGCCGGTAATCCCCTCGCCGAGCCGCATCCGGGGGCGCCGCGTCATCTCCTCGACGCTCGTCCCGTGGGTGGCGCGGAGCACGAGCTCGTCGGCGCGCTCGTCGTAGAGATACACGAAGCAGGCGTCGGCGTGGAGGGCGTCTGCGACTTTGCTCGCGACGAGGCCGAGCACCTCCTCGAGGTCGAGCGTCGAGTTGACGGCGGCGATCGTCTCCGTGAGCAGATTGAGGTGCCGGGCGGAGACGTCCACAGGTCCTAGTCTAGGAGGCGACAGGTCCTAACAAAGTCCTTACTTCAAGCGAGGGAGAAACTTCACGGACGGGGAATACGTTCTCTGTACATGAGCTCCGTCGCCTTCGACCTCCGTAACGCCAAGGGCTTCCTCGTCGCCGACTCGCGCGGCCGGGTGCTCGGGACGGTGGAGGCTCCGATGTACGGCACGCAGCCCGATGTCCCGGATGCGCTCGCGGTCCGTTCCGGCTTCATGCGCGGCCGCCGGCTCGTCCCCGCCGACGCGATCGGCGAGATCGACGAAGGCACCCGCGTGATCGGCCTCAGCGTCCTGCGCGAGTCGATCCGCAAGTTCCTCTAGGCCCAGCGGCCCTTCCCCTTCACCCTGTCCACCGCGGCCATTGGCCGAGGCTTTAAGCCTCGGACGTGTCCCGGAACGACCACGGGCTCCCCTGAGAGAGCCCGCGATCGGCCGTCAGTTGAGGCCACAGGCGCTCGCCTTGGCCCGCAACCCTGCCGTACAGTCTGAACCTCTCCCCACCGGGTGTCCAGCGGGGACAACGTCCGAGGCTTTAAGCCTCGGACGCGGCCCGCGCGGACGGTCGCTAGAGGACCGGGAGGTAGCGGTCGAGCTCCCACTGGGTCAGCTGGATCCGGTAGTCGTCCCACTCCTTGCGCTTCAGCTCGACGTAGCGGGAGTGAATGTGGTCGCCGAGCGCCCGCTGCATCAGCTCGGAGGTCGCGAGCTCCTCGATCGCCTCGCCGAGCGTCCCGGGCAACGCCACGATCCCGCGCTCGTCCCGTTCCGCCGGCGAGAGGTGGTAGAGATTCGAGTCCATCGCTTCCTCGAGCTCGTAACCCTTCTCGATCCCCTCGAGACCCGCGTGGAGGAGTGCCGCGAAGGTCAGGTAGGGGTTGCAGGCAGGGTCGGGGCAGCGGATCTCGGCCCGCGTCGCCTGCTCGGAGCCCGGCTTGTAGAGCGGGATCCGGATCAGGGCAGAACGGTTGCGCTGCGACCAGGCCACGTAAACGGGCGCCTCGTAACCAGGCACGAGCCGCTTGTACGAGTTGACCCACTGCGCGAAGACGGCGGAGAGCTCCCGCGCGTGCCGGAGCAACCCCGCGATGAACGCCTTCGCCGTCGGCGAGAGGTGATGGTGGTCGGCGGCGTCGAAGAACATGTTCCGGCCGTCTTTGAAGAGCGACATGTGGGTATGCATCCCCGAGCCGTTCTCGCCGAAGAGCGGCTTCGGCATGAACGTCGCGTAGACGCCGTTCTTGGCTGCGATCTCCTTGACGATCAGCCGGTAGGTGATCGTCGCGTCCGCCATCTGGAGCGCCGGCGCGTAGCGCATGTCGATCTCGTGCTGCGACGGCGCCACCTCGTGATGGTGGTACTCGATCGGGATCCCGACCGACTCGAGCGCCTTGATCGTCTCGTTCCGCAGTTCCGTCGCGGCGTCGAGCGCGGTCATCGCGAAGTAGCCGCCCTCGTCGAGGGTCTCGGTGCCCTTGTTGTCCTTGAAGAGGAAGTACTCGAGCTCGGGGCCGATGTTGAACGTGTCGAAGCCCATCGCGTGCATCCGCTCGAGCGCCTTGCGGAGCATGAAGCGCGGGTCGCCGTCGTACGGCGTCCCGTCCGGGCGGACGATGTCGCAGATCATCCGGCCGACGATCGCCTCTCCCTCACGTGCCGGCATCAGGGCGAACGTGGTCGGATCGGGGATCGCGACCATGTCCGACTCCTCGATCGCGTTGAAGCCGGTGATCGACGAGCCGTCGAAGCCCATCCCGTCGTCGAGCGCGGCCCCGATCTCCTTCGGGGTGATCGCGAAGCTCTTCAGGTGCCCCTCGAGGTCGGTGAACCAGAAGAGGACGTACTCGACGCTCTCGTCCTTGATCCGCTTCAAGACCTGCTTGCGGTCGTCCGGGTCCGACGTCGCCCGGTGCTTGCTCTCGATCATCGCCATGCCGCGCTCCTCCGTTGTAACCCCGAAGACAAGCGTGACCCTAACCCAGCACCGGCCCCCGGAGGTGGACCCACTCGAGCCGGGAGCGGTACCCGAGCCGCTCGTTGACGGCGCGCATCGGCGCATTGCCGAGGTCGTTCTGCGTCCGCAGCAGCTCCCAGCCGGCGGCACGCGCCGCCGCGATCTGGCGGGACTTCAGCGCCTGGGCGATCCCGCGGCCGCGGTAGTCGCGCAGGATCCCGGTCATGTAGTGCGCGAGCACCCCCGGCACTTCGCGGCCCAGGATGGCGAAGCCGACGACCCGCCCGTCCGCGAGCGCGACGAAGCTGAGCTCGCGCTCGACGAGCGGGCCCAGGTTCCGCCCCCGCCAGCGCTCGATGTCCCCCGTCACCATCGGCACCGGGGCCGGGATGTCCGCGTCCGCTTCGAGGGCGACCGCGTACGCGCCATCCTCGTGCTCCACGGTCAGCGGCACGAGCTCGACCCCCTCCGGAGCCTCGAGCGGTGGGTCGGCCTCAGCCAGTTCCAGCTCCACATCCTGCATCCGCCCGACCTCCACGAAGCCGTGCCGCCCCAGGAAGCCGAGCATGTCGGAGGTCGTCGCGGCCGTCACGGCGTAGAGCGACGTGCAGCCGCGCTCCTGGAAGTGATCCGAGCCGTGGCGCAGGAGCGTTGTCCCGTGCCCCTGGCGCCGGTACTCGGCGAGCGTGCGAATGCTCAGGTACGCGGTCTCGGTGGAGGGGTCGCTCCAGAGGAAGGTGGCGAACGCGCAGCCGACCGGGACGCCGTCGTCGTAGAGAAGGACGTCGATCCGCGCCGGCTTGGCGTGCTCCTCGTCGAACCCCTCGCGGGTCATCCGGTTCTCCGGATCGACAGAGGAGCGGATCGCCAGGAACTCGGCGATCTGCTCCTCTGTTTCGACGGCGACGATCATCCCGACCGCTTCAGCTTCCCGTGCTTCTTCGCGTACACCTCGCCCCGGTTGAAGATCCAGAGCCCGAGCGGGATGCAGATCGTGCCGATCACGAGCAGCGGCCAGACGTCCGCCCACTGCACGCCCCGCCCCTCCAGGATCGAGCCGCGGATCCCGCGGAGCGCGTAGGTCGCCGGCGAGATCTTCGCGATCCACTCCATCCAGGTCGGGAGCACGCTGACCGGGTAGTAGACGCCCGACACGACGAGCAGCATCCCCTGCGCGACGAAGCCGAGCTGCGCCCCCTTCTCGGGCGAGATCAGCGGCAGCACCGCTGTCATCATCCCGATCCCGAAGAACGAGACCGAGGCGACGATCAGGATGAAGAGCGCCGCGACGAAGTCCGCCTTCGGCATCGTGAGCGAGAAGAAGACCGCGACCGCGAGGAAGAGCAGCATCGCCCGCACGAGCCCGTAGAGGATCGCGAAGACGCCGCTCCCGGCGAGGTGCATCGCCCGCGAGAGCGGGGCCATGAACGTGTACTCGATCGTCCCCTCCCAGCGCTCCCAGGCGACCGTCTCCGTCAGGAACTCGAAGATGATCCCGAGGTAGGCCCAGACGACGGCGCCGATCAGCAGCGTCGTCGTCGCCCGGTTGACGTCGAGGATGGCGGTTCCGCTCGCCTCGAAGCCCTTGGCGATGAAGACGATCGTGAGCGTGTTCGCGACCGTCCAGAGGAAGAACGCGACGTCCCACCAGATGTAGCGCCTGGTCAGGTAGACGTTCCGCTCCACGACTCCGCCGAGCCCGATCAGCTCGCTGCGCAGGGTGTCTGCTGCTGCTCTCTTCCCCGCTCTGGCACCGGCAAAGCCGGTGCCGCCGCTCCTGGGCGGCTCCGTCGAGCCTACGCCGCTCATGCGAACACCTCCCGGTCCTCGTCGTCGTCGTCGTGCTCGGCCTCGAAGTCGCGCCCGGTCGCGGCGAAGAACGCCTGCTCGAGCGTCTCGACCCCGAAGCGCTGCTTGATCTCGGGCACGGTCTCCAGGAAGAGAAGCCGGCCGCGGTCGAGCAGGCCGACCCGGTCGGCGAGCGCCTCCGCCTCGGCCATGTCGTGGGTGCAGAGCAGGATCGTCGCGTCGTGCGCCGTCCTGATCTCGCGGACGAAGTCCTGCACCTCGAGCTTGGAGCGCGGGTCGAGGCCCGTCGTCGGCTCGTCGAGCAGGAGCAGCACCGGCGAGGTGAGGAGCGCCCGCGCGAGCGCGACCTTCTGCTGCATCCCGCGCGAGAGGTTCTCCATCGGCTCGCTCCGCCGGTCGGAGGGGAAGCCGACGCGCTCGAGGATCGCCGGGATCTTCGTCCGGGTCTCCTTGCTCGTCATCCCGTAGAAGCGCGCCGCGTAGCTCAGGTTCTCGGCCGAGCTCATCTTCTTGAAGAACGACGCCTCGACCGAGACGCGCGTGACGAGCTGCCGCACCGGGCGCGGGTCGGTGAAGACGTCGTGCCCGAACACGGTCGCGCTGCCCCCGTCGTGCAGGAGCAGGGTCGAGAGCAGCCGGACCAGCGTCGACTTGCCCGAGCCGTTCTGGCCCAGGATCGCCACGCACTCGCCCCGCTCCATCCGGAACGTGACGCCCTCGAGCGCGGCCCGCTTCTTGCGCGCGAAGCGGCCGGCCTTCCGGTCGCGGCGCGAGAACTCCTTGCGCAGGTCCCGCACGTCCACGGCGGCCTCTGCGCGAATCGGTTGGACGACCTCTGACATCTGAACCTCCTCACTCAACTCCACGTAAACCAAGGCACCACGCACGCGGACCCCGCCGGCACGGCGGAGCGCGGCAACGGACGTCCTAGATGTGGAAGAGGTTCACGGGGCCGAGCGTACCAAAGCCTCAGGCCGGCGAAGAAGGCCAGCCCGATTCTCGATCCCGAGGAAGCCCGCGATCCCGCCGGCGGCGAGCAGGACCGCGGTCATCGCCATCCCGATCCGGAAGCCCGCGAGATCGAGCTGCGCGCCCGAGCGCCCGGCCACGGCGACACCGACCGCGGCGATCCCGAGCAGCCCCGCCACGCGCGCGACCGCGTTGTTGACGCCGGAGGCAATCCCGCTGTCCCCGCGGACCGCGTCGGCCATCACCGTCGAGGTGAGCGGGGCGACGACGACGGCGAGCCCAAGTCCGAAGAGGATCATCGCGGGGAAGACGTCGGCGACGTAGTGAACCGACTCGTCGATCCGGACGAGCAGGAGCACGCCGGCGGCGCAGACGAGCGGCCCGGCGCCCATGAAGAGCCGCGGGCCGAAGCGGCCGGAGAGGGCGCCGAAGCGGCGCGAGAGCGTGAACATCAGGACGGTGACCGGGAGCCCCGCGAGCCCGCTCTCGAGCGCCGACCAGCCCGCCACCTGCTGGAGGTAGATCGTGAGGAAGAAGAAGAGGGCCGAGAGAGCGGAGTAGACGAGCAGCGTCTCGATGTTCGCCCAGGTGAAGTTGCGCCGCCGGAAGAGGGCGAGCGGGAGCATCGGGTCGCGCGTGCGCCGCTCCCAGAGGACGAAGCAGACGAGGAGCACGCCGCCGCCGAGCAGGCCTCCGAGCACGACCGGGCTCGTCCAGCCGCGCTTCGGCTGCTCGACGAGCGCGTAGACGGGGCCGGCGAGCCCGAGCGCGGTCAGGACGGCGCCGACGAAGTCGACGCGCCGCGTGGCCCGGGAGCCGTCGCTTCCAGCGACCGCGATCCGGATCAGCACCAACGTCGCCGCGACGAAGGGGACGTTGACCGCGAAGATCCAGCGCCAGGAGGCCACGTCGACGATCTGCCCGCCCGCGAGCGGCCCGATCAGCGCGGCGATCCCGCCCCAGGCGGTCCAGGTGCCGATCGCGGCGCCGCGCTCCTTCTCGTCGTCGAAGGTGGTCGCGATCACGGCGAGCGACGCCGGGGTGAGGAGCGCGCTCGCGACGCCCTGGACCGCGCGCGCCGCGACGAGCGTCTCGATCGTCGGCGCGAGCGCGCAGAGCACCGAGGCGACGCCGAAGCCCGCGACCCCGAGCGCGAAGATCTTCCGCTCCCCGTAAACATCGCCGAGAGAGCCGCCGACGAGGATCAGCGAGCCGAGCGTGAGCAGATACGCATTCACGACCCACTGCTGCCCCGCGAGGCCGCCACCGAGGTCGTTCTGGATCGACGGCAGCGCGACGTTGACCACGGTCGCGTCGAGGAGCGCAATCCCCGACCCGAGGATCGCGGCGACCAGCGCCAGCTGCCGGCGGCGGTTGGCATCCATCGGGCGCTCATGCTACGTTCGGCACAGGTCGCGCCCCCGACGGCGCGTCCGAGGCTATGGCGCCTCGCAGCTCAGCACCTTGAGCTGCGGGGCGCTTTTTCGTGGTCCCGAAGCGAGGAGGATGCGGTGAAGAAGATCGAGGCAATCGTCGTCCGAGACCGGATCGAGACGGTCATGGACGCGGTCGAGGAGGCGACCGGCCACGTGGGCATCACCGTTGTCGAGGCAGTGGGGCACGGCCGCCAGCGTGGGATCACGCACGAGTACCGCGGCCGGGTCTTCGAGTCGCGCTTCCTCCCCAAGGCATACGTGTTCTTCGTCGTCGAGGACGGGATCGTCGACGCCGCGCTCGCGGCGATCGCCGACGCGGCGCGCACCGGCCACGAGTCGGGCGACGGGATCAGCTGGGTCACCGACGTGGAGAAGGTCACGCACCACCGGACGGGCCAGAAGATCGAGGAGGTCGAAACCGCATGACAACCAAGGAACTGGCAATCGCCACGAGCACGATCTGGGTGATTCTCGCCGCCGTGCTCGTGATGTTCATGCAGGCGGGCTTCGCCTTCCTCGAGGCCGGGCTGACCCGGATGAAGAACGTCGGCCACATCGCGGCCAAGAACGTGCTCGTGCTCGCCCTCGCCTCCGTGACCTACTACCTCGTCGGCTTCGGGATCGCCTTCGGGGACGGCGGCAACGGCCTCTTCGGCGGCTCCGGCTTCCTGCCCTCGGCAGACGAGCTCCTCGCCGTGGGCGCGGCGCCGTTCAGCTGGTTCGGCTCGATCCCGGCGGCGGCCGGGTACATGTTCGAGGTCGTCTTCGCGGCCGTCTCGCTCGCGATCGTCTGGGGCGCGATGGCAGAGCGGACGCGGCTCTGGGTCTACTTCGCCTTCGGGGTCTCCTTCACCCTGATCTACTCGGTCGTCTCCCACTGGATCTGGAGCCCGGACGGCTGGCTCTTCGGCCTCGGGATGCAGGACTTCGCCGGCTCGACCGTCGTCCACTACCAGGGTGCGCTTGCCGCGCTGGCCGGGGCGATCCTGCTCGGGCCGCGGATCGGCAAGTTCGCCGCCGACGGGACGCCGAACGCGATCCCGGGCCACAACATGGCCTTCACCACGCTCGGTGTGATCATCCTCTGGTTCGGCTGGTTCGGCTTCAACGCCGGCTCGACGCTCTCGGTCGACTTCGGCGGCGTCGGCTTCTTCGCCTACGTGGCGCTGAACACGAACCTGGCGGCCGCCTCCGGCGTCCTCGGCGCGGTGATCACCTCGTGGCTCGTGATCAAGAAGCCCGACCTCTCGATGATGCTGAACGGCGCGATCGCCGCCCTCGTCGCGATCACCGCGGCGTGCGCGTTCGTCTCGCCCTGGGCCGCGATCGTGATCGGCGGCGTCGCTGGCGTGATCGTCGTCCTCGGCGTCCTCGCCGTCGAGCGGATCGGCCTCGACGACCCGGTCGGCGCCCTCGCGGCGCACGGCATGTCCGGGGTCTGGGGCACGCTCTCGCTCGGGTTCCTGACCGTGCCCTCGCTCGCGGAGAGGCTGGACACGGGCGGCGCCGGGCTCTTCTACGGCGGCGGCTTCCACCAGCTCGGCGTCCAGGCGCTCGGGCTCGCGGCCGTCGGCGCCTTCACGTTCTCGGCCTCGTTCGGCGTCCTCTGGCTCTTCAAGGTGACGATCGGGATCCGGACAGACGAAGACGTCGAGCCCCGCCGTCTCGACGTCGTCGTCGGTGCGGATCCCGATCGTCACCT
>JBBQHQ010000009.1:0-32665 GCA_038324115.1 Gaiellales bacterium
CGCCGGGATCTCGAAGATGCAGCTCGACTACTGGACGAACAAGGCGCAGATCCCGACCAAGGGCAAGAAGCAGCGGATCTACGACATCGAGGCGCTCGAGACGGTGATGCTGATCAAGCAGGCCAAGGACAAGGGCCTCAATCTCGGCGCCGCCATCGACGCCGCGCGGCGATTTCGTTCCGCGCAAGACCAGACGCCGCAGTAGCGGCATCCGGTCGCGCCAAGATCCCTGAAGGAGCCGCTCCGCGGCCCGAGCGACTCGCAGGCTAGGTCGTGGTGGGCGGGTTGGCCGGCGGCTTCGGCATGAAGGCGGTCAGCATGTCGATCGGGGCCGGGAAGACGATCGTGGACGAGTTCGTCGCCCCGATCTCGAGCAGCGTCTGCAGGTAGCGCAACTGGAGCGCCATCGGGGACTTGGCCATCACATCGGCCGCCTCCGAGAGCTTCTGCGAGGCCTGGAACTCACCTTCGGCCGCGATGATCTTCGCGCGCCGCTCGCGCTCGGCCTCGGCCTGGCGCGCCATCGCCCGCTGCATGCTCGCGGGGATCTCGACGTCCTTCACCTCGACGACCGAGACCTTGACGCCCCAGGGCGAGGTCGCCTCGTCGATGATGCTCTGGAGGATCACGTTGATCTTGTCCCGCTCCGAGAGGAGCTCGTCGAGCGAATGCTGCCCCAGCACGGAGCGCAGCGTCGTCTGGGCGATCTGCGAGGTCGCGACCATGAAGTTCTCGACCTGGACGATCGCGTTCTTCGGCTCGACGATCCGGAAGTAGGCGACGGCGTTCACGCGGACCGGAACGTTGTCCTTCGTGATCACCTCCTGCGGCGGCACGTTCAACGTGATCGTGCGCAGGTCGACCTTGACCATCCGGTCGATGATCGGGATCAGGAGGAAGAGGCCCGGGCCCTTCGGCTCGGGGAGCAGGCGGCCGAGCCGGAAGACGACTCCGCGCTCGTACTCCCGCGCGACCTTGACGGCCGCGAAGAGGAACATCAGGAGGATGAAGACGACGGCTGCGAGGGCGATCAGGGTGACGTCCATCTAAGTCCTTTCGGCCGGAGCGGGGACAGGGGCGGCGTCCGGAGCGGCGTCGGCCACGACGAGCCGCAGCTCTTCCTGCTGTACCGACTCTACGCGGACCGGGGTGCCTAGGCGCAGGGGTGACCCGTCCGCGTGCTCGGCGTGCCAGAGCTCGCCGTCCACGAAGACGAGGTTTTCGGCGCGGACGACGGCGGCCGCGCCGACCAGGCGGTGGGCGCCGACGGTCGCCGGCGTCTTCCGCAGGCTTACCGCCTTCGTCAGTCCGACCCCGACGAGGAGCGCGAGCGTGAGGGCGATCGCCAGCGAGACCTGGAGCGAGACCTGGTAGGCGGGGCCCGCCGGGTCGAAGAGGAGCAGGGAGCCGGCCACGAACGTGACGGCTCCTGCGACGGAGAGCGCTCCCTGCGAGGCGATGAACGCCTCCGCGACGAAGAACGCCCCGGCGAGGATCATCAGCAGGAGGCCGGCGGCCGAGACGGGGAGCACCTGGAGCCCGTAGAGGCCGATGATCAGCGAGAGCGCCCCCACCGTTCCCGGGAAGATCAGGCCCGGGTTCCAGAGCTCGACCACGATCCCGAGCAGGCCGACCGAGAGCATCAGCGCGACGATGTTCGGGTCGATCAGGACGTCGAGGATCCGCTTCCAGGTGGACATCTGGATCCGGTCGATCGCCACGCCTGCCGGCGTTGCCAGGGTCTGGCCCTTCGGCTGGGTCTTCAGCCCGTCGACCTGCCGGAAGAGATCCGGGTAGCCGGTCGCGATCAGGTCGGCGATGTTCAACCGGAGAGCGTCGCGGGCGCCGAGGTTGGACGCCTCGCGCACCATCTTCTCCGCCTCGGCGACGTTGCGCCCGTGCTCGCGCGCGAGCTCGCCGATGTAGGCGGCCGCATCGTTCACGACCTTGCGCCGGAGATCCTTGGAGAAGTCCTCGCCGCCCGTCGAGATCGGGGTTGAGGAGCCGATGTTCGTCTGGGGCGCCATCGCGAGCACGTCGGCTGCCATCCCGATCACGGCTCCTGCCGAGTCGGCGCTCGCCCCGGGCGGCGCCACGTAGACGATCACCGGCACCTTCGCGGCCAGGATCCCCTTGACGATCGCGCGCATCGAGGAGCCGAGGCCTCCGGGGGTGTCGAGCTCGATCACGAGCGCCGCGTAGCCGCCCGACTCCGCCTGGCCGATTGCACCGAGCAGGTAGTCCTGCGTGACCGGGTTGACGTCGTTCTCGAACTCCGCCACGAGCACGCGCGGCGCATTGGCAGCTGCAGCCGGCGAAGAAAGCGCGGCGGCGGCGACCAGTACGAGCAGCCCGCGGAGGACGGCCACCATCGCTTCGAGTGTACTCAGGGGGTGAGGAGTGCCGCGGCGGCGCGCCGGACGACGCCGACTGTAAGCATTCGGTCAAACGAGGGTCGGGAGCCTTGTCGGCGAAGGAGTTAGGGGCCACTCTCTGAGCCCGGGCTCCGCGTTCCCCTAACCAACACGTTTGTGAAGAAGCTCCTGCTCATCCCGTTTCTCGCCGTCCTGTTGCTCCCCGCGCAGGCGTACGCCGGCGACGCCACGATCGTCGCGCGCGACCTGCTGCTTCCCGGCACGGCCGGACGGTCGCTCGCCGCGGCCGCGCCGGCCCGGTTCGACCTCGTGGGGATCCACTGGCGCGGGAGCGGCAGCGTCGAGTTCCGGGCCCGCTCGGTCTCGGGCCGCTGGAGTGCCTGGGAGAGCGCGGCGCCCGAGGCGGAGGACCGCCCGGATGCCGGCACGAGCGAGCGCGCGGCCGCCGGCCGCTGGCGGCTGGGGAACCCCTGGTGGGTCGGGCCCTCGAACAGGCTCGAGGTGCGGACGCACGGCGTCGTGACGCGGCTCCGCGCCTACTACGTCCGGAGCACGCCCTCCTTCGTCCCGCTCCGCACGACCCAGAAGGCCGGCTCGCCTGCCATCGTGCCCCGCTCGGGCTGGGGCGCCGACGAATCGATCCGACGCGGCAAGACCGTCTACGCGCCGGAGATCCGCGTCGCGGTCGTCCACCACACGGCGGGCGCGAACGGCTACAGCGCGGCCCAGTCGCCGGCGATCGTCAAGGCGATCCAGGTCTACCACGTGAAGGGGAACGGCTGGAACGACATCGGCTACAACTTCCTCGTCGACCGCTTCGGCAAGGTCTTCGAGGGCCGGTACGGCGGGATCGACCGCAACGTCGTCGGCGCGCACGCGGAGGGCTTCAACACCGGCTCGGTCGGAGTCGCGGTGATCGGCCAGTACATGTCGCTCGGGGTCGCGCGCGAGGCGCAGGACTCGCTCGCGAAGCTGCTCGCGTGGCGGCTCGACATCGCGCACGTCGACCCGCTGACGACGCTCTCGTTCATCTCCGGCGGGAACCCGCGCTTCCCCTCCGGCGTCCCCGTCTTCCTCCGCGCCGTCTCCGGCCACCGCGACACCGGGTTCACCGACTGCCCCGGAGCGGCGCTCTACGCCCTCCTCAACGATCTGGCGGGCACGACCCAGCGGCTCGGGCTGCCGAAGCTCTACTCGCCGCTCGTCTCGGGCAGGGTCCCCGGCCAGGTCCGCTTCCGCGCCGCGGTCTCCTCGGCGCTGCCGTGGACCGTGAACGTGACCGACGCGGCCGGAACGGTCGTCGCCGGCACGAGCGGGCAGGGAGCGAAGATCGACTGGACCTGGGAGGCGAGCGGGATGCCCGCGGGCCGGTATGCGTACCGGATCGAGACCGCCGGCGCGACCCCCGTCTCCGGCTCGCTGGGCGCGGCGACCGACACGGGCGGGATCGAGCTGACTGTGAGCGGGGTCGCGGCCGATCCCGAGACGGTGTCGCCGAACGAGGACGGGCAGGCCGATACGTCCACGATCACCTACACCCTGAGCGATGCCGCCAACGTGACCGTGACCGCCCAGAACGAGCTCGGGGAGCCGGTTGCGACGGTGGACAAGGCGTGGCGGAAGGTGGGCGAGCACGCGCTCACGTTCGTTCCGGCGGCCGACCTGCCGGACGGGATCTACACGCTCGCGCTCGAGGCGAAGGGCTCCGGCGGCCGCATCGCCAACGCCTCGGTCGTCGTCAGCGTGACCCGGACGCTCGGCAGCTTCGCGGCGGCTCGCCCCGCCTTCTCCCCGAACGGGGACGGCAGGATGGACACGCTCGCATTCAGCTTCGTCCTCGCAGCCCCGGCCGAGGTGCGGCTCCGCGTCCTCCGGGACGGCAAGTGGATCGCGACGCCGTTCACCGGGCCCCTCCAGGCAGGGCCCCAGCGGCTCGAGTGGGACGGCGCGAAGCGGATCGGCAGGCTCCGCGACGGCGCCTACGACGCCGTGCTCGAGGCCACCGATCCGATCGCCACCTCGACCCTCTCCGTCCCCTTCGCGGCCGACACGGCCAGGCCGTCGGTCAAGATCCTCCAGCGCTCGCCGCTCACCCTTCGCGTGAGCGAGCCGGGGAAGCTGACGATCCGGGTGGGAGGCCGTTCTCTCACGCGCGAGGCGGCCGCCGCAGGCACGGTCAAGCTGGGCGGGATCCCGAAGCGGGGGATCGTCCGGGTCGTGGCCTGGGACGCCGCCGGGAACAGCAGCACCCCCGTCTCCAGGAGATAGGTGCCGCAAGAGGACTAAGCTTCGGCGGATGCAACCGTCGCTGCGCACATCCGGTCGAATCGGGCGAGAGCTGCGTGCCGATGCGCCGCTCCGGTACGAGAGGCTGAGCGATCCCATCTTGGTCAGACGAGCGAAGGACGGAGACGAGCGCGCCCTGGCGGCGCTCTGCGAGCGTCACGCGCCCCGCGTCGAGCGGCTCGCCCAGCACCTCCTCCGCGACCGCGAGGACGCGCGCGACGCCGCCCAGGATGCGCTGGCACGGCTCTGCGTCAAGCTGCCGCAGTTCCGCGGCGAGTCCGCCTTCTCGACGTGGCTGCACCGCCTGACCGTGAACGCCTGCCGCGACGTCGCCCAGCGCCAGCACGCCCGCCGCTGCGAGCCGCTCGAGGAGGACCGCCGGATCTCCGGCGAGCCCGAGCCCGCGAAGCAGGTGGAGGCGAAGGAGCTGCGGGAGGCCCTCGGCGCCTGCCTCGCCGAGATCTCGCCCGCCCAGGCCAAGGTGGTCGTGCTCAAGGACGCGTTCGACTACAGCTTCGAGGAGATCGCGGACGCCGAGGGGATGCCGGTCGGCACCGCGAAGAGTCACGCGCACCGGGGCCGGGCCGCGCTCTCGGGGCGGCTCGGATGAGCGTCCTCGACAAGGCCGGGATCGAGGCGATCCTCCCGCACCGCGACCCCTTTCTCCTGCTCGACGAGGTAACCGAGCTCGTGCCCGGCGGCCGCGTCGTCGCGCGGAAGACCGTGACCGAGGAGGACTGCGCCGGCCATTTCCCGGGGAACCCGATCATGCCGGGCGTGAAGATGGTGGAGGCGCTCGCCCAGGCGGGCGCGGTCGCCGTCCTCTCGCTCGAGGAGAACCGCGGCCGGCTGGCGCTCTTCGCGGGGATCGACGATGTCCGCTTCAAGCGGATCGTCCGGCCGGGCGACGTGCTCGAACTGACCTGCGACCTCGAGACCGTCCGAGGCCCGATCGGGAAGGGCAAGGCCCGTGCGACCGTCGACGGCGAGCTCGCGGTCCGTGGCACGCTGACCTTCGCGGTCGACCGCTCGTGATCGGCTCGGCGACCGGCGCGCGCGTCTCGATCACCGGGCTCGGCACGCACGTGCCCTCCCGCGTGGTCACGAACGCCGAGCTCTCGACGATGGTGGACACCTCTGCCGAGTGGATCGTCGAGCGGACGGGGATCCACGAGCGCCGCTTCGCCGCCAAGGAGGAGGCGCTGACCGACATCGCCGCGCCGGCCGTCCGCCAGGCGCTCGAGCGCGCCGGCGTCGAGCCCGCCTCGATCGACCTGATCGTCGTCGCCACGGTCACCCCCGACATGATGTTCCCGACGAGCTCGGCGATCCTCGCGGACCAGATCGGGATGCCGGACGCGGCCGCCTACGACCTGCTCGCGGGCTGCACCGGGTTCATGTACGGGCTCGCCCAGGCCTACGCGATGCTTGCCTCCGGGCTGGCCCGGCGCGCGCTCGTGGTCGGCGGCGACGTCCTCTCCAAGATCCTCGACTTCGAGGACCGCTCCACGCTCATCCTCTTCGGGGACGGCGCCGGCGCGGTCGTGATGGAGCGCGTCGAGGAGGGCGGCTTCCTCGGCTTCGAGCTCGGCGCCGACGGCGGCGGCGGCGAGAACCTCTGGCTCCCGGGCAGCGGCTCGCGTCACTTCGACGACCCGGACAGCTTCGTCAAGATGAACGGCCGCGAGGTCTTCAGGTTCGCGACGCGCGTGATGGTCTCGTCCGCGGAGAAGATCCTCGCCGAGTGCGGTCTGACGGTCGCCGACGTGGATGTCTACGTTCCCCACCAGGCGAACAAGCGGATCATCGACTATGCGGCCGGCAAGCTCGGGATCCCGGAGGAGAAAGTGGTCGTGAACGTGCACAAGTACGGCAACACCTCGTCGGGGTCGATCCCGCTCGCGCTCGCCGACGCGGCCGCGGACGGACGGCTCAAGGAAGGCGAGCTGGTGTTGATGACGGGAATGGGAGCGGGCCTCACCTGGGGCTCCGCATTGATCGAGTGGACGGAAGGGAAAGCCGCATGACGAAGGTTGCGTTCTGCTTCCCGGGCCAGGGCTCGCTCGAGGCCGGGATGGGGAGGGACATCGCCGAGGCCGTGCCGGAGGCGATGGAGGTGTTCCGCGTCGGCAGCGAGGCCTCCGGGCTCGACCTGGCCACGCTCTGCTTCGACTCGCCGCTCGACGCGCTCGTCGAGACCGAGGTTCAGCAGCCGGCGCTCGTTGCGACGAGCCTCGCCGTGCTCGCGGCGCTGAAGGCGCGCGGGATCGAGCCGGACGTCGTCGTCGGCCACTCCGTGGGCGAGTTCGCGGCTCTGGCATCCGTCTCCGCGATGTCGAACGGGGAGGCGATCGGGCTCGTCCGCGAGCGGGGTCTCGCGATGGCCGAGGCGGCGCGCCAGCACCCTGGCTCGATGGCCGCGATCCTCGGGCTCGACGACGAGGTGGTGGAGAACCTCTGCCGGAAGATCCTGGGCGTCTGGCCCGCCAACTACAACTGCCCCGGCCAGATCGTGGTCTCCGGCGAGGACGCGGCCGTGGAGGAGCTGTGCGCCGAGGCCGAGAGGCTCGGCGCTCGACGAGCGATCAAGCTGAAGGTCTCGGGCGCGTTCCACAGCCCCCTCGTCGCCCGCGCGGCCGACAGGCTCCGCCCGGCGATCGACCGGATCCCGTTCCACGACCCGATCGCGCCGTTCATGTCCACCGTGACCGCGAAGATCGAGCCGGCGCAGCGCTTCGGGTCCCTGCTCGTCGACCAGCTGACGGCGCCCGTGCGCTTCACCCAGTCGGCGACGGAGCTGATCCGGGGTGGGGTCAGCACCTTCGTCGAGGTCGGCCCCGGAAACGTGCTCTCCGGCCTCCTGAAGCGGATCGACCGGAGCGTCAAGGCGATCTCGGTCAACAACCTGGCCGGGCTCGACAAGGCAGCCGAGTCGCTCGAGAGCGCATGAGCTTCGCCTCGCTGGAAGGGAAGACCGCCCTCGTCACGGGCGCGTCGAAGGGGATCGGGCGCGCGATCGCGCAGGAGCTCGCGGCGGGCGGGGCGACCGTCGTCGTCGGCTACCGCACCGGGAAGGACGGGGCGGAGGCGCTTGCGGCGGAGCTCGGCGGCCGCGCCATCCAGGCGGACGTCTCGAATCCTGAGGACGCCGCGAGGCTCGTCGCGGAGGCGGGCGACCTCGACATCCTCGTCAACAACGCCGGCCTGACCCGCGACGGGCTGCTCGCGCGGATGTCGGACGACGACTGGCGGACCGTGATCGACACGAACCTGGCGTCGGTCTTCTACACCTGCCGTGCGGTCACCCGGCCGATGATGAAGAAGCGCGCCGGCGCGATCGTCAACATCTCCTCGGTCGTGGGCGTCCACGGCAACTGGGGCCAGACGAACTACGCCGCCTCGAAGGCCGGGATCATCGGCTTCACGAAGTCGCTCGCCCGGGAGCTGGGGTCACGCAACGTCCGCGCGAACGTGGTCGCGCCCGGCTACGTGAAGACGCAGCTGACCGACGTCCTCCCCGAGGACGCGACGGCCGCGATGCTCCAGGCGACACCGCTGGGGCGCCTGGGCGAGCCGGAGGACGTGGCCGGAGCGGTACGCTTCCTCTGCTCCGACGCAGCCTCGTTCATCACGGGCGAGGTGCTGCTCGTCGACGGTGGACTGGGGATGTAGGGAATGGCTTCGGACAACGGGAGAAGACGCGTCGTCGTGACCGGCCTCGGCATGGTCACGCCGCTCGGCAACGACGTCGAGACGAGCTGGGCGAGCCTGACCGCGGGTGAGTCCGGCGCCGCCGACATCACGCAGTTCGACGCGAGCGAGTTCCCCGTCCACTTCGCCTGCGAGCTGAAGGACTTCGACCCCACGAAGTGGATCGAGCACAAGCAGGCCCGCCGCATGGACCGCTTCGCGCAGATGGCGATCGCCGCCGCGCGCCAGGCCGAGGCCGACTCTGGGCTCGAGATCGCGAAGGAGGCAGACCGGATCGGCGCCTCGATCGCGACCGGGATCGGCGGGCTCGGCGCCTTCCAGGACTGCTACCAGACGTTGATGGACCGCGGCCCCGATCGGGTCAACCCGTTCTCGATCCCCGCGATCATCCCGAACATGGGTGCCGGCTGGGTCTCGATGGAGCTCGGCACGCGCGGGCCGCTTTCCTCGCAGTGCACGGCCTGCGCCGCCTCGAACATGGCGATCGGCGAGGGCGCGGACGCGATCCGCCTCGGCCGCGCCGACGTGATGCTCTGCGGCGGCACCGAGGCCGGGATCACCCGGGTCGGGATCGCCGGTTTCGGCGCGATGCGGGCGCTCTCGCGCCGCAACGACGACCCGAAGGGCGCCTCCAGGCCGTTCGACGCGGGCCGCGATGGGTTCGTGATGGGCGAGGCGGGTGCCGTCGTCGTCCTCGAGGAGCTGGAGCACGCGCAGGCGCGCGGCGCGAAGATCTACGCCGAGCTGATGGGCTACGGCGTCTCCTCCGACGCGAACCACATCACCGAGCCGGACCCGCAGGGGACGAACCCGGCGCGCGCGATGCGCATGGCGCTCGCCGACGGCGGGATCGAGCCGGAGCAGATCGGCTACATCAACGCCCACGGCACCTCGACGCCGCTCGGGGACGCCTCCGAGACGCGCGTGATCAAGCTGGCGCTCGGCGAGGAGATCGCCCGCGGGATCCCCGTCAGC
Organism: Gaiellales bacterium; assembly: GCA_038324115.1. Lineage (GTDB taxonomy): Bacteria > Actinomycetota > Thermoleophilia > Gaiellales > Gaiellaceae > Gaiellasilicea. The sequence goes on from JBBQHQ010000009.1 coordinate 9,348, forward strand.
TCGACGAAGGGCGCGACCGGCCACTGCCTCGGCGCGGCGGGCGCGGTCGAGGCGATCTTCACGATCCTCGCCACCGAGCGCGGCGTCCTCCCGCCCACGATCAACTACGAGAGCCCCGACCCGGCGTGCGACCTCGACTACATCCCGAACGAGTCGCGCGAGGCGGAGATCGAGTACGGCCTCTCGAACTCGTTCGGCTTCGGCGGGCACAACGCCTGCGTCGTGTTCCGCCGCTTCGACGCATGACCCGCTGGGCCAGCTTCGACGTCTACGGGACGCTGATCGACTGGAACGCCGGGATCGGCGCCGCGCTCGAGGCGCTCTGGGGCGCGGAGCGGGCACCGGGGCTCCTGCGCCGCTACCACCAGCTCGAGCCGGAGATCCAGGCCGAGGAGTTCCGCTCGTATGCGGAGATCCTCACCCTCACGCTCGAGCGCCTGGCGCTGGAGAAGGGCCTGACGATCCCCGAGGGCGAGAGCGGGATCCTCGCGCGCTCGTTGCCGGACTGGCCGGCGTTCCCCGAGGTGCCGGGCGTGCTGGCCGAGCTGCGCGAGCGCGGCTGGAGCCTCGCCCTCCTCTCAAACACGGACAGGGACCTGATCGCAGCCTCGCAGCGGCAGCTCGGCGCCCCGACCGATCTCGCGGTCGTGGCAGAGGACGTCGGCTCCTACAAGCCCGCGCACGGCCACTGGGAGCGCTTCTACGAGCTGACCACGGCCGACCGGGCGAACCACGCCCACATCGGCGCCAGTCTCCTCCACGACATCGCGCCCGCGAACGAGCTCGGGCTGAAGAGCGTTTGGATCGACCGGGGTGGGAGCGACTCGCACGCCCACGGCGCCGAGGCGACCCCCGACGTCCAGCTGACCGACCTGACCGGGCTCCCGGACGCGCTCGACCAGCTCGTCCCTGCGTGAACCGCGTCCGCGCGACCCACGACGACCTCGCGCGAGTCCTCGAGCTCGCGCAGGCCGCGGACCTCGCCGTTCTGGGCGAGACGGACTGGACCGAGACCGAGCTCCGGGAGGAGTGGGAGGCCTACGACCTCGAACGAGACGTCTTTCTCGTAGAGCTCGACGGCCGGCTCGCGGCCTACGCCACGTTCGAGAATCGAGGCGGTGGGCGGCTCTCCGCCGACGGGTACGTCCATCCGGACGTCATCGGGCGGGGGCTCGGTGGGGAGCTGCTGCGCCTGACCGAGGCTCGCGCCCTCGAGGAAGACGTCCCGGCCGGGACGCGTGTCTCTCTTCAGAACGCGACCCTGCGAGGGATGCCCGGGGCGGAGACGCTCTACCCGGCGCACGGCTACCGCGTCGAGCGCCATTTCTGGCGGATGGTCGCCCACCTCGAGCGGAAGCCCGAGGTGACCGTCCCCGAGGGCGTCGAGATCCGGCTCGCTCGCGACCCGGAGGAGCGCGGGCTGTTGCACGAGGTGGTCGAGGACGCGTTCGGCGACCACTGGGAGAGCCGGCGCCTGCCGTTCGAGGAGTGGGAGAAGGAGACGCTCGGAGTCGAGGGCTTCGACCCTTCTCTCGTCTGGGTCGCCACCGTCGGCGACGAGCTCGCAGGGACGAACATCTCCTACTGGAAGCGCAACGGCGACTGGGGCTGGGTCGGGCGGCTCGGCGTCCGGCGGGAGTATCGCCGGCGCGGAATCGCCGAGGCGCTCCTCCAGACGTCGTTCCGGGAGCTCTGGCAGCGCGGCGAGCGAAGGGTCGCGCTCGGTGTCGACGCGCAGAGCCCAACGGGCGCGACGCGGCTCTACGAGAAGGCGGGGATGACGCTCTTCTTCGAGGCGATCGTCTACGAAAAGGAGCTGCGTGGATCTGCGTGAGCCGGGCCGCGAGGACGCGGAACTGGTCGCAGAGCTTCTCAACGAGCATGCGCTGGCGCTCTTCGGCGAGCGCGACCTCACGGCCGGGCACGTGCGCGAATGGTTCGAGCTGCCGGATTCCTGGATGTGGCTCGCGGTGGACGACGGCAGGCCGGCCGGGTACGCGGACCTCTCGGAGGAGGCCGGGCGCTGGAGCATCGACCTGCGCTCGCGCGATGCCGCGGCGGCGCGGCTCCTCCTCGCCGCCGCGGTCGAGCGGGCCGGGAGGGGAGCGCTCGTCCGGAGCTACTGCGCCTCCGAGGACGCTCTGGCTGCCGCCGCTCACGAGGAAGCCGGATTCCGGGTCGTCCGGCACTCGTTTCAGATGCGCGTCGAGCACGAAGAGCTCCCGCCCGCCCCGCGGCTCCCGGCGGGAATCGCCGTTCGGCCGATGCTCGCGGGCGAGGAGGCGCGGATCCACGCGGCGCACATGGCGTCGTTCGTCGACCACTGGGAGTTCCACTTCCAGGAGTACGGGCTGTGGCGGCGCTGGCACCGTGACCGGGAGACCTTCGACTCCGCGCTCTGGTTCCTGGCGTTGGACGGAGACGAGGTCGCAGGCCTGGCTCTCGCCGGCCCGCACCACTCACTCGAGCCCGGGTTCGGCTGGATCGAGATTCTCGGCGTCGTGCCGCCCTGGCGGCGGCGGGGGCTCGGCGAGGCGCTCCTCCGCCACGCGTTCCGGCAGCTGTACGAGCGGGGCTACCCGCGCGTCGGTCTCGGGGTCGACGGGGAGAGCACCACCGGCGCCGTCCGGCTCTACGAGCGGGTTGGAATGCAGACGGTGCGTAGGCACGACACCTGGGAGCTGCGGATGTGAGCCGCCTGCGCGCCCGCTGCCCCGACTGCCGGACGCTGACCGCGGTCGCGATCGGCCCCGAGTACCAGTGCCACTCCTGCGGGCGCGAGTTCGGTGCCGGGCTCGTCCGCGTCCCACGGGCCTGGGGCAACGGCGGCGAGCGGATGGCCGAGGCAGCGTGGCACGAGCTGCCCTACCCGGAGACCGGAGTGATCGAGGCAGGCTCGCTCGCCGAGCAGAACCTCGCGCTCGCGTCGGAGCTGCCCGATCGGCCGCTCGTGCTCGGCGGCTGCTGCTGTGCCCACGTCGGTGCCGTCGAACGGCTCTCGTCGGGCGAGGAGCGGCTCGCCGTCGTCTGGATTGACGCGCACGGTGACCTGAACACGCCCGAGAGCTCCCCGTCGGGGAACGTCTGGGGGATGCCGTTGCGGATGCTGATCGACGACGGAGCGGTGCGCGCCGAGGACGTCGCCCTCGTCGGCGCCCGCGCGCTCGACCCGTCCGAGCAGGAGTTCATCGAGGCGAGCGGGCTGCAGGTCGGGAAGGGCGCCGTCGAGCGAGCGCTGGCCGACGCGGACGCCGTCTACGTCGCGCTCGACTGCGACGTGCTCGAGCCGGGCGAGCTCGCGGTCTTCATGCCGGAGCCCGGCGGGCTCGGCCTGGACGAGCTCGAGGAGCTGCTCCGCACTGTCGTCGGCCGGTCACGGCTGGCGGGCGCCGGCCTCACCGGGCTCGTGCTCGACCGCGCCGACGAGCCGGCACTCGCACGGCTCTGTGCCGCGCTCGGGCTCTGAGCGTCAGGTCGCCGGCGCGGCGTCGAGGGTGAGCTGCAACCTCGCGGGGCGGCACCCGGTCTAAGATCGGGCATGGCCGAGCCGAGCAGGATCGACGTCTCCATCGAGCACAAGCAGGCCCCGGAGCCGGCGCAGAAGAAGCACCCCAACACCTGCCCGAGCTGCGGCTCGCACTACCGCGACGAGGAGCTCGACGCTTCCCTCCGCGTCTGCCCCCAGTGCGGCCACCACTTCCCGGTCAAGGCGCGTGCCCGGATCGCGCAGCTCACCGACCCGGGCAGCTTCGTCGAGGAGGCGGCCGACCTCCGCTCCGCCGACCCGCTCGGGTTCTTCGACCTCCGCGCGTACAAGGAGCGGCTGGCCGAGGCGGAGGTCGCCACGGGGCTCGGCGACGCGATGGTGATCGGCTCGGCCGCGATCGAGTCGCTGCCGTGCGAGCTCGCGGTGATGGACTTCTCCTTCATGGGCGGCTCGATGGGGTCGGTCACCGGGGAGAAGTTCGCGCGGGCCTGCGAGAGCGCCGCTGACGCCGGCGTCCCGCTTGTCTCCGTCTCCGCCTCGGGCGGCGCGCGGATGCAGGAGGGGATCCTGGCCCTGATGCAGCTGCCGAAGACCGTGGTCGCCGTCGAGGAGCTGCACGAGGCCGGCTGCGGGCTGATCTCGGTGATGGCGCATCCGACGACGGGTGGCCTGCTCGCGAGCTTCGCCAGCCTCGGGGACGTGATCGTGGCCGAGCCGGGCGCGCTGATGTCCTTCGCCGGCCCGCGGGTCGTCGCCCAGACGACGCGGGAGAAGCTTCCCGACGACTTCGGGCTCGCAGAGTCCAATCTCCGCTTCGGCCACGTCGACGCGATCGTCCCCCGCCCTGAGCTGCGCCCCACGCTCGCTCGACTCCTCCGCCTCTTCGGTTCACACTGATGGCGAGCGATGCAGAGATCAGACTCAGGGACCGGTTGAGCAAGTTGAGCGGCCTCGACCTCCTGCGCGGCGCCCGCCTCTCCGGCGAGCTCGAGCGCCTCCAGCGTCAGCTCGACCGGATCGAGTCCGAGCCGACCGACGAGGAGATCTGGAGCAAGGTCGAGCTCGCCCGGCACGAGGAGCGCCCCTACACGCTCGACTACGTCGAACGGATCTTCGACGACTGGTTCGAGTTGCACGGCGACCGCGGCCGCGCGGACGACGCCGCTCTCGTCACGGGACTCGGCAAGCTCGAGGGCCGGACGGTCGCGTTGATCGGCCACCAGAAGGGACGCGACCTCAAGGAGCGGACGAAGCGGAACTTCGGGATGGCCTATCCGGAGGGGTACCGGAAGGCGATGCGCGTGATGGAGCTGGCCGAGCGGCTCGGGTTCCCCCTCGTCACGCTCGTCGACACGCCCGGCGCCTACCCGGGCGTCGCAGCGGAGCAGCACGGCCAGGGCGGCGCGATCGCCCGCTCGCAGGCCGTGATGGCGCGCCTCCGCGTGCCCAGCGTCAGCTGCGTGATCGGCGAGGGCGGCTCGGGCGGCGCGGTCGCGATCGCGCTCGCCGACCGCGTCCTGATGCAGGAGAACGCGATCTACTCGGTGATCTCGCCCGAGGGCTGCGCCGCGATCCTCTGGCGGGACGCCGGCGAGCGCCAGAAGGCGGCCGCAGCGTTCAAGCCGGACGCGGCCCATTGCCTCGAGCTCGGCGTGATCGACGGGATCGTGCCCGAGCCGATCGGCGGCGCCCAATCCGACCACGACGAGGCGGCCCGGCTGCTCGGCGCCGCGATCGCCGACGCGCTCGACGACCTCGAGAACGTTCCCCAGGAAGAGCTCCGCGCTGCCCGCCGCGGGAAGTTCCGCGCCATGGGCGTCCTTGCGTGACGCAGACGGGGGCCTCCCAGACTTTCCACAGCTTCCACAGGCTTTTCCCCTGCCCCGAATAGGAGCCGAAAATGAGGCCTGTATGTGTTGAGGCCGGCAAAGGCCGACCTCAACTGACCCCCGCTGTGAGTGGAGAAGCTCGTTGCGGCGCCCGGGGAACGCTGCGTGGCGTGTCCATCCCCTGCCACGGGGTGGCGAAACATCCCGGGCCGGGTAGGGCGACACCCGTGCCTCCGCTCAGCGACTACCGGCGCAAGCGCACCGAGGCGGCGACCCCCGAGCCGTTCGGGTCGAGCCGGAAGCGGCGGCGCGGCGCCGAACCGATCTTCGTCGTCCAGCGCCACGACGCGAGCCGGCTCCACTACGACTTCCGCCTGGAGCGGGACGGCGCTCTCGCAAGCTGGGCGGTGCCGAAGGGCGTCCCGCTCGAACCGGGCACCCAGCATCTCGCCGTCCACGTCGAGGATCATCCGCTGGACTACGCCACCTTCGAGGGCGAGATCCCGAAAGGGAACTACGGCGCCGGCACCGTCGAGATCTGGGACCACGGCACTTACGAGCTCGTCGAGGAGAAGCGGGACGGCGGCCTGACCGTCCACCTCCACGGCGAGCGGCTCGAGGGCCTCTGGACGCTCGTGCCGGCGAAGCTCTCCGGCGATCCCAAGAACTGGCTCCTCGTCAAGAAGAAGGAGACCGTCGAGACGGAGCGCGTCCCGCCGGCGAAGCGGCGCAGCTACGCGCCGATGCTCGCAACCCTCGCCGCCGACGTCCCGGACGGGGACGGCTGGCTCTTCGAGGTCAAGTGGGACGGGTTCCGAGCGCTCGCGACGATGCGGGGCGGCGAGGTGGAGCTGCGGAGCCGCAACGGCAAGTCCCTGAACGAGCGCTTTCCCACCGTCGTCCGGGCGCTCGTCCGGGGCATCCGTACCCCGGACTGCGTGCTGGATGGCGAGATCGTCGCGATCGGGACCGACGGCCGTGCCACGTTCTCCGCGCTGCAGCAGGGCAAGCCCGGGACGAGCTACGTCTACGTGGCCTTCGACCTGCTCGAGGAGGAAGGGGAGCCGCTCGTCGCGCTGCCGCTGACCGAGCGCCGGGAGCGGCTGCAGGCGCTCGTCGATCCGCGGCGTGGCGGCGTCCAGCTCTCCGACGCCTTCGACGACGGCCAGGTGCTCTACGAGGCCGCCGAGGCGCAGGACTTCGAGGGGATCCTCGCGAAGCGCGCCGACTCCGTCTACGAGCCGGGCAAGCGCTCCCGCACCTGGCTCAAGGTGAAGACCCACGGCCGCCAGGAGTTCGTGATCGCCGGCTACACGAAGGGGCAGGGCCGCCGCTCCGGTCGCTTCGGCGCCCTGATCCTCGCCGTCCGGGAGGGGGGCGAGCTCCGCTACGTCGGCAACGTCGGCACCGGCTTCACCGACGCCGAGATCGACCGCCTCCTCGGCCTGCTCCGCCCCCTCGAGCGTCCCGAGCCGCCGTTCGCGGAGGCGCCGAAGCTGCCGAAGGTGCGGAAGGCGGACGTCGTCTGGGTCGAGCCGGAGCTCGTCTGCGAGGTCGAGTTCGTCGAGTGGACGCACGACGGCCGCCTGCGCGCCCCCTCCTACCGGGGGCTACGCGAGGACAAGCAGCCGGAGGAGGTGCACCGCGAGCGCGAGGCGATCGGGCCCGAGGTCCGCCGCGGCTCGCGCGTGCTCAAGGTCTCGAACCTCGACAAGCCGTTCTGGCCCGACGAGGGGATCACGAAGGGCGACCTGCTCACCTACTACCGCGACGTCGCGCCGGTCGTCATCCCTCACCTGCGCAACCGGCCGTTCACGATGAAGCGCTATCCCGACGGGGCTTTCGGGAAGTTCTTCTTCCAGAAGGACGCTCCCACGCACATGCCGGACTGGATCCCGACCCGCCGCTTCGAGGTCTCGGCGCGCGACGCGAAGCGGACTCGGCGGGAGATCGACTTCGCCCTCGTCAACGACGAGCTCGCCCTGCTCTGGATGGTCAACATGGGCTGTATCGACCTGAACACGTGGTACTCCCGCGTGGACAAGCCCTCCCGGCCCGACTTCGTCCTCTTCGACCTCGACCCCTCGCCCGACGTCGGCTTCGCCGAGACCATCGAGGTCGCGCTCCTCGTCAAGGAGGCGCTCGACCTCGTCGGGCTCGAGTCGTTCCCCAAGACGAGCGGCTCTGAGGGGATCCACGTGCTCGTCCCCGTCGCGCGGCGGCACACGTTCGACGAGACGCGCGCGTTCTCCGAGATCGTCGCCGGCGCGATCGCCCGCTCCCATCCCGGCCTCGCGACGACGGAGTGGTCGAAGGCGAAGCGCAGGGGCGTCCTGATCGACTCCAACCAGAACGGGGAGGGCAAGACGATCGCCTCGGTCTACTCGGTGCGGCCGAAGCCGGGCGCCCCCGTCTCGACGCCGCTCCGCTGGGGGGAGGTCATGCCCGACCTCGACCCGGCCTCCTTCACGATGGAGGCCGTGCTCGCGCGTGTGGAGGAGCACGGCGACCTCTACGAGGGCGTGCTGACGACCCGGCAGGCGCTCGGGCCCGCGCTGCGGGCGCTGCGCTAGCGGCGGTCGGGCTCGCCCAGCGGCCGCGGATGCCCCAGCATCGAGAGCTCGGCGGTGTCCCGGCGGAAGAAGAGCGAGGTCGTCCAGTCGGCGACGACGCGGAGCCTCCGGGAGACGAGCGGCAGCTGGAGCAGGTGATAGGTGCGCGTCACGAACCAGCCCGGGAAGCCGCGGAGCCGGATTCCGAGCACGTCCGCGATCCCCTTGTAGCGGCCCAGCGTCGCGACCTGGCCGAGCATCCGGTAGCCGTACGGCTCCGGCGACCCCTGCAGGTTCTTCGCGAGTCGCCGCGCCTGGCGGAGCGCGTGCTGGCAGGTGGGCGGGTCGAACTGTCCCGGCGTCCGCTCGTTCGGGACGGCCGCTCCGTCCCCGAGCGCCCAGACGTGCTCCCGCCCGGCCACGCGCAGGAATCGGTCGACCTCGACGCGCCCGCGCTCGTCGAGCGGGACGCCGAGCTCGCCCAGCAGGGGATGCGCCTTGACGCCGGCCGTCCACACCAGCGTGTGCGTGGGGATCCGGAGCCCGTTCGAGAGCACGGCCTCGTGCTCGTCGAGGGACTCCAGGGTCGTGTCGACGTGGATCTCGACCCCGCGTCCGGCGAGCTCCTTCGCCGCGTAGTCGCCGAGGCGGGTCGGAATCTCCGGGAGGATCTTCTGGGCCGCGTCCACGAGCACCCAGCGCCGTGGCACCTCGCGGAGGGCGGGATACCAGCGGAGGGCGTCCCGCACCAGGTCGGAGAGCTCTGCGAGCGCCTCGACCCCAGCGTACCCCGCGCCGACGAAGACGAAGGAGAGATGGGCTGCGGCCGCGGCCGGATCGGCCTCTGCGGCGGCGGCCTCGAGCTCGCGGAGGACGTGGTTGCGCAGGCCGATCGCGTCGGGCAAGTCCTTGAAGCCGACCCCGTGCTCGACGAGGCCCGGGAGGGGGAACGTGCGAGCGATCGAGCCGAGCGCGAGCACGAGCTGGTCGTACTCGACCTCGAACGAGCCGGCGTCGGTGGTCTCCACCCCGACGACGCGGCGCTCCTCGTCGAGGTCGCGCACCCAGCCGAGCAGCAGCTCCGCGTGCGGACACATCTGGCGCAGGGGCACGACGACGTGGCGCGGCTCGAGCGTGCCGGAGGCCGCCTCTGGCAGCATCGGCGTGTAGAGCATGAAGTTCTCGGGGCTGACGATCGTCGCTCCCGCCCGGCCGAGCAGGCGCGCGACGTAGCCGCCCGCGAAGCCGCCGCCGGCGATCAGGACACCGCCGCGGGCGCGCCGGGGCGTCATCCGAGGCGGATCGAGCCGTCCTCGGCGAGCGTCCAGCCGGGATTGTGGGCGATCTCCCACCGGTGCCCGTCGGGGTCCGCGAAGAGGCCCGAGTAGCCGCCCCAGAACGTGGGCCCGCCCTCCCGGCGGATCTCGGCTCCGGCCGCCGCGGCCTCGCGAAGGAGGGCGTCGACCTCCCCGGGCGAGCGGACGTTGTGGGCCAGCGTGATCCCGCCCCAGCCGCCGGCGTCCTCGCCGACGACGCTGTCGCGGGCGAGCTCCTCCCTGCTCCAGAGCCCGACGACAATCCCTCCGGCCTGGAAGAAGACGACGCCCTGCTCCGGGTCGGAGCGCGTGCGCCAGCCGAGCGCCTCGTAGAAGGCGCACGAGCGGGCGAGATCCGCCACGCCGAGAGTGACGAGACTGACGCGTTGCTCCACGGTGTGCATTCTCCCGCTCGGGCCGCCGCGGTGTCGAGGTAGCGCGCGGCGAGGGAATCGGCTTTCATGGGCAGGCATGGACACCGATGCCTGGGACGACGTCGAACTTGTCGGGCGCTGTCGCGCCGGCGAGGAGGCGGCGTGGGGGGAGCTCGTCGAGCACTACTCCCGCTACGTCTACGCGATCGCTGTCCAGGGCTTCCGGCTCGCGGAGCGGGACGCCGAGGACGTGTTCCAGGAGACATTCGCCCGCGCCTTCGAGCGGCTCGGGACGCTGCGCGACGACGGCGCCTTCCGGCCCTGGCTCGCGCAGCTGACCCGGCGCCTCTGCCTCGACTCGATTCGCGGCCGCCGCGAGGAGTCCGAGTTGGGCGAGCACGTGGACGAGGCGCGCCAGGACGACCTCGAGCGGATCGAGGAGGCGATGCTCGTGCGGGATGCGCTCGGGCTCCTCTCGGACGACTGCAGAGAGATCCTCGACCGGTTCTTCGCCCGCGACGAGAGCTACCGGACGATCGGGGAGGCGCTCGACCTGCCCGCCGGGACGGTTGCGAGCAGGATCTCGCGCTGCCTCGCCCGGCTGCGCGAGCGGGTCGAGGGAAGAAAAGTCGTCGCGGCGGAGTCCTGAGGAGAGCATGGCGAACGAGCTCACCCCCGAAGAGCACCTGGCGGATCTCCTGCAGGCGCTGCCCCCCGCCCCCTCAGGCTGGGTCGCCGCCGCGACGGAGCTACCCCTGGCACGATCGCAGCTCGACTCGATCGTGGCCCGCTCCGCCGCAGACGCCGAGTTCCGCCGAGCGCTCTTCGAGGATCTCGAGTCCGCGCTGCGTGCAGCCGGGATCGAGCCCGACCGGATTCCGGTCGACGAGCTCCGCCGGCGCCTGGCCTCGTGAGCGACCGGCTGACGGCGCTCGGCGTGGACGAGTTTCTCGACGCGCTCGCGACCGACGAGCCGATCCCGGCCGCAGGCGCCGCCGCCGCCGTCTCGACGGCGATGGCGTCCAGCCTCGTCGCCATGGCGGCCCGGGCTTCGCCCGACTGGCCCGAGGCGGGCGCCGCGGCCGCGCAGGCGGAGAAGCTGCGCCGCCGGGTCGTCCCGCTGGCGCTCGCCGACTCGACCGCCTATGCCGAGGCGCGCGCCGTGCTCGAGCGGCCGCTGGAGCCCGGCGCCGCCGGTCAAGGAGCCGTGGTCGCCGCGGCCCTCGAGCGGGCGAGCGAGATCCCCCTCGAGATCGCGGATGCCGCGGCCGACACAGTGGAGCTCGCCGCCTACGCGGCGCGGCACTGCGCAGCCGCCGTCCGGGGGGAGGCGCTCGTTGCGACGACTCTCGCGGAGGCGGCCGTGCGCGCCTCGATCCGGCTGGTCGAGCTCAACCTCGCGGCGACGCCCGAGGACACCCGCGTGCAGCGGGGACGCTTGATCACGTCCGCGGCGGCCCGGGCGCTGCTCCGGACGGATGCAGACGAGTGAGCGCACCGGGGCTGCCCGCGTGGAGCCTGCCCGCGACCGAGCACGACCGGATCGCGATCGACATCGACCGGCCCGAGCGCGTCACCCCCGAGTGGGCGTTCGGGGGCTCGACGGGCGCGGGCGCGCGGGTGTGCGTGCTCGACAGCGGCGTCGAGCTCGACCATCCCCTCGTCGGCACGGTCGAGCAGTCGGTCACCGTCGTTCCTGACGGGGACGGGTTCGCCGTCGTTCCCGACGATGAAGGCGACCTCTGCGGGCACGGCACGGCGTGCGCGGGGATCGTGCGCGCGCTCGCGCCCGAGTGCAGCCTGCACAGCGTCCGCGTCCTCGGGGCGGGCTACAAGGGCAGCGGCGACATCCTGCTCGCGGGGCTGCGCTGGGCGGTCGAGCAGGGCTTCGACGTGATCAACATGAGCATCTCGACCACCAAGAGCAAGTTCTCCGCGCTCCTGCACGAGCTGGCCGACAGCGCCTACTTCGGGCGGACCGTGCTCGTCGCCTCCGCACACAACATGCCGGTTGAGAGCTATCCCTGGCGCTTCTCGTCGGTGATCTCCGTTGGCAGCCACGACCAGGACGATCCCCGACTCGTCTACGCGAACCCGTCCCCGCCGGTCGAGTTCTTCGCGCGCGGCGTCGAGATCGACGTCGCCTGGCCGGGCGGATCGACCCTCCGCTGCACCGGGAACAGCTTTGCGACGCCCCACGTTTCGGGCCTGTGCGCCCTCGCGCTCGGGAAGCACCCGGGGCTGACACCCTTTCAGGTCAAGAACGTGCTCTACCAGACGGCAGCGAACGTGGGAGGAGCGGGATGAGCGGATCCGACGGGACGAGGGACGCCTACCGGGCGCTGACGGCTGCGGGGATCCTGGGCGGCGAAGAGCACCACCGGGCGCTCCTGCAGTCGATCGTGACCGCAGCTCAGGCGATCTTCTCGGCGCGGGCGGCGTCGATCTTCCTCCACGACGAGGAGACGGACGAGCTCGTCTTCGAGGCGGTCGCAGGCGAGAGCTCCGGCGAGCTCGTCGGCACCCGGATCCCCTCCAGCACGGGGATCGCCGGCTGGGTGCTCGTGACCCGGCAGCCGCTCGTCCTGGACGACCTCGGCAACGACCCCCGGTTCGCACGCGGGGTCGCCGAGCGGACCGGCTACGTCCCGGAGACGATGATGGCGGCGCCGCTGCTCCACGAGGAACGCGCCCTCGGGGTGCTCCAGGTGCTCGACCGCTCCCAGAGCGAGCGCTTCAGCCTCGCGGACATGGAGCTGCTCGGCGTCTTCGCCGCGCAGGCGGCGATCGGGCTCGACCTGCTCCGGGGCGCCCGGCGCGCGAAGGCGAGCATCGAGGGTGGGCCGGTCGACGTCGCGCTCGTGGCCGAGCTCGCGGCCGCGCTCGAGGCGACGGAGGACGAGCGGCGCGAGGAGGGGATCGAGTTGCTGCGGTCGCTCGTCGCGGTGCTGAAGCGCGACTAGCGGAGGTCACACAGCACAAAGCCGGGGCAGGAGTCCGTCGTGCCCCGGCTTCGCGTGCGGTACGTCTGTCAGTCGGTGTTCCGGCCGGCGTCGTGCCGCTCGGCCTCGTGGCCGCCGCCGTCCGCCCGGTCGGCCTCGTGGCCGCCGCCGTCCGCCCGGTCGGCGTGGCGGTGCGCCTCGAAGTCGTCGTCCGCAGGGTTCTGCGTCGGCTCGTCCGTCTCGCCGGCGTCCGCCCGCTCGCCGTGCCGCTCCTTGCTGCGCTCCATCTCGGACATCTTGCACTCCTTCGTCTGGGTGGCCCGTGTCGTCGTTCGACTACTAGACGCGGATCCGAGCACCCATCTTCCATCGGACTCTTCCGATTTGCAACAGACGCTGCAATAGTGGGCGTGTGAGGGCGGCGAGGGCGAGCTTCGGTCGATCCTGGGCAGCGCTCGCCGACTCCTTCCGGAACCCGAGCCTGCGCCGGATCCAGCTCGCCTGGGTCGGCTCGGTGATCGGCAACTGGTCGTACTCGGTCGCGCTCGCCGTCTACGCCTACCGGCAGGGCGGGCCTGCCGCGGTGGGGCTCGTGGCCGTGATCCGGCTCCTTCCCTCCGCCCTGGCCGCGCCCTTCGTCGCTCTCGCGGCCGACCGGTTCCGCCGCGAGCACGTGATGATCGCCGCGGACCTCCTCCGCGCGCCGCTGATGGGGCTCGCGGCGCTGGTAATCCTCGTCGACGGACCGGCCCCGGTCGTCTACGCGGCCGTGGGCGTCGCGAGCGTGATCGGCACGGCCTTCCGGCCGGCGCAGGCGGCCCTGCTCCCGTCGCTCGCCCGCACCCCGCACGAGCTCTCGGCGGCCAACGTGGCCTCGTCGACCTTCGAGAGCATCGGCAGTTTCGTCGGGCCGGCGCTTGGCGGGCTCCTCCTCGTCGTCTCGAGCGTCGAGGTCGTCTTCGGGCTGAACGCACTCACCTTCGTGTGGTCGGCGCTGATGGTCGCCCGGATCCACGCGGGCGCCCGCCCGGCGAAGGCGGCGGTGCGGCCGCCCAGGGTCTCGTTCACGCACGAGGTCAGCGCGGGTTTCCGCGCGCTCGCGGGCGAGCGCGACCTGCGCCTGATCGTGGGGCTCTACGCGGCCCAGACGCTCGTCGCCGGCGCCTTCGGCGTGCTCGTCGTCGTCAGCGCGCTCGAGTACCTCGACATGGGCGATGCCGGCGTCGGCCTCCTCAACTCCGCCGTCGGCGTGGGCGGGCTCGTCGGCGCCGCCGTGGCGCTGCTCCTCGCGGCGCGCGGGCGGCTCGCGCTCGACTTCGGGCTCGGGGTGGCGCTCTACGGCGGGCCGCTCGCGCTGGTCGCGGTCTGGGGGAGCCCGGCCGCGGCGCTGCTCCTGCTCGCCGTCTCCGGGATCGGGAACACGCTCACGGACATCAGCGCCCTGACCCTGATGCAGCGGACGGTCGCCGACGACGTCCTCGCCCGGGTCTTCGGCGTCCTCGAGAGCATCCTCCTCGCCTCGATCGGCCTCGGCGCCGTGCTCGCCCCGGTCCTGATCGAGCTGCTCGGGGTGCGTGGGGCACTGATCGCGACCGGCGCGTTCCTGCCCGCGGTTGTCCTGCTCGGCGGCCGGCGTCTTGTTGCGGTCGACGCGCGGGCCCCGCGGCGCGAGCGCGTGGCGATCCTCGCCGCCCATCCAATCTTCTCGCCGCTCTCCCAGCTGACGCTCGAGCAGCTCGCAGGCCGGCTCGTGGAGCAGACGGTGGGCGCCGGCGAGCAGGTCGTCCAGGTCGGCGGGGTGGGCGACCGCTTCTATCTGATCGAGGACGGTAAGGCCGAGGCCGACGTGGAGGGGAGCGCCGTCGAGCTGGGGCCCGGAGATGGGTTCGGGGAGATCGCGCTCCTTCGCGACGTGCCGCGGACGGCGACGGTGACCGCCCGGAGCCCGCTCCGGCTCCTCGTGCTCGAGCGTGCGGACTTCCTCGACGCGGTGACGGGCAACGCCGGCAGCGCCCGCGCGGCGGACGCGCTCGTCGTTCGACGGCTCGGGAGAGTCGGTTCCGGGCTGGCATCGACATAGGCGCCCGATATAGGATGCGCGCGTGTCCTCGCCGAACCCCGATCTCCTCGCCAAGATCCCGCTGTTCGCGGATCTCGGCCCGAAGGAGCTGAAGAGCCTCGCCAGCTCGTTCAACGAGCGGACGTTCCTCGCCGGCGACACCATCCTCGTCGCCGGGACGGGCGGTGTCGGCTTCTTCGTGATCGGTGAGGGGACCGCGACCGTGACCGTCGGCGACCGTGAGGTCGGCAAGCTCGGCCCCGGGGAGTACTTCGGCGAGGTGGCGCTGATCGACGGGGGCAGCGAGCGCTCGGCGACAGTGACCGCCGTGACCGACCTGAAGACCTTCGGTCTCACCGCCTGGGCGTTCCGGCCGATCGTCGAGGCGGACGCCAGGATCGCCTGGAAGCTGCTGCAGGCGCTCGCGCGGAAGCTGCGCGAGGCCGAGAGCCGCACCAGCTCCGCCGGCTAGCCTGCCGCAGCCTCGATCTCGGCCAATCGGCCCCGGATCCGGCCGAGCGAGACGATGTTCCCCTTGCGCTCGAAGCGCTCGGCCGCTTGGCGCAGTGCCTCGACGGCCTGCTCGCGCTTGCCGATCAGCGCCAGGGTCTCGGCCAAGTCCGCGAGGGCGTTTCCCTGAGCGTCGAGCATATCCGTCGTCTCGGCGAGCGTCACGGCCTCGTGGGCCAGACGCTCGGCCTCGGCCGGGTCCCCCCGCCGGGCGAGGATCCGTGCCTCGATCTGGCGCGCCAGCATCTGGGTGAGTATGTCTTCGCTCGCGCCGAGCGCGACCGCCTCCTGCAGGAGCGCCTCGGCCTCGTCGAGCCGGTCGAGGTGGACGAGCGCGCCGGCTGCGAGGCACGCGGTGGTCGAGAGCCACCCCCGCTCACCGGCCTCCCGGTACAAGCGGCAGGACCCGAGCGCTGCGGCGGCAGCTGCCTCCCAGTCGCCGGCCAGCCGCTCGATCTCGGCGGTGATGCCACCCGTGAGCGCGACCCCGATCGTGGCGCCCTGGTCGCGGAGCGCCACGACCAGGACGGCGATGATGTGCCGGGCCTCGTCGAAGCGTCCGAGCATCGCGAGGCTGGTCGCCCGGCTCATGCGAAGGGCCGGGTGGCGCACCGGCCCTTCGAGCTCCCCCGCGTCCAGCCATGCGAGCACGTCCCGGACGGGTGTCGTCCCGGAGACCCGACCGGATCCCACCAGCGGGGCCAGCCGCTTCTCTCGATGGGGTGAGTCGAGCCGGCGCGCGAGAGCGACGGCCCGCTCAGCCCCGCCAAGCATCGCGTCCATCTGTGCCCGCATGTGAGCGACGCGGCAGACGCCCACGCTCGCCGTGTAGAGGGCGAGCTCGTCCGCCTCGGCCTCGAACCGCGGCAGCGCCTCGGCGAGGAGGACGTCGAGGGCAGCCGTCACCCCCTCCGGCTCGGTGTGCAGCCGGACGATGCCGCCCTCGATCAGTGCGCAGAGCTCGACGCTTCGATCGCCGCGCGCCCGGCCCTGCTCAGCCAGCTCGTCCGCGAGCTCAACGGCCCTCCCGGCGGCGCCGCTGAAGAAGTGGGTGTCGATCCGGTCAAGCTCGAGGGCGAGGTCGAGCTCGTCCGGGGCCACCAGCGCCGCAGCCCGGTCGAGCAGGTTCAGCGCTGCCCCGAGATCGTGCCGAAGCAGGGCGCGCCTGCCTGCCGCCGCGAGCCGCCGGAAGGCCTCCGCGGCCAGCGCCGGGTCGTCAGGTTGGCCGAGCTCGGCGCCGTAGCGGTGGGCTTGCTCGAGGTGGTAGCCGACGATCTCGTCCAGCTCGACGAGGTCCGCGTCGTGCTCGATGAGCCAGGTTGCGAAGCGCCGGTGCAGCTCGGCGCGCACCGATTTCGGCAGGCCGTCGTAGGCGGCGTCCCGGATCAGCAAGTGGCGGAAGCGGAACGCGTCTTCACCAACGAGCCGTGCTCGCTCGGGGCGCAGGAGCTCCTTGCGCACGAGAGCCAGCAGCTGCGTCGGCACCTGCGGCTCCCCCGGCGCGAGCGCCTCGACGGAGCCGCGATGGAAGACCTTGCCCTCGACGGAGCCACGTTCGAGCACCGAGCGCTCCGTCGGGTCGAGCTGGTCGAGACGCGCGGCGAGCAGAGCCTGGATCGTCGGGGGCACAACGACCTCGCCGCCCGGTGCGGCCCGAACCATTGCGAGCATCTCCTCCACGAAGAGCGGGTTGCCCTCGGCGGCTTCGCGGATCCGGGAGCGCAGGCCGGCGCTCAGCTCGTTGCCCGCGAGCAGCAGCTCGATCAATGCATCGGTGTCGGCCGCCGTCAGCGGCTCGAGGAGGACGGAGGTCGCGTTGAGCAGCCCGCCTGCCCAGCCGGGGCGCCGGTCGAGCAGCTCGGGCCGGGCCATGCACAGGAGCAGGAGCGGCGTGTCGCGGCAGGAGACGGCGACGTGCTCGACGAGGTCGAGCAGGGCGGGCTCGGCCCAGTGCAGGTCGTCGAAGACGACGACGAGGGGCTGCTCCTCGGCGGCGTGTTCGAGGGTCTTCCGGAAGGCCCACACGATCTCGTCAGCGGTGATCGGCGCGGGCGTTTCGCCGAGCAGGGTAGCGATGATCTGGGCTGCGGTCGCGTCGGGAGGCGTCGTCGCGAGCTGCTTCAGGATCTCGACCAGCGGCCAGTAGGTGATCCCGGCACCGTAGGAGATGCAGCGACCGCGAACGACCCGCGCGTCCACGCTGCCGAGGAACTCGGCTGCGAGCCGAGACTTACCCATGCCGGCGGTCCCGAAGATCGTGAAGAGCTGGGTCGTGCGCTCCGCGCCGCTGCGCTCCCACGCGCGCCGGAGGCCCTGGAGCTCGTCGTCCCGGCCGACCATGGTGGCGCCGTCGCTGCGCTGGAGCTCGCCGGTGACGGCGAGGAGGCGGAACGCCGGCACCGGCCGGGACTTCCCCTTCAAACTCAAAGGTTCCACCGGCTCGACCTCGACGGCGGTGCGGACGAGGGCGAGCGTCTCCGCCCCGATCAGCACCTCGCCGGGCTGGGCAGCCTGCTCGAGGCGGGCTGCAACGTTGACCGTGTCGCCCGTCGCCAGCCGCTCCTTGGTCCCCGTCACGACCTCGCCGGTCGCGACGCCGATCCTCCCCTCGACCCCGAGACCGGGGAGCGCATCCCGCATCTCGATTGCGGCCCGCACGGCGCGGAGCGCGTCGTCCTCGTGCAGCTGCGGCACCCCGAAGACGGCCATCACCGCGTCGCCGATGAACTTCTCGACCGTGCCGCCGTGGGAGCCGATGATCGCGCTCATGTGCTCGAAGTAGCGTGCGAGGAGCGTCCGTAGGGCTTCCGGGTCGAGCCGCTCGCCGAGCGCGGTCGAGCCGGTCACGTCGCAGAAGAGGACGGTGACGGTCTTGCGCTGCTCCCGCGCGGGCGCAGCTGCGGCCAAGACCGCCCCGCAAGCGTCGCAGAACTTCGCCCCCTCGCGGGTCTCGTGACCGCAGCTCGTGCAGACCGACACAGGCGGAGGCTACACGCCTACCGGCGCGCTACTTGAAGGTGAAGTTCGCGCGGTGCGTCGTCCCGTCCGCGAGCTGGAGGACGAGCTGGCGACACGTGTTCGACCAGGACTTGTCGGTCTTCCAGACGTACTGGTAGAGCCCGCTGGCTGCGTCGTAGCTGAGCGAGCTCGAGCCGGCCGTGACGGTCGAATCCAGCGTCGAGACCGGGTCGGCGGCGTTGCAGGCGATCGTCCCGGACTTGGGGTAGCCGGCCGCGAAGATGCCGAGGCCCTGGTTGCCCCCGAGGGAGAACTTGACGGGGACGGCGCTGCCGGCCTTGGCCGAGTTCGAGACGGGCAGGTTGTCCACGGGCTGGAAGAAGCCGCGGAACGCGTAGATCACGCTGTACGAGCCGGAGCCGCTGCCCGTCAGGCCGACCCGGTCGGTCGCCGTGACCGAGAAGCTCCGGGTCGCACCGTTCAGGGTCGGCGTCGAGGTGTCGAGCCCCGACGAGGTGCAGGAGGCGATCCCGGAGCCCGCGTCGGCGCAGGTGAAGAGACCCGCGGCCGGCGACGAGCTGCCCAGCTCGACGACCGTGCCGGCCGTGGTCTGGACGGTCGGAGCGGTCACGTCGATCGGGACGATCGTCGTCCCGCTCGCGCCACCCGCGCCGCGGTAGTCGACCGTGTGCAGGCCGGTTCCCGAGACGGTCACGGTCGACTCCGGCTGGAACTGTGCGCCGTCCAGGCTCGAGGTGATCCCGGAGACGCCGCTGATCGTCACCGTCGCGTCGCCGGTGTACCAGCTGTTGGTCGTCGGGCCCGTGACGCTGGCCGAGATCGAGCCGGTGGCTGCGGGGGGGATGACGGGATCGATGTGAGCCTTATTGCTGATCACGGCGACGTTGCCGGACGCGTCCACGGCCTGGAGGAACCATTCCGCGGTCGAGCCCGTGAAGGGCCCGCCGCCGCTCCAGCGGGTCGAGCCGGGGGTTCGGGCGAGGTCGAGTGAGCGCCACGCTCCCGAGCCGTCCTTGTACAGCGCCAGGACGCGTCTCACGGTGGCGTTGCCCGAGCTGTCGTCGACGTCGACCGCGAACCCGACCGTCGAGCTCGTGGCGGCGAGCGCCTGGACGGGGCCGAACGTCGGCGCGGCGAAGTCGGTCGCGGAGGCCGGCGCGTAGAGCACGACGCCTGCGAGCGAGCTGAAGAGCCGCTGTGTCCCGATCCCGGCCGGGTCGGGGATGCCGTCCGCGAGGTACTGCCCGGCCGAGACCAGCAGGCGCTGGCGGGGGCCGTTGGGCGTGGAGATCGTCGCGATCGACTGGAGCCGGGTCGGCGAGGTGGAGTCGCCCACGAGCTCGGGCGAGAGCGCGGCGCTGTCCTCGATCGCGCGGCTGAAGGCGGCGTCGAAGGAGCCCTGGTCGCTCGACGCGGCGGCGGTCAGGAGCGCGCCGTGGGCGACGAGGCCGGGCTGGGTGACGTCGAGCTTCGTGAACGGCTCGATCGGCCGGCGGTTCTGGAAGGAGGCGTCGCCGGCGACCGTGTAGTAGCTCCCGGTCGGGCCGTTCACGCGCGTGAAGCTCGGCGAGAAGCTGAAGGCCGCGGTCTGGAGCCCGGTCGAGGGATCGGTGGCGAGCGGGAGCGGCGGCGGCGCCGAAGCGGGGGTGCCGGTGCCGATCCGGTACATCGGCAGCCCGTAGAGGCCGGCACCGTTCACGACCTTGAGGTCGTAGCCGCTCGTCGACGGGATGGCGCTGTACTCGTGCTTGGCGAAGACGAGCGCCTGCCCGACGGTCAGCGTGCCGTCCAGGCGCTCCGCGAGCAGGGCGTGCAGCCTCTCCGAGTAGGCGACGCCGGCCGTCTCGCCGAGCCCGAAGCCGCTGTTCGCGACGTAGCCGATCGCGCCGCCCGCGGCGAAGCTCTGATCCCAGTCTCGGGCGAGCGCAGCAGCGACGAGGAAGTCGGAGACGGGGACGCCGGAATGGCAGCCGATTGTGATCACGAGGCGCCCTGGGGTCGGCTGCAGGTCGCCGGTGGTGAAGAGGATCGATTCGCGCTGTGCCGCGTTCTCGGAGGCCGGCAGGGCCCGGTAGTGGTCGAAGTGGGCGTTGATCGAGTTGATCGTGGGCGGGGGGTTCGGCGTCACGGGGAAGAGCGCGGCGATCAGGTCGTCCCTCGACCAGGTGTCGTTGATCAGCTCGACGGGCGCGGGCGCCTTCGCCCTCAACCCGGCCGAGATCTGCTGGGCCCCGTCCTTGAGGAAGTCGTAGCCGGTGACGAGCGCCGTCGTCGGGTTGATCGCCCCCTGCCGCGTCACGTAGGCGTCGAGCTGCGCCGCGATCTCCGCCGGCGTCTCGACGAGCCGGCCGACGGCGACCTCGGGCACGTACGTCCCCTGCCCGGAGTAGCTCGTGTCGCCGTACGGGTCGTCGGTGGGCAGGTAGCCGAGGGTGTACGCGCTCAGGTACTGGGTGTTCTCGGCTCCAGCGAAGGTCGAGGCGTAGCCGCGCTCGTTCGCGAAAGAGGTGTTGTCCAGGACGAGTCCCGGCGGGAGTACCGTCCAGTCGCCGACGAGGACGATGTATCTGTACGGGGCCGTGACGGTGTCGAGGTAGGCGCCGAGCGAGCGCACGACGTCGTTGATGCGGCCGGGGGAGCACTGGTCGCCCTCCCAGGCGCCGAGGGCGGAGGCAACCGTCGGCAGGGCGTCGACCGGGATCACCGTCCCGCCGGCTGCGTCGGTGCGGGCGGCGAGCGTCTGCAGCTTCGTCCAGACCGCGTCCTCCGCCGGGCGGCCGTAGAGGTCACCGAAGCGCTTCGAGTTGAAGAGGTAGAGCGTGCTCCCCCCGACCGAGGCGGGCAGCAGCTTGGTCGACCCGCCCCCGGCGAGCGGCGGTGTCTTGCAGCCGGCCGGCAGCGGCGCGGGGGCCTTCTCTTCGACCCGCAGCAGCCACGGCTCGACGGAGGAGCTGCCGTCGAAGCTCGTCACCTGGATCGTCAGCCCACCCTCATCCGCGCCCTCCGGGACGACGAAGGTCACTTCCTCGTCGGCGTGCCCGCTGTTGTCAGAGACGCCGAGGACGCCGTCGCCCGGGGAGGGGGTGAGCGGCACGTCCGCCAGCACCTCCGGGGTGATCGCCTGGCTGCGCTGCTGGAGGTCGGGCCCGACATCGGGCGCGGTGAGCACGCTCGTGGACGCCTTCGGGGCCCGCAGGGGCGGCGGCACCGGGCCGTAGACGACGAGGTCGGCGTCGAGCTGGAGGTGGCTGAGATGCACGGTCACGAGCGTGCCGGGCGGCGGCAGCGGGACGCGAATCTCGTCCCGGTCGCCGCCGTTCGCCGTGTGACCGAGGAAGAGCGTGTCCGGCTCGAGCCAGGGCCACCCCTCGTTCTCCGACTGCCGGAGCTCCGTCGTCGCCGGAGTGGGCGCCGACGCGCTCGCGGAGGAGCCGTCGGCCGAGATCTTCGCGGTCGCGGTCGCAGTGCCCAGCGTCAGGCCGGGCTTCACGGTCACGCTGAGGGTCTGCTGCACGTTGACGGGGATACCCGTGACGTGCCAGACGAGCTCGTTCTCGGGCAGCAGCAGCTTGGGGGGCGGGGCCGAGAGCCCTTCCGGGAGCAGCGTCGAGACGTAGCGCGCGTCCTTGGGGATGTGCACCCCGATCGTGGCGGAGGCGCCCCCGGTCCCGGTGCCCGTGAGCGTGAAGGGGACGTCGTAGGTGATCTGGCCTCCGTCGCTCGAGAAGTCCTGAATCGGGAAGCCGGGCAGCGGCAGAGCCTCCCAGTCGTAGGCGGTCTCCGTGAGGATCGACGCGAGCAGGTCCTCCAGGGTCACGCCCGGCGGGAGGCCGCGGAGCACGAACTCGCCCAGCGTGATCGGGGTCTCGCCGCTCCGGCAGGCGCTGTTCGCGGGGAGCCCAGGGCGGCAGTAGTAGCCGATCTGCTCGACCGTGGCGTTCGGCTTGACGGCGCCGGCCGCGAACGCCTGCGCGAGCGTGGCCGTGTCGGCGCAGGTGAAGCCGCCCGCGCCGCAGTTGAGGATCGCGCTCTTCGCCGAGGCCGAGATCCCGCCGAGCGCAATCCCGCCGAGCGCCGAGCTCGAGAGGTCGATCCCGCCGAGCGCGATCCCACCCAGCGCGATCCCGCCGAGGGGCGTCCCGTCGAGGTCGATCCCGCCCAGGGCAATCCCGCCGAGCGGGATCCCTCCGAGCGCGGAGGCGGAGAGGTCGATCCCGCCCAGCGGAATCCCGCCCAGGGCGATCCCACCCAGCGCGACGCCCCTGAGCGCGAGTCCGATCATGGTCTCGCTCGCGAGCGAGGCCGGGTCGGTGCAGCTGAAGCCCGGCTGGCTGTTGATGAACGAGCACCACGCGGCGAGGTTCTGGCTCGTGGTCGAACCGGCAATGCCGCCCAGGGCGATCCCGCCCAGGGGGATCCCGCCGAGGGCGATCCCGCCGAGGGCGATCCCGCCGAGGGGGATGCCACCGAGCGCGCTCGCACTCAGGTCGAGGTCGGCGAGCGTCACGGCCGTCGGGGTCGTCACGACAGGCGTGCCGAGCACCTGCGCCAGCGTCACGCTCTGCGGCGGCGTGCCCTTGAAGGCCGGGTCGGTTGCGAGCCGCGCCTCCCACGTGTCGTCCGGCGAGCTGAGCGGGATCGAGGAAAGCGGAATCCCGCCGAGCCCGTTCTGGTTCAGGTTCGCGGCGGTGAAGCCGATCCCGCCGAGGGGGATGCCGCCGAGTGCGATCCCGCCCAGGGGGATCCCGCCCAGCGGAATGCCGCCGAGCGCGATCCCGCCGAGCGGCGTGGCGTTCGTGCCGCCCGCGTCTTCCCGACTGCCGCGGATCGCTTCGATGGGGATTTCGGAAATCAGGGCGGAGACCGCGCCGACGATTCCCCGAGACGGCCCGCTGATCGAGATCGCAGCCCCGGTCACCAGGGCCGGGTCCTCGTTCTGGATCGTGACGCCGTTGCCGACTTCGGTCTGCCGGCCGGTGACGTCGGTTGCCTTGGCATAGACGGTGCCGCCGAGCGGGACCGTGTTCGGGACACGCGTCGTGTCGAAGCGCGCCTCGTACGGGGCCTCCGTGTCGGTGCCGATCGGGACGTAGGGGGGCGCGCCGCCGAAGTAGTAGAACTCGACCGACGTGAGCGCGACGTCGCTGCTCGCCGTCGCGCTCACGGGAACCGTGCCCGAAAGCACGGATCCGGCCGTCGGCTGGGTCACCTCCACGGTCGGGCCCGTGGAGACGGCGGCGCCGATGGTCAGGTCGGCCCAGTTCCCGCTC
>JBBQHQ010000010.1:0-31127 GCA_038324115.1 Gaiellales bacterium
CTTGCCGAGGCTGCGGACGAGGATCACGTTCTCCGCGCCCCAGGCGCTCGCCAGCTCGCCGTCGAAGATGCAGCGCTCGTACGCCTCGTCGGTCAGGACGGTGAGGCCGTGGCGGGCCGCGAGCGCGAGCAGCTCGTCGACATCGGCGCGCGTGGGCAGGTGGCCCGTCGGGTTGTTCGGGTTCGTCAGGACGAGCAGGCGCGAGCGCTCCGTCACGGCCGCCTCGATCGCCGGGGGATCCCAGCGCCAGGTCTCCTCCGGCGTCGGGACGGGCACGAACGTGCCGCCGGCGCGCTCGACGAGGCCGCGGAAAAAGTAGGAGGGCGTCGGCACGATCACCTCGTCGCCCGGCTCGAGCAGGGCGCGGAAGACGAGGCCAAGCGCCTGCATGGCGCCGTTCGTAACAAGGATCTGCGTCTCCGGGTCGGCGGGGGCGGGGAGGTCGCGCGCGATCGCCTGGCGCAGGGCGAGGTGGCCGCGGCTCGGTGGCGTGATCGTGTGCTCGTCCAGCGCTGCGAGCACTGCGTCGCGGACGTGGGGAGGGAGCGGCGCGCCGACGCTGCCCTTCAGCGGCAGTACGCCGGTGCGGCCGGCGAGGGCGCGCTCCGCTGCGATCGACGGCATCTCGTCGCGCCTCATCGGACCACGCCCCCGGCGCGAACGCCCGTGGGGGCCTCGTCCGCCCAGGCGCGTTTGCCCGCGACCCAGACGCCGGTGACGCCAGCTGCGAGGGCGAGCGGGTCGTCGTAGGTGGCCCGGTCGAGGTAGGCGGCGGGGTCGAGCAGGACGAGGTCGGCGCGCTTGCCCTCCGCGATCCGACCACGGTCGGGGAGGCCGAAGCGGTCGGCGGCGCGGGCAGTCAGCCGCGCGATCGCCTCCTCGGCAGGAAGCAGCCCCTCGCGGAGGCAGAAGCGGCCGAGGAAGCGGGCGGCGCTCCCGGCCACGCGAGGGTGCGGCCTCGTGCCGAAGATCCCGTCCGAGCCGAGCAGCATCAGCGGGTGAGCCGCGATCTGCTTCACCGCCTCCCCGGAGGCGTAGTGGAGGATCATCTGGACGCCCAGCTCCGAGTCGAGTAGGAGCCGCGCGACCGTCTCGACGGGCTTGCCGTCGCGGTCGGCCAGGCTCTCGCCCTCGACGACGATCCGTTCCGCGCCGAGGGTGCCGAGCATGTTCTCCCAGCCGGGCAGGCCGTGCTCGACGTCGCCGGCGATACGGGCCAGGGTCTCCGGGTCGCGCAGCCGCTTCAGCGTCGCGGTGGCGCCACCCTCCTGTGCCCAGGCCGGGAGCAGGCTTGCGAGCAGGGTGCAGCCGGCGCCGTAGGGGTACTGGTCGAAGGTCACGTCGACGTCCGTGGCCTCGAGGAGCTCGAGCAGCGGCTCGATCAGCGTCTCGTCCGCGAGCGACTTCAGATGGGAGAGGTGGAGGCGCGCGCCGGCCTGGCGCGCGACCCCGAGCATCTCGTCGATCGCGCCGATGAGCCCGGCCCCCTCGTTGCGGACGTGCGGGACGAGGGGGGCGCCGTGCTCGGCGGCGACCTGTGCGAGCGCGAGCAGCTCGCCCGTGTCCGCGTGGGCGCCGGGGAAGTAGACGAGCCCGAAAGAGAGGCTCGTCGCTCCGGCCTCGAAGCCCGCCCGCACCTCTGCCCGCATGGCCTCCAGCTCCCGTGCCGTCGCTGCGCGTCGCGCCCCGCCGATCACGAGGTCGCGGACGGCGCCCGCGGCGACGGAGGGGACGAGCGAGATCGAGGGCCGCGTCGAGTCGAGGTCGTCCAGGTACTCGGGCACCGTCTCCCACGGCCACGTCCCGGGGCCCGTCCCCTCGAGCGCGCGCAGGTAGTCGCGCCGCTCCTCCCAGAGCTCGCGCGCGACGGGCGCGGGCGCGAGCCCGTCGGGGCAGATCACCTGCGTGGTCACGCCCTGGGCGAGCACCTCCGGCAGGAGCGGGTCGTCGTAGGAGCGGAGCGCGGTGTGCGCGTGGACGTCGACGAAACCGGGGCAGAGCCAGAGCTCCTCGGCCTCGACGATGTCCCCGTCGAGCCGGTGGCCGACGGCGGCGATCAGCCCGTCCTCGATCCCGACGTCGCCGAGGAACGGCGGCCCGTCGCCGGGGTAGACGACCGCGCCCCGGATCACCTCCATCGCAGCCACGCCTCCCCGGGGCGAAAAACCTTGTGTTTCTGAAACACAAGCGGTTCTTCGGCTCGGCCGATCCCCGCAGCCACGCCGTTCGAGCGGAGGCGAGCGACTTTGTGTTTCAGAAACACAAGCTCTTCCGGCCGCGGCTCACCCGACGACGGGGAGGACGACGTGGGAGGGGTACGCGTCCGTGTGGAGGATCGTCTGCTCTGCCACGACGATCTTCGTGCTCGTGGCGACGTCCTCGCCGTTGTTCAGGTTCCGGCTGAAGCGCGGGAAGCTCGAGCTCGTGACGTCGACCCGGATCCGGTGGCCCCGCAAGAACGCGTTCGCCAGCGGGTAGCAGCGGATCCGGTACTCCGCGACCTCGCCCGGCTCGAGCAGCTCCGTGCTGTCACCCTCGTGCGAGTTGCGGTAGCGGGCGCGGATGATCCCCTCGGTGGCGAAGATCGAGCGGCCGTCGGGATGGACGTCGCAGACCCGGACGACGAAGTCGGTGTCGCGCGCGCTCGAGGCGGCGTAGAGCACGAACTCCACCGGCCCGATCACCTCGAGGTCGCGGTCGAGCTCGTCCGAGGTGTAGGAGAGGACGTCGGCACGGGCCTCGAGCGGCCGTTGGTCCCACGGCCCGGGGAGGATCGGGGTCGCGGCCCCCTGCGTCATCGTCAGCACCGAGTTGACGCCGCCGAGCGTCGGCACGGGATCCTCGGGGTCGTACGCATAGCGATCGGCAGGCTCGTCGGAGCGCGGCGCATCGCGGTCGAGCCGGCCACCGCTCCGGAGGAAGAACGGGGTGAACTCGGTGCCCGGAAGCGGCCACTCGTGCTCGCCGCGCCACTCGTTCCGCCCCAGCACGAAGAGCTCGAGCGGCGGCCGCTCCTCCCAGCCGTTCGCCTCGTCGCGGAGGTAGCGGTCGTAGAAGGCGAGCTCGTGGTCGCGGATCACCGTCACGCCGGCAGAGAGGTCGACGTCTCCCCGGAAGGTCTCCACGTCCTCCTCGTGCGACCACGGGCCCATCAGCACGCGGTTGGGAACGCGGTCGCCGATCGCGGCGAACTTCCGCAGATGCGAGCCCGAGTAGGGGTCGAACCAGCCGCCCTGCTGGAAGATCGGCACGGTCACCGTCTCCGGGCGGTGGCGGAACTGGTGCCAGTACGCGTCGTTCTCCTGGTGCTCCCACCACTCGCGCCAGTAGCCGACCTTGCGGCCGATCGCGACCTCGTCCAGCTCGATCAGGGGCAGGTGACGGAAGACGCGCTCGTTCAGCATCAGGTCGCCCGCGCTCGGGCCGGTGATCAGGCTGATCGCGCTCGTCCAGAGCGCGGCCGCGCCCAGCGTGAGCGCGAGCTGGAACGCGCCGCCGGTGAAGTAGCCGTCCCAGAAATAGTCGTCGTGGATCACCTGCGGCGCGATGCACTCCAGGTTCGGGTGCCCGAGGTGCATCAGCTGCCACTGGACGAGGGCGCCGTAGCTCCGGCCCCAGGTGCCG
Source organism: Gaiellales bacterium (assembly GCA_038324115.1). GTDB lineage: Bacteria > Actinomycetota > Thermoleophilia > Gaiellales > Gaiellaceae > Gaiellasilicea. Next base: position 3,625 of record JBBQHQ010000010.1, read on the forward strand.
ATTCGGCCGTTGCACCAGGGCTCACCGGCCGCCCACGTAAGCGTGTCCTGCGCGTCGACGCCGTCGTTCCGCCAGGCGTCGAACGTGCCCTCCGACTCGTAGCGGCCCCGGACGTCGAGCACGACCGCCGCGTAGCCGCGCTGCGCGAACCAGGCGCCCCAGGAGACGAAGCGCTCGCGGGTCGACTCGTACGGCGTCCACTGGACGATCGTCGGATGGGGGCCGCCCGAGAGCGGCAGGTAGACGTCCGCCGAGAGGTGGACGCCGTCCCGCATGGGCACCCGCTGGTCGTGCAGAAGCCGGACGTCCACCAGGCTCACCCGATGACGGAGGGCGTTTCGGGAATCTTGGTCCCCGCGAAGTGGCACGCGGCCCCGTGCGACTGGCCGTGGTCCTCGAGCAGCGGCTCGACTTCGGCGCAGATCGGCTGAGCGATCGGGCAGCGGGTCCGGAAGCGGCAGCCCGAGGGCGGGTCGATCGGGCTGGGAACGTCGCCGCGGAGCACGATCCGCTGGTGCTTGCGGCCCGGGATCGGCTCCGGGTTCGCGGAGAGGAGCGCCTGTGTGTACGGATGGAGTGGGCGCGCGAAGAGGTCGTCCGAGGTCGCGAGCTCCACCACCTTGCCCAGGTACATGACCGCGATCCTGTCGGAGATGTAGCCGACGACGGCGAGGTCGTGGGCGACGAAGAGGTAGGTCAGGTTGAACTCCTGCTTCAGCTCGACGAGCAGGTTCAGCACCTGGGACTGGATCGAGACGTCGAGCGCCGAGACGGGCTCGTCGGCGACGATGAACTTCGGGCGCAGGACGAGGGCCCGGGCGAGGCCGATCCGCTGGCGCTGGCCGCCGCTGAACATGTGCGGGTAGCGCTCGGCCGACTCGGCGCTGAGGCCGACGCGTTCGAGCGTCTCGAGCACGAGCGCCTCCCGCTGCTTCCGGTCGACGCCGTGGATCTGCAGGCCCTCGCCGACGAGGTCCTTGACCTTCATCCGCGGGTCGAGCGAGCCGACGGAGTCCTGGAAGACGATCTGCATGTGCTGCCGCATCGTCTTCAGGTCACGGCCGCCGAGCCGGAGCAGGTCGACGCCGTCGAACTCCAGCTCGCCGGCGGTCGGCTCGAGCAGGCGGAGGAGCGTCCGGCCGAGGGTGGACTTGCCGCAGCCCGACTCGCCCACGAGCCCCACCGTCTCGCCGCGGAAGACGTCGAGGTCGACGCCGTCGACGGCCTGGAGCGTCCCCACCTGGCGCTTGAGCAGGCCCTTGCGGACGGGGAAGTGCTTCTTCAGCCCCCGCGCCTTCACGAGCACGTCGGCGGGGTCTCCGCCCGTGCCCAGGTCGAACTGCGAGTGGGCAACCTCGGTCATGCAACCACCTCCGCGGTCCGCGGTACTCGCCGGCCGTTCTCGCAGAGCCAGCACGCCGACTCCTGCGGCGGCACCGGCAGGAGCGGCGGGTCGTTCGCGATGCACTTGTCGAAGGTGTAGTCGCAGCGCGGCGCGAAGCGGCAGCCCGCCGGCCAGTCGAGCGGGCTCGGGACGACGCCCCGGATCGCCTTCAGCGGCTGCGCGTACCGCATCCCGAGCAGCGGGATCGAGTCGAGCAGCGCCTCGGTGTAAGGGTGCTGCGGGCTCGCGAAGATCTCCGAGACGGGGCCGCGCTCGACGATCCGCCCGCCGTACATGACCGCGACCTCGTCCACCATCTCGGCGACGACGCCGAGGTCGTGGGTGATCAGGAGGATCGCCATCCCGAGCCGCTCCCGCAGCTCCTTCATCAGCTCGAGGATCTGCGCCTGCACGGTCACGTCGAGCGCGGTCGTCGGCTCGTCCGCGATCAGAAGCTTCGGATCGGAGCTGAGCGCCATCGCGATCAACGCGCGCTGCCGCATCCCGCCCGAGAGCGGGTGGGGGTAGTCCTTGACCCGGCGCTCGGCGGAGGGGATCCCGACGAGGCGCATCATCTCGATCGCGCGCTCCCTCGCGTCCCTGCGGTTCAGGCCCTGGTGCAGCCGCACCGCCTCCTCGATCTGGTTCCCGACCGTGAACACCGGGTTCAGCGAGGTCATCGGCTCCTGGAAGATCATCGAGATCTCGTTGCCGCGGATCCGCGCGAGCTCCTTCTCGCCGAGCTGCGCGAGGTCGCGGCCCTCGAACCAGATGTGCGAGCTCGGGTGGATCCGCCCGGGGCGCTCGACGAGCCGCATCACCGAGAGCGCGGTCACGGACTTGCCGCTGCCGGACTCGCCGACGACGGCGAGCGTGCCGCCCTGGGGGATCGAGAAGTCGATCCCGTCCACGGCGCGGAGGACGCCCTTCGGCGTGTCGAACCACGTCGAGAGGTTTTCGACGCGGAGCAGCTCTGCCTTCCGGTACTCGCTCATGTGCCCTCCTGCCCGGGAACGGTGACGGCGATGTGCCGCTCGAGCAGCGGCAGCACCTGAGTCGGATCGCGGGTCTGCAGCGCCGCGAGCAGCTCCCTGTGGTCTTCGACCATCTGTTCGAGGCTCGAGGAGCGGCCGTAGCGGAAGAAGTAGGCGCGGATCCGCGGCCAGATGCTCCGCCAGATCTGGAGCGTGTGCGTCTGGCCCGAGGCCGTGATCACGAGGTCGTGGAACTGGAGGTCGGCCTCGACGGCCTGGGGCAGGTCGTCGTTCTTCGCGGCCTGCTCCATCAGCCAGACCTGCTTGGCGATCTCGGCGAAGTCGTCGTTCGTCATCGTCTCGAGCGCTTTCGCGAAGCTGTACCGCTCGACGGTCAGGCGGATCGGGATCAGGACGTGCTGCACCTCCTCGTCCGAGACGCCGAGGACGACGGCGCCGCGGTAGGGGAGCGACATGACGAGGCCCTCGTTCTCGAGCTGGCGCAGCGCCTCCCGGACCGGGCCTCGACTCGTCCCGAGCTCGGCGGAGAGCGTCGACTCGATCAGGCGGGCGCCCGGCTCGTAGCGCCCGGCGATGATCGACGTGCGCAGCGCCTCGACGACGTGCTGCCCGCGGCGGCCCGGCTTGCCGGCGGGATCCACGGCCGGCGGCGGCGCCACGGCGAGCGGCGATGCTACGGATTTCGGCTTCGCGATCATGTAGACAATCCTAAGATGGTTGACAATCCTGGCGCAAGGCCTCTACTGTAGCGCTCACGGTGCGGATCACCAAAGTCGAGACCACGCCCGTCCGGACCCCGATGCGGGAGCCGCTCGTCTGGCCCGGTGGCACGCGCCACTCCGCCTCCGGCCTGCTCGTCCGGATCCACACGGACGAAGGCCTCGTCGGGCTCGGCGAGGCGCCCGGCCCGACCCTGCCGACGATCCGCACGATCATCGACGAGGAGCTGACCCAGTTCCTCATCGGGCAGGACCCGCTCCGGATCGAGTGGCTCGTCCACCGGATGGAGGAGTTCTCGCGGAACTGGAGCCGGATCGCCAACTACGCGATCTCGGGGATCGAGATCGCCCTGCTCGACCTGAAGGGCAAGGCGCTCGGTGTCCCGGTCGCGGAGCTGCTCGGCGGCTTCACCCGGGACCGCGTCCCCGTCGTCGGCTACCTCTTCATCGCCGAGCCCGAGGCGAATGCGGACAAGGCGGCGGCGTTCGTCGACGCCGGCTACACCGAGCTGAAGCTGAAGGTGGGGCGCGACTTCGAGCAGGATCACGACACGATCGCAGCGATCCGCGACCGCGTGGGCAAGGACGTGAAGATTCGGATCGACGCGAACATGATCTGGAGCGTCCCGGCCGCGATCAAGTGGATCAACGGCCTGGAGCAGTTCGACCTCCAGTACGTCGAGCAGCCGGTGCCGGACTTCGACCTCGCCGGAATGGCGCAGGTGCGGCGCTGCGTCTCGGTCCCGATCGCCGCCGATGAGGGCTGCACCGACGTGCGCTCCGCGCTCGAGCTGATCAAGGCCGACGCCTGCGACGTCTTCGTCGTCTATCCCTCGGAGGCCGGCGGGCTCCGCCGCGCCCACCAGATCGGCGCGCTCGCCGACGCGGCCGGCAAGTGGTGCGCGATCGGGAGCTGGGCCGAGCTCGGCGTCGCGACGATGGCGAACGCGCACGTCGTCGCCTCCTCGTCGAACTTCCCGTTCGCGAGCGACACGCATTATCCGCTGCAGACCTACGACGTCCTCGCGGAGCCGCTGGAGATGTCCGACGGCCTCGTCGAGGTACCGCATTCCCCCGGGCTCGGCGTCGAGCTCGATCCGGACGCCGTCGACCGGCTCGCCAACTTCGAGGTGCGCGAGTCCGTCTTCTATGACGACGTCCAAGGTGAGGCACCACGGGTCGGTCAGATCCTCTGACGACACGCGCAACAGGAGGAGGGGCACAATTCATGTCAGATAACGAAACGCCGAAGCCGCAGTCCACCGGCGAGCTCAGTCGCCGGGACCTGCTCGTCAAGGCGGGCCAGGTCGGCGCGGGTGTCGTCGGTGCAGGGGCCCTCGCGGGCGCCGCGCAGGGCGCGCCGAAGCGGCGCAAGGCTGCTCCGCCGAGCGGCGGCCGCGTCACGTGGGCCCTCGAGCAGGACCCGGTGCACATCGCGCCGTTCGGCGGGATCCTGACCTCGAACCACTGGGGCAAGGCACCGATGTACGAGTCGCTGATCGAGTGGGATGCGAAGCTGAACGAGCGGCCCGCCCTCGCCACCAGCTGGAAGGCGGTCGGCAACAAGGCGATCGACTTCGACCTCCGTCGCGGCGTCAAGTTCCACAACGGCAAGGAGCTGACGTCGGCCGACGTCGTCTACTCGATCGGGCTCCAGCTGAACCCGCCCGCACCGGGCAGCGTCGCGGTGCTCGGGCAGGTGCCTGCGATCCAGAACGCCCAGGCGCTCAGCAAGTACAAGGTGCGGATCAACCTGAAGGCGCCGGACGCGCGGCTCTTCGGCTACCTCGCCTGGAACCGCTACTCGGCGATCGTCCCGGAAGGGATGTACAACCAGCTGAACGCTGGCCGCGAGGGGATCGGGACGGGGCCGTTCAAGCTGGTCGAGTACCAGCCGAACAGCCACGTCGAGTACGTCCGCAACCAGGCCTACTGGAAGAAGGGCCTCCCGTACCTGGATGCGCTCACGTTCAAGATCCTCCCCGACGAGCAGGCGCGGATCGCTGCGCTCCGCTCGAACGCGATCGACGGTGCCACGTTCTCGTCGGACAGCGCCATCGTGCTCGCCCGGGACAAGAACCTGAAGGTCCTCAAGGGCCTGACGGCGGCGTTCCGCGAGCTCCAGTTCACGATCAAGGAGGGCGAGAACAAGCCGTGGCACGACGTTCGCGTCCGCCAGGCCGTGAACTTCGCGATCAACCGCCAGGAGATCCTGAACAAGGTCTACAACGGGAACGGCGACTACAGCGGGATGGTCCCGCCCGGCTACGGCCCGTGGCCGCTGACCCGGAGCGAGCTGCGCGACAAGTACGAGAAGTTCGACCTCGCCAAGGCGAAGGCCCTGATGAAGGCCGCCGGCTTCGAGAAGGGCTTCTCGGTCACGCTGACCACCTTCTCGACGCCGCTCGACTTCGCCCAGGTCGCCTCGGTGATGAAGCAGCAGCTGCAGCGGATCAACATCGACGTCAACATCGTCGCCCAGGAGCCGGGCACCTTCGCCGCGGCGAACGGGAAGGGCTCGTTCGAATGGGACCTGACCGCGCGCGGGATGCGCGGTGACGTCGACGGCTACATGGCGGAGTACAACCCGAGCTCGACCGCCTACCGGGCCTGGTACCCGAAGTACAAGAACGTCCGGGTCTGGCGCCTCGTCGGGAACGGCCGGATCCAGCTGAACCAGAGCAAGCGGCTCCCGATGTACAAGGAGGCGCAGAGGCTCCTGATGAACGACGTCGTTCAGGTGCCGCTCGTCGCGGTGACCAAGTACCAGGTCGTCCGGAAGCGCGTGAACAACATGTACGTGGCGTTCAGCGACTTCCAGACGGGGCTGCACACGACCGTGTTCGTCAAGGGCTAGACCGACCGAGCAGCGAGGCCGCCGGGGCGGGCGACGAGGGTTGTCGCCTCCCCGGCGGTCGCACGTCCGGAGGGAGGGAGAGGAGCACCATGATCGGCTACCTGACGAAGCGCACTGTGCTCGTTATCCCGACCCTGATCGGGGTCTCGATCGCGATCTTCCTGATGGTCCGCCTGCTCCCGGGCGACGTCATCGACATCATGCTCGGCGGCGACACCCAGGCCTCGCCCGAGGTGCGACAGCAGGCGCGCGAGCAGCTCGGGCTGACGGGCTCGTACCCCGAGCAGTACTGGCACTGGATCTCCGGGGTCGTCCAGGGCGACTTCGGCGAGTCGCTCCGGAACACCGAGCCCGTCTCGAACATCCTCAGGACCGCGATGCCGATCACGCTGGAGCTGATCTTCCTCTCGCTCCTGATCGCGACGCTCGTCGGAGTGCCGCTCGGGGTGATCTCGGCCGTCCGGCGCGACAGCTCGCGCGACTTCGCGGCGCGGCTCACCGGGCTGATCGGGATCTCGATCCCCAACTTCTGGCTCGCGACCCTGCTGCTCCTCTTCACCTCGAAGGTCTTCCAGTGGGTGCCGCCGCTCACCTACGTCTCGCCGTGGGAGGACCTGGGCGCGAACCTCTCCCAGTTCATCCTCCCGGCGGTCTCGATCTCCGTCTTCACGCTCGCGATCGTGATGCGGATGGTCCGGGCGACGATGCTGGAAGTGCTCTCGCTGGACTACGTCCGGACCGCGCGGGCGAAGGGGGTGCCGCGCCGCCGGGTGATCTACCGGCACGCGCTCCGGAACGCGCTGATCCCCGTCCTGACCGTGCTCGGTTTCGAGGTCGGCGTGATCATGAGCGGCGCCGCGATCGTCGAGATCATCTTCGGGCTGCCGGGGGTGGGCTACAACCTGCTCCAGGCGATCTTCAACCGCGACGACCCGCTGATCCAGGCGACGACGCTCGTGCTCGCGGTCACCTTCATCGCGTTCAACCTGATCGTCGACCTGCTCTACGGGATCGTCGACCCGAGGATCACGGACTCGTGAGCGCCGCCGACGTCACCGCCTTCGAGGCCGAGGGACGGCAGGGGCGGTTCGCCCGCCTCGGCAAGTGGCGCAACCCGATCGGGCTCGCGGGCGCCGCGATCATCGGCTTCAACGTCCTCGTTGCGCTCTTCGGTCCGCTCGTCTGGCGGAAGTCCCCCGACGAGCAGGACTTCGACCGGCTGCTCCCGCCGAGCTGGGCCAACCCCTTCGGGACGGACGAGCTCGGGCGCGACACCCTGGCGCGGATCATCCACGGCTCGCAGGTCTCGCTCCAGGTCGGCGCGATCTCCGTCGGGATTGCCCTCGTCGCCGGCGTCTTCCTCGGCGTTGTCGCCGGCTACTACCGCGGCCTCGTCGACGCCGCCCTGATGCGGCTCGTGGATATGATGTTCGCGCTGCCGGGGCTCGTGCTCGCGATCGTCCTCGCCGGCCTGCTCGGCCCGAACCGGCGGAACGCGATGATCGCGATCGGGATCGTGATCACACCGGCGTTCGCGCGGGTTGTCCGCGGCGCCGTCCTCGAGGTGATGGGCTTCCCCTTCATCGAGTCCGCGCGCGCCCTCGGGGCCTCCAGCATGCGGGTGATGCTGCGGCACCTGCTCCCGAACATCATCGCCCCGTTGACCGTCCTCGTCAGCACCTACCTCTCGACGGCGATCCTCAGCGAGGCGGCGCTCAGCTTCCTGGGCCTCGGGACGCAGCCGCCGGAGGCCTCGTGGGGCGGGATGCTGAACAGCGCCCGCGCCTACCTCGACCTGCAGCCGTGGCTGACGATCTTCCCCGGCCTCGCGATCATGGTCGTCGTCCTCGGCTTCAACTTCCTCGGCGACGGCCTCCGGGACGTGCTCGACCCGCGGCTCGGCCCGAACGCCGGCCGCGACGGGAAGAAGTAGTGGCGCTCGACGTTTTGATCCGGAACGGCTGGGTCGCAGACGGGACAGGCAGCCCGCCCTTCCTCGGGGACGTCGCGATCGAGGACGGCAAGGTCGTGAACGTCGGCCGGCTGAACGGCGCGGACGCCACCCGCGTGATCGAGGCGGACGGAAAGGTCGTCTGCCCCGGCTTCGTCGACCCGCACAGCCACAGCGATTTCTCGATCCTCGCGAACCCGACCGCCGAGAGCACGATCCGCCAGGGCGTGACCACCGAGGTCGTCGGGAACTGCGGCTGGAGCTACGCGCCCGTGACGCCGCTCTCGGAGGCGTACATGCGCAACCGGCTCCACACCTTCGGCTACGACGGCCCCACGATCCCGTGGACGGACTTCGGCAGCCACCTCGACTTCATCTCGGACCAGGGGCACTCCCCGAACCTGGCCTGGTTCGTCGGCCACAACGCGATCCGCCTCGCCGCCGGGGTGAGCGGGCCCGACCCGAGCGAGGATCAGAAGGTGCTGATGGACGGGTTCCTCCGCGACGCGATGCAGTCGGGCGCGCTCGGGATGTCCACGGGGCTCGAGTTCAACCCGGGCCGCGAGGCGACGCGCGAGGAGCTGATGCGCCTGAACGCGGTTGCCGGCGAGTACGGCGGGATCTACACGAGCCATGTCCGCAACCGCGACTCGGGCCTCCTCGACGCGATCGACGAGTTTCTCGCCGTGGCCTGGGCCGGGAGCACCAAGGCCGAGATCTCGCACCTGAACGTCCGCCACAACACGAACGCCCCCGAGCGGGGCTGGGAGCAGGCCGTCGAGAAGATGGCGGCGGCGCGCGACCAGGGCCTCGACGTCCTCGCCGACACGACGCCGTTCCGCGAGGGGCTCGGCCAGATGGCCGGGATCCTGCCGCCCTGGGTCGCCGAGGGCGGGACCGAGGCGGCGCTCGCGCACCTGCGCGACCCCGGCACCCGCGAGCGCCTCAAGCACGAGTGCGATCGCTACTGGCGCTTCATCCACAAGGGCGAGTTCGAGCGCGTCCGCCTTCAGGAGAGCGCCGACTACCCGGAGCTCGGCGGGCTGAACTTCCGGGAGATCTCCGAGCGGATGGGCCAGGACCCCTGGGACTGCTACTTCGACATCCTCGCCGCGAGCGGGGACGCCTACGAGAGCGTCCTCACCGTCGGCACGCTCTTCACCGACGAGCACCTCGCCGAGATGATCGGCCACCCGCTCTTCTGCCTCGGCGTCGACACCTTCACGGTCGACGTGGACGGGCCGCTCTCCAAGCTCCTGCGCCATCCGCTCGGCTTCGCGGGCCACGTCCACTACCTGACCCATCATGTCCGCGAGCGGAAGACGCTGCGGCTGGAGGAGGCGATCCGGAAGATGACGAGCATGCCGGCCGCGCACTTCGGCCTCTGGGACCGCGGCCTGCTCCGCGCGGGCTACAGCGCCGACGTCGTCGTCTTCGACTACGAGGAGCTGGACGACGTCTCCACCACCGAGGACCCGCTTCGCTACGCCCGCGGGGTCGAGCACGTGCTCGTGAACGGCGTCCAGGTCGTCGAGCGGGGCGAGCACACCGGCGCGCGGCCCGGCCGGCACCTGCTCCGACGGTGATCGACCTCCGCTCCGACCTCCACTCGCTCCCGACCGAGGCAATGTGGAAGGCGATGCGGGCCGCGGAGCTCGGCTGGGCGACCTACGGCGAGGACGCGTCCGTGAACCGGCTCCAGGAGCGGGTCGCGGAGCTCCTCGGAAAGGAGCGCGGCCTCTGGGTGCCGACCTGCGGGATGGCGAACCTGGTCGCGTTGCTTTCCTGGTGCGAGCGGGGGAGTGCGGTCGTGCTGGAGTCGCAGTCGCACGTCCTCACCTCGGAGTCGATGGGGATCGAGCACGTCGCCGGGTTGGAGCCGCGCTCGCTCTGGGCGCCGGACGGGCGAATGGCGCCGGACGAGGTCGGCGAGCTCGTGCGGGAGTCGGCGGCGCAGCTCCTCGTGCTCGAGAACACGCACACTCGCGCGGGCGGCACGGTGCTCGACGCGGCGCTGACCTCGGCGCTCGCCGACGCGGGGCGGGCGCACGGCGCCGCCGTCCACCTCGACGGGGCCCGGCTTCCGAACGCCGCAGTCGCGCTCGGCGTGTCCCTGCTCGACCTGGCCGAGCCGGCCGACAGCGTCGCTCTCAGCCTGAACAAGGGCCTCGGCGCCCCGATGGGGACGATTCTCGCCGCGAGCTCCGAGCTGCTCGAGGTCGCCCACCGGCACCTGAAGCGGCTCGGGGGCGCCTCGATCCACAAGGCCGGGATCCCGGCTGCAGCCGCGCTCGTCGCGCTCGACGAGGGTTGGGAGCATCTTGCCGACGACCACCGCCGCGCCCGCGAGCTCGCCACCGCCGTCGCCGGGATCGACGGCCTGCGCGTCGTGCCGGAGCGAATCGAGACGAACATCGTCCTCGTCGACGTGTCCGGGACCGGCGTGCTCCCGGGGGAGTTCCTCCCACTCCTCGCCGAGCGCGGCGTGCTGGCGCTGGAGCGCGACACGAGCAGGATCCGCCTCGTCACCCACCGCGGGATCGGCGACGCGGAGATCGCGGCGGCGATCGAAGCGCTGGGCGGGGCGGCCGCAGAGCCGGCGAGCTAACGCAGACGAAGCCTGGATCGGCGCGCTGCATACGATCGGCTCATGGGCAACCTCCTGTTCGACCCGGCGAGCCACGAGCCGCCAACCGAGCGCGTCTGGGACGAGGGACGGGCGCGCGTCGGGGTCGCCGCGATCGCGGCCGACGTCGAGGAGGCGTTCGACGCCGAGACGCTCTGGCCGGGCCACGAGCTCGACGAGGACGGGCCCCAGCCGCAGTTCACCACGCTCTACCTGGGCGCGGCCGGCGTGGTCTGGGCGCTGCATGCGCTCGAGCGCGCGGGAGCCGCCGACCTGGCCCGGAACTGGGGCGCCGTCGCCGCCGGCCTGCACGCGCGGTATCTGGCGCGTCCCGACTTCGCCGAGCTCGTCGACGGGCCCGTGCCGTCGCTGTGGATGGGGGAGGCCGGGCTCCTGCTCGTCGCGCACACGCTCGCGCCGGCGCCGTGGCAGGAGGAGCGGCTGCTCGAGGTCGTCCGGACGAACGAGGCCAACCCGACTCGAGAGCTGATGTGGGGTGCACCGGGGACGATGCTGGCCGCCCAGGTCATGCACGAGCGCACCGGCGACCCGCGCTGGCTGGAGGCCTGGCGCTCGTCGGCCGACCGGCTCTGGGACGAGTGGGACGGCGTCCTCTGGCAGCAGGATCTGTACGGACGCTCGACCCGCTACCTCGGCCCGGCGCACGGCTTCGCGGGCGCCGTCTTCGCCCTCGCCCGTGGCGCCGCTCTCGACCCGGCGCGCCGCGTCGAGCTTGAGCAGCGCACCGTCGAAACGCTCTCGGCGTACGTCGTCAGCGACGGCGACCTCGCCCAGTGGCCGCCGCTCCCGCCGGAGGACGTCACGGGAGCGCCGCAGCCGATCCGGACGCAGTGGTGCCACGGAGCACCCGGGATCGTGGCGTCGCTCGCCGGGCTCGCGCCGGGGAACGACGAGTTGACCTCGCTGCTCCTCGCCGGTGGCGAGTTGACCTGGCGGGCCGGGCCGCTCCGCAAGGGCGCGGGGCTCTGCCACGGCACCGGCGGGAACGGCTACGCCTTCCTCGAGCTCTTCGAGCGCACCGGAGACCAGCTCTGGCTCGAGCGGGCGCGCGTGTTCGCGATGCACGCGCTCGAACAGGTCGAGCGGGAGCGGGTGCTGCACGGGCAAGGCCGCTACACGCTCTGGACGGGCGACCCGGGCGCGGCGCTCTACGTCCAGAGCTGCCTCGACGCGAGCTCCGGAATCCCGACGCTCGACGTCTTCTGACCCCGCTTCAACCGATCGGGGCGTCCTGGGGGAGGAGCGTGGGAGCCGGTTCGGGCTCGCCGCGGCCGCCGTCGCCGCGGGGGAGGAGCGCGATCACGCCGACGGCGGAGACGACGACTGCGGAGGTGCCGGCCACCGCGAACGCGAGCGCGGTCCCGCCCTGGCTCGTCAGCCAGCCCGCCAGCAGGCCGCCCAGCGGCGCCCCGCCCTGGAACGCGAAGAAGTAGAGGCTCGCGGCCTGCCCGCGCATGTCCGGCGGCGCTGCGAGCTGGAGCGCGGTCAGCGCGTTCTGGCCCCAGATCACGTAACAGATCCCGATCGGGACGAGGAGGATGCAGACGGCGAGCAGGGAGTCCTGCGGCGCCAGCGCGAGTTCGAGCACCCCGAAGCCGCCGCCGCCGAGCAGGAGCAGGCGCAGGCTCGAGCGCGCCGCCGTCGCCATCAGGAGCGCCCCCGTCAGAGCGCCCGCGCCGAAGACGGCCGCGATCAGCCCGAAGACCTCCGCGCCGGAGTCGAGCGTGCGCCGGGCGACGAGCGGCAGGAGCACATCGAAGTTGAACGAGACCGTGGAGAGGAAGAGGACGCCGAAGAAGGCGACCGTCACCCGGCGGGTCGAGAGCACGAACCTCGCGAGCCCGCGCAAGCTCGGCCGTGTTGCGGGGCGGACGAACTTCGCCAGCTCCGTCGCGCGCATCGCGACGAGCGCCGTCACCGTCGCGCCGTACGAGGCGGCGTTGACCGCGAACGCGACTCCCGGGCCGGCCAGCGCGACCACGACCCCGCCGAGCCCCGGCCCCACGATCCGCGCCATCGTCCCGAGCCCCGAGCTGAGCGCGACCGCGTTCGGGAGGTCGGCCGGGCCGACGATCCGGAAGACGAGCGCGTGCCGGGCCGGGTTCCCGAAGACCGAGACGACGCCCTGGAAGGCGCCGAGCGCATAGAGGTGCCAGAGCTGGACGGTGCCGCTCAGGGTCAGGACAGCCAGGGTGCTCGCGGTCCCGATCAGGATCGACTCCGTGAGGACGAGCAGCCGACGGGGATCGAAGCGGTCGATCACCTGGCCAGCGAAGAGGCCGAGCACCGTCACCGGCAGGAGCTGCGCCAGCGCGAGCCCGCCGACCGCGACCGCGGAGCCCGTCAGCTCGAGCACGAGCCAGTAGGCCGCGATCTGCTGCATCCACGTGCCCGCGAACGAGACGGCGTGGCTCGCGAAGTAGAGCCGGAAGTTCCGGTACTTGCGCAGGCTGGCGAACGTCCGTCCGCCGACCCGCGCCAGCCGCCTCACCTCAGAAGAGGTCTTCGGCCGCGATCGGCTGGCCGAGCGTGTAGATCCCGTCCCCCGCCTCGACCACCGGGAGCGCCCGGATGCAGGCGACGACGCCGTCGAGCGGCGCCTCGTGGACGACCGGCGGGCGGTCGGGCGTGTCGGGGAACCACAGTCGGCCGACCGGGTCGCCCTTGCGGACAGGATCCCCCGCCTCGAGGAGCCCCTCGAAGATCCCGGCCTCCTCCGTGATCGCGTAGTTGACCGGATCGCGGCCGTCCAGGATCACGGCCTCGGGCAGGCCGAGGGAAGCGCGCGTCTCGACCTCGCCTCGGAGGACGCCCTGGTGGCGGAGCACGTTCGTCAGCCCGCTCCACGAGAGCTCGTGCACGGCCGCAGGAACGCGGCCGCCACCGCCGAGCTCGGTCGTGATCACGACCTTCCCCTGCTCCTCCGCCTCGACGGGGAGGAGGCCGTTCCCGTTCACGTCGACGTAGAGGAAGTGCCAGTCCGAGTTCCAGGCCCGCATCCCTTCGAGCATCGCGCGGCGCTGCGCTTCGTCCTCGACGACGTGCATGTGCGAGCAGGGGAGGAACCAGATTGTCCTGCCCCCGGAGTGCATGTCGATCACCGTGTCCGCGAGGGGGAAGAGGACACGCGTCAGGTAGTCGGCGATCTGCTCGTTCGGCGGCCCGTCGGGGCGCCCGGGGAAGGAGCGGTTGAAGTTGACGCCGGAGGGCCACATCCTCGTGCACGCCTTCGAGGCCTCGGTCGAGATCACCGGGATCACGATGACCCGCCCGGTCACGTCTGCCAGGTCGAGCTCGTGGATCAGGCGGAGCGCCGCGACCTGCCCCTCGTACTCGTCCCCGTGGTTGCCGCCGGAGATCAGGACGGTCGGGCCTTCGCCGTTCGCGAAGCAGGCGATCGGGACGAAGCTCTGCGCCCAGCCGCCGGTGTTCGAGATCTTGGGGAACTGCAGCCGACCGACCTGGCGTCCGGGGGCGTCGAGGTCGATCGTGCAGGTGACCGGGGTGTCGACCGAGGTGGCGCTCACGAGCGGCTCGCCAGGTACCGCGTGACCGCGGCCTCGGTGCCCTCGAGCAGCCGGTCGACGTCCTCGTCGGTGTGGGCGTAGGAAAAGTGGCTGCGCTTCAGGTTGAGCGGGAGCTCGAAGATCCCCTCCTGCATCAGCTCGCGCCGGTAGCCGACGAAGGCCTCGACGTCGTTCCGGAGCAGGTCGTCGTAGCTCTCGACGGGGCCTTCGAGGAAGTAGGTGACGAAGACCGAGCCGAAGCCGCTGACCACGACCGGGACGTCGAGCCGCTCGTAGAGGGCGGTCAGGCCCGCGCGAGCCCGCTCCCCGAGCGCGAAGACGTGCTCGTGTACGGGCTCGCGCTGCAGCTTGTCGATCGTCGCGAGCGCGGCAGCCGTCGTCGCCGGGTGGCCGTTGAAGGTGCCCGCGAAGAAGGCCGGCTGCCCCGGCGTCGTCGAGAAGAGGTCCATCAGCTCAGCCTTGCCCCCGATCGCGGAGACCGGCCAGCCGTTCGCCATCGCCTTCCCGAGCGTGGTCAGGTCGGGAGTGACGCCGGCGATCGCCTGGTAGCCGCCGAGCCCGTGCCGGAAGCCCGTGATCACCTCGTCGAAGACGAGAACGGTCCCGTGCGCGGTCGCGAGCTCGCGCAGCTTCTCGAGGAAGCCGGGCTGTGGGAGGACGGCGCCGATGTTGTGCGGGATCGGCTCGATGATGATCGCGGCGACGTCGTGGTCGGCGAGCGCCCGCTCGACGTCGGCGACGTCGTTGAAGCGGCAGACGATCGTGGCGTCGGCGACCTCGGGGAGGATCCCCTGCGAGAGCAGGTCCTTCGTCCCGACACGCTCCGCGGTCGAGATCACGTTCATCGCGACCGAGTCGTGCCAGCCGTGGTAGCAGCCCTGGAACTTGATCACATGGCGGCGGCCGGTGACGGCGCGCGCGAGCCGGAGCGCGTGGAAGGTCGCCTCGCTCCCCGTCGCGGTCAGCAGCACCTTCTCGAGCGAGGGGACGGCGTCCACGAGCCGCTCGGCGAGCTCGATCTCGACCCGGGTGACGCCGACGCCCATCAGGCTGGAGGCGCCCGCGACGGCGCCGTCCACGTCGGGGTCGTTGTGGCCAAGGAGCGGCGGCCCGAAGGCCGAGTGGTAGTCGGTGAAGGTGCGCCCCTCCGAGTCGGTGAAGGTCGAGCCGCTCGTGGAGGTGACGACGAGCTCCTCGAGCCCGGGGACGCGGCGCTGGCCGCTGTTCACGCCGCCGGGGATGACGGCGGTGGCGCGGGCGGCGAGGCCTGTGGAGTCGGACGAGAGCGACGTCATGCCGTCACCCGCAGCGACTCGAAGACGTCGGGGTCGAGATCGATCCCCAGCCCGGGGGCGGTCGGGATCGCGACGCAGCCGTCCTCCTCGATCGGGAGGCGCTGCTTGGTCAGCTTGGTGTTGATCTCGGTTTCGGCCACGCAATACTCCTGGAAGAGGGCGTCGGGGAGGACGGCGTTCACGTGCAGCGAGGCGGCCTTGATGATTCCGCTCTTCCACGCGTGCGGCACCGTCGGGAGTCCGTGCTCACGGGCGAGCTCGGCGATGCGGAGAGTCTCGGTGATTCCGCCGCACCGGGTCACGTCAGGCTGGACGAGGTCGACGTGGCCCCGCTCGATCAGCTCGCGGAAGCCCCAGCGGGTCACGTCCTGCTCGCCGGCAGCGATCGTCAGGTCGACGGCGTCGGCGAGCTTGGCGTAGGCCTCGTACTCGTCCGGCTCGAACGGCTCCTCGAGCCAGTAGATCCCGAGCTGCTCGAGCTCCCGGGCGACGCGGATCGCGGTGTCGGCGTCGGCGACGTAGCCGAGCCCGGCGTCGATCAGGATCTCGACGTCGTCGCCCGCCGCCTCTTTCGCGGCGGCTGCGAGCTTGACGTCGTGGGCGGCATCCTGGCCGAGCGGGCCCCAGCCGAGCTTGATGGCGGTGAAGTGCTGCTCGCGGAGCGCGGTCACGCGCTCGGCCGTCTCCTCGGGCGTGTCCGGCATCAGCATCGACGCGTAGGCCCGGATCCGGTCGCGGACCGGGGTGCCGAGCAGCTCGCAGACCGGCTTGCCGAGCACCTTGCCCTTGATGTCCCAGAGGGCGATGTCGATCCCGCTGATCGCGTGGATCGCGATCCCGCGCCGACCGATGTAGATCACGCTCCGGTACATCCGGTCCCAGAGCCGCTCCACGTCGAGCGGATCGTGACCGACGAGCGCGTCGCGCAGGCTGGTGGCGACGGCATGGGAGCCGCGCTGGTGGACGAGCGCCTGCACGACCTCCGGGGCGGAGTCGACCTCGCCGACGCCGGTGATCCCCTCGTCGGTGTGGACGAGGATGACCAGGTCGTCCTGGCTCCCGTCCGCGATTCCCTCGTTCAGAACGGCCTGCCGGAGGACGACTGCCTCCACGTCGGTGATCTTCACAAGCTCGCTCCCCAGGAGTAAGAACGGGAATGCCGCCGGCACTCCGAGGCAGCGATTGTGGACTATAGCGAAATTGTCAACAATCCCCTAGAGTCGCTCCGAGACCCGATGAGCACCTCCCCGATCGCCTGCACGCTCGACCTCGCCGCCCCCGGCAAGCACACGGGGCACCTGCAGCTGCCACGCTCCTCGAACCAGTCCGGCTGGTCGACGCAGTGGATCCCGATCACGAGCGTTGCGAACGGCGAGGGCCCGACGGCGCTCGTCCTCGGCGGCGTCCACGGCGACGAGCCGGAGGGGCAGGTCGCCGCGCTCAACCTGGCGCGCGAGCTCCGGCCGGAGCAGGTGACGGGCCGGGTGATCGTGGTCCCGTGCCTCTCGCTCGAGGCATCCCGCGCCTACACGCGCCTCTGGCCGTCGGGCGCGAACCTCAACCGCTCCTTCCCCGGCCGCCCCGACGGGTCGCCCGACGAGCAGCTCGCCCATTTCCTCTCGACCGAGCTCTTCCCGCTCGCCGATGTCGTCGTGGACATCCACAGCGGCGGCCGCACCGGTCTCTGCCTGCCGTGGTCGGAGATGCACTGGGTCGAGAACCGAGAGCAGCGGCGCGAGATGATCGAGGGAATGCTCGCCTGGAACACGGACTGGTGCTGTGTCTACATCGACATCGCCGGCACGGGGCTGCTCGTCGGCGAGGCAGAGCGCCAGGGGAAGATCGTCGTCTCGACCGAGCTCGGCGGCGGCGGCCACGTGACAGCTGCGATCCACCGGCTCGCCCGGAGCGGTCTCGAGAACGTCCTCCGTCGCTTCGGCGTCGTCGAGGGCGAGGTCGAGACCCGAGAGTCGCTCGGCCTCGAGCCGCAGACCCTGCTGATGGCGACAGACGCCGACAACTACCTGCTCGCGCCCGTCTCCGGGCTCTTCGAGACGCTCGTCGATCTCGGCCAGCGCGTCCGGGAGGGCGAGCCCGTCGGTCGCATCCACTCGCTGGAGCGGCCGGAGCAGGAGCCCGAGCCGGTGGTCGCGCGGAACGACGGCGTCGTCTGCGTGATCCGCGCGATCGCGACCACCGAACAGGGCGACAATGTGGTCGTGATCGCTCGCGAGGTCGACCGCTCGGAGCTGGACGGATGAGCCTGCTCGCAGGCGTCGCCCGCGTCGACGTGACCCCGCCCTGCGGGCTCCCGAACGGCTGCTGGAACGCGCGGACCGGGATCGCAACCGGCGTCCACGATCCCCTGCTCGGGCAGGCGCTCGTCCTGGACGACGGCACCAGGGCGCTCGCGATCGTCGCCGTCGACCTCGTCTTCACGGGTGCCGACCTGACCGCCGACGTGCGCGCCCGCGTGCAGGAGCTGACGGGGATCCCGCCCGAGGCCGTGCTCCTGAACGCGGCGCACAACCACAGCGCGCCCTGCATCTCGCGCGGCTCCTCGGTCGCCGGGCTCGTCGACCTGCCCGAATTCGCCCGCTACGCCGACCTGCTTGCCGACCAGCTCGCCGGCGCCGTCTACGCGGCCTGGCGGAACCGGGAGCCGGCGCGGATCGGCTGGGGGACGGGCAGCGCCCCGGGGATCACCGTGAACCGCGTCCGCCGCGAACGGCCGGTGGACGACTCCGTGCCGGTGCTCCGGGTCGATCGCGCGGACGGCTCCCCGCTTGCCGTGGTCGCGAGCATCGCCTGCCACGCGACCCTGATCGGCGGCGAGACGACGCTCTGGAACTCCGACTTCGCCGGCCCGCTCCGCGAGGCGGTCGAGACGGGCGTGCCGGGAGCCGAGTGCCTCTTCCTCTCGGGCACGGCCGGCGACGTCGCTGCCTTCGACTTCTGGTTCGGGAACCGCGAGGCGCGGCGGCACTCCTACGAGACGCGGGACGAGTTCGGACGCGCCGTCGGCCAGGCCGTCCTCGAGGTCGTGCCCGGGATCGAGACGACCGCCGACGTGGAGCTGGGTGCCGCCTCGCGGACGGTTGAGCTGCGCCGCCGCCGGATCCCCTGGTCGCGGGACGAGCTCGAGGCCCGGCGGGAGGGGCTCGCCGACGGCCCTGCGCCGGAGCTGCCCGAGGTCTGGCCGGAGAGCGTGCACACCGCGACGTCCGCACAGGACTTCCCGCTCGGCTACCAGCGGGGGGCGCTCGCGATGTACGCGGACATGCTCGAGCGGGCCGACGTGCCGGTTCCCGCCGAGCTGCAGGTGCTCCGGATCGGCGACGCTGCGATCGCCGCGAACCCGTTCGAGCTCTTCAACGAGCCGGGGCAGCGGATCCGCGAGAGCAGCCCGTTCGCGACCACCTTCGTCCTCGGCTACACGAACGACTACGCGGGCTACCTCCCCGCGGACGAGGACCTCGACCTGCTCGACGGTGTGCCGCTCGACGACCTGCTCGACCAGGACCGCTATCGCTGGGCCTACGGGATCACGAACTCGAACGTCGACCGCGGCGGGGTCGAGCGGGTTGTCGAGGAGAGCGTCGAGCTGCTCCGGGGGCTCGCGTGAAGATCACCGCGGTCGAGGCGCATGTCTGCAACGCGCGGATGCGCAACTGGGTCTTCGTCCGCGTCCTCACCGACGAGGACGGGCTGCACGGCTGGGGCGAGGCGACGCTGGAGTGGCACACCCGGGCCGTCGTCGGCGCGATCGAGGACCTCGCCGAGCTGATCGTCGGCGAGGACCCGACCCGGATCGAGCATCTCTGGCAGACGATGTACCGGCAGCACTTCTGGCACGGGAACGACATCGTCCGCGGCACCGCGCTCTCCGGGATCGACATCGCCCTCTGGGATATCCTCGGCAAGGTGCACGGTGTCCCCTGCCACCGCCTCTGGGGCGGGCCGGTGCGCGACTACGTCCGCCTCTACGGGCACCTCGGCGGCGGGAAGATGGAGGACTTCTACGAGAGCGACGAGCCGCAGCGCTTCGGCGAGCTGGCGAGCGCGATGGTCGAGGACGGCTTCACCGCGTTCAAGTCGATGGCGGTGCCGCCGACGATGCCGCTGGAGGGGCTCCAGCCCGTCCGGCACGCCGAGCGCTGCGTCGCGGCGATGCGCGAGGCAGTCGGCGAGGAGATCGACATCATGGTCGACTGCCACGCCCGCCCGAGCCCGCGGA
This sequence comes from Gaiellales bacterium, assembly GCA_038324115.1. Taxonomy (GTDB): domain Bacteria; phylum Actinomycetota; class Thermoleophilia; order Gaiellales; family Gaiellaceae; genus Gaiellasilicea. The sequence goes on from JBBQHQ010000010.1 coordinate 23,237, forward strand.
TGGGGCACCTGTTCGCGCACGCGCTGGAGCAGTTCGGCCTCTACTGGCTGGAGGAGCCGTGCTGGCCGGAGCGCCCCGACGACATCGCCGCGATCCAGGCCGCCGTCTCGACGCCGATCGCGACCGGCGAGCGCCTGGTCGGCGTGCACGCCTACGCCGAGCTGCTGGAGAAGGGCGCCTGCAGCGTCCTCCAGCCCGACATCACCCACTGCGGCGGCCTGACCGAGGCCCGCCGGATCGCCGCGCTCGCCGAGGCCTACCGCGTCGCGCTCGCGCCGCACAACCCGCAGGGGCCGGTCTCGACCGCGGCCTCGATCGAGCTCGGGCTCGCGACGCCGTCCTACGTGATCTGCGAGGCGGTCACCTCGGACGTGCCCTGGCGGGACGAGGTCGTGACCGGATCGCACCGGATCGAGCGCAACGGGATGCACGCGTTCGCCGGCGAGGCCCCGGGGCTCGGCGTGGAGATCGACCTCGACGTCGTCAAGGACCACCCCTTCCAGCCGGAGCTGCCGCAGCGCGTCTACTACGCCGACGGCAGCGTGGGGGACTGGTGAGCGGGCGCTTCGACGGCCGCGTCGCCCTCGTCACCGGCGGCGGCAGCGGGATCGGTTTCGCAGTGGCTGCGCGGCTGCTCGCCGAGGGCGCGCAGGTCGCGACCCTCGACGTCAGCCCGGGCGGGCCGGAGGGCGCGCTCGCGCTCCAGGCCGACGTCCGCCGCTCGGAGCAGATCGACGCCGCGGTGGCGCGCGCGGCGGAGGAGCTCGGCCCGGTCGACGTCCTCGTCTGCTCGGCGGGCGTCACGGGCGATTCGCTCCGCACGGTCGACGTCTCCGACGACGAGTGGCGCCGCGTGCTCGCGATCAACACCGACGGCACCTTCTTTGCCAACCGCTCCGTGATCGCGGGGATGACGGAGCGGGGCTACGGCCGGATCGTCAACATCGCCTCGATCGCCGGCAAGGAAGGTAACCCGATGGCCGCCGCCTACTCGGCGTCGAAGGCCGCGGTGATCGGGATGACGAAGGCGATCGGCAAGGATCTCGCGGGCACGAACGTGCTCGTCAACTGCATCGCGCCCGCCGTGATCGAGACGGCCCTCCTCGCCCAGATGTCGGAGGAGCACGTCCGCTACATGCTCGAGAAGATCCCGATGGGCCGCTTCGGCCAGGTCGAGGAGGTCGCGGCGCTCGTCTGTTGGCTTGCGAGCGAGGAGTGCTCCTTTTCCACCGGGGCCACCTTCGACATCTCCGGCGGCAGGGCCGTCTACTGAGCGAGCGCGTCCTCGTCACCGGAGCGCTCGGGTGCGTCGGCGCCTGGACGCTCAAGGCTGCCCTCGACGCCGGCGACGAGGCGGTCGGCCTCGACCTCGGTGACCGTAAGCACCGGCTCGAGCTGGCGCTGACACCCGAGGAGCGGGGTCGCGTCACCCTGGTCCAGGGCGACATCACCGACCTCGAGTCGTTCGGCCGGGCCCTCGACGAGCACGAGATCACACGCGTCGTCCACCTCGCGGCGCTGCAAGTACCGTTCTGCCGCGCCGACCCGGTGCTGGGCGCACGCGTCAACGTCGTCGGCACCGTCAACGTCTTCGAGGCGGTGCGCCAGCGGCTCGAGCGGATCCCCGGGGTCGCCTTCGCCAGCTCGGCGGCGATCTACGCGCCGGACGACCCGTCGCCCGCGCCCGAACGGGGCGGCGGCGAGCCCGCGACCTTCTACGGCGTCACCAAGCTGGCGAACGAGGGCACTGCCCGGCTCTACTGGTCCGAGAGCGGCGTCCCCTCGGTCGGGATCCGCCCCTACGTCGTCTACGGGCCCGGCCGCGACCAGGGGATGACCTCCGGCCCGACGCTCGCGATGGAGGCGGCGGCCCGCGGCGAGGGCTCCGAGATCGCCTACGGCGGGATCGCCCAGTACGACTACGCCCCCGACCTCGGCCGCGCTCTCCTCCGGGCGTCCTCGGTCGGCGAGGGCGCGACCGTCGGCAACTACCCGGGGACGGTTGCCGCGATGAGCGAGGTGGTCGCGGCGATCGAGGCTGCGGCGCCCGAGGTCGCGGGCCGGGTCTCGTTCGTCGACACGCAGCTGCCGTTCCCGCCCGAGCTCGAGGCGACCGCGCTCGAGCGCGCGCTCGGCCCCCTGGAGCGGACGCCGCTCGCCGAGGGCGTCGCCGCCACGGTCGCCCGCTTCGCCGCCGGCTAGCCCCGGTCGCGCGCCCAGGCGGCGAGGATGCCGCGGTAGTGGGCGACGAAGCCGTCATGCTCGTGGGCGGGAAACGTCGAGCGCACCGTCCGGACGAGGAGCGCGTCGAAGTCCGGGCCGGTCACGTACTCGTGCAGCGCCTCGTCGAGGTGGCCGAGGTGCTCGGCGCAGAACGCGTCGTACTCCTCGACCTGGAAGTAGCGGTCGGCGAGCGCGCGGTATTGCGCCAGCTTCTCGTCGTAGCCGAGGTCGTCCCGGTCGCCGATCGCGAAAGAGTCGCGCGTCTCCTGCCCGATCCGCGTCGGCCGGCCGGTGACGGTGCAGAAGGCGCTCCAGCGGACGAGGGCCGCGATCGCCCACGGGAAGTAGTAGTGCAGGCTCGTCAGCGAGACGTCCGGCGAGGCGTTCGCGTAGTCGATCGGGTACGCCTGGCCGTCCTTGACGATCGTCTCGCAGGAGTTGAACTCCCAGCGGAAGAAGGCATTGACGAGCCGGGAGATCGTCACCACCTCGGTCCCGAGCTCGGGGCTGAGGAAGTCGTGCTCGATCACGTAGCGGTCGTGCAGGGGCTGGTCTGGGTCGAAGTGCATGACCATTGTCTCGGCCCCGATCGAGAGGCTGCGGGCGAAGACGTCGAAGTCCTCGACCGCCGCCTGGACGTGCATCAGTCGCTCGCCCGAGGCGTCGTAGACCGCGTTCAGCTCGGCTGCGTCGCGGATCCGGGTGACGCCGACCCACTGGCCGCCGTCGAACGGCTTCATGTAGAGCGGGTAGCCGACCTTCCCGGCGATCTCCTCCAGATCGAAGGGGAGGTTGTAGCGCTCGGCGGTCGGGGCGAAGCGCTCGTTCGCAGGCGGGCTCTTGTGCGGGATCAGCCACGTCTCCGGCACCTTCAGGCCCAGCCGCATCATCGCGCAGTAGGCCGCGTGCTTCTCCATCGCCTGGAACGTGAACGGGTTGTTCAGGAGGTAGACGTCGTCCATCAGCGCCACCTTCTTCAGCCACTCGCGCGGGACGGTGTACCACCAGCCGAGCCGGTCGATCACGAGCGACTGCCGGGGGCGCGCGCGGAGGTCGAACGGCTCGTTCCTGATCCGCTCCGAGGCGAGCTCGTGCTTCTCGCCGCGGTAGGTGACAGGCCCGACGCGGGCGAGCAGGTGCTCGTAGGCCTCCGGCCAGTCCTCCTCGGTGCCGAGCAAGAGGCCGATCAGGTGACGCGGCACAGCAGCTCCTCCAGGTGGGGGACGAGGGCGCGGCGCCACTGGGGCCAGTCGTGGCCGCCGGGGTGCTCGACGAGGCGGACGTCGTAGCCCTGGCGCTCGAGGGCGGCGGCGAGCGCCCGGTTGTTCTCCAGGTTCTCCTCGTCGCGGCCGCAGGTGATCGTGACCGGGATCGGCCGAGTCGCGGCGCCGCGGAGCACGCCTCCGACGAAGCGGTCGATGCGTGCGAAGCGGGCGAAGCCGCCCTCCTGGGGGTCGGTGCGGCGGCGGAAGTAGCTGCCCGACTGAAGCAGAAGCCCGTCGAAGCTCTCCGGTCGCGTGCGGTGCGCGTGCAGGAGCGCGAGCGCGCCCAGGCTGGAGCCGAGCCCGAGCCGCGGCCCGCCGGCGTCGAGGGCGGGGAGGAGCTCGCCGGCGAGGGCGCGCCCGTAAGCGGCGGACGCGGCGTACTCCTCCTCGCGGTCGGCGGATTCGAGCAGCGCCGCCCGGACCGGGGCAGCCGGTCGAGCAGGCGGAGGAGGCCTGCGCGGCGCGCGTACTCGGGGCCGTCGTGGACGAGGAGCAGCGGTTGCGGGCCGCGACCGGCGCGCTGGCGCACGCGGACGGCGACCGGCGCACGAAGGGCACGGCTGACGAGCTCGAGCCTCACGTTCTCGGTCCGGTACCCCGTCGCCGCCATCGGTAAAGCGTGACGGAAGCGTGGAGAGTGTGTGCCGATTCGCGCGCGAAGCTGTCCGTTCCGGACGGGAGGTGCCTGTTTCGGCCACTTTCGGCCCCCGAGGGGTGCCGCTATTCCGTCAGCTCCGACATCCAGGAGGAGCCATGAACAGACGACGATCGAGGGCGGCGCTCGGCGCAGCCACCATTCTCGCGCTGGCGGCGGGCGTCACCGCCGCCGCGCGCGCGACCGGCGACGCGACGGTGATCTCTGCCTGCCGGGCCACGACCGGGACGCTCCGGGTTCCGGCCGACGGCGCGTGCAAGTCGAGCGAGACGCCGCTGCAGTGGAATGTCCAGGGACCCGCAGGCGCGACAGGCCCGCAGGGCGGGATCGGGCCGGTCGGCCCTCAGGGCGTCGCAGGGCCCGCCGGACCCGCCGGCCCGCAGGGCGCGACCGGCCGCTTCGAAGCGGTCACCCAGCTGGCCGGCACGTCCTGCCTGACCTCCGCGGGAGCATCGGGGGCGGTTGCCCTCACGACGGCCGCCGACGACACCATCGTCCTCCGCTGCCGCAGCAGCGCCCCGGTGCCCGTCCGGCACGTGATCCTGAACGAGGTCGACTACGACCAGGTGGGGGTTGACGCCGGCGGCTTCGTCGAGCTCGTGAACAGGGGGATCGCCAAGGCCGACCTGACCGGGCTCGCGGTCGTGCTCGTGGACGGCTCCGACGGGCGCGAATACGCGCGGATCCCGCTGAACGGAACCCTGGCCGCCGGGGGCTACCTCTCGCTGCCGGTCGACGCGCAGAACGGCTCCCCGGACGGGATCGCCCTCTACGACACCATCCGCCACGAGCTGCTCGACGCCCTCAGCTACGAGGGCGCGATCACCGCGGCGCTGATCGACTCGCTTCCCTTCTCGCTGGTCGAGGGCAACCCGCTGCCGGCGAGCGTCGCGGACTCGAACACGGTCACGGGATCGCTCGCCCGGCTCCCGGACGCGACCGACTACGACGACGCGGCCACCGACTGGGCCTTCACGACGACCCCGACCCCGGGGGCGGAGAACGTGGCCACCCCGTGAGCGCCGTCACCGCCTTCCCTTCAGATGCATGTTCGTCCGGCCCTCGGCCGCCGCCTTGACCCACTTCTTCTTCTCATCGGCCTGGGCCCGCTTGTCCAGCCGGCGCTCGAGGTGCGCAAGCTCGCGCTGGAGCTTGCCGTAGCTCTCCCAGCGCTCGGCCGCGAGCGTCCCGTCCTCGAGCGCTGCCAGGATCGCGCAGCCCGGCTCGGTCCGGTGGGCGCAGTCGTTGAACTTGCACTGCGCCGCGAGCTCCTCGACGTCCGCGAAGGTCTCACCGAGCCCCTCCGCCGACTCCCAGAGCTGGAGCTCGCGCATTCCGGGCGTGTCGAGGACGAGGCCGCCGCCGGGCAGAGGCACGAGCTGGCGGTGCGTGGTCGTGTGCCTGCCCTCGCCGTCGGACTCGCGAATCTCCTGGACGGCCAGGATCTCCTCGCCGACGAGCGTGTTCACGAGCGTAGACTTGCCCACCCCCGACGAGCCGAGTAGCGCGATCGTCTTCCCCGGCTCGACATAGGCGCGGATCTCGTCGAGCCCCTCGCCGGTCAGGTTGGAGACCGCGTGGACGGGGACGCCGAACGCGATCGCCTCGACCTCGAGCACGCGAAGCTCCCAGTCGGGGTCGAGGTCGCGCTTCGTCAGCACGATCACCGGACGGGCGCCGCTCTCCCAGCCGAGGGTCAGGTAGCGCTCGAGACGGCGCAGGTTCAGGTCGTCGTTCAGCGAGCTGAGCAGGAAGACGGTGTCCACGTTCGAGGCGACGACCTGCTCCTCGGTCGCCGACCAGGCGACCTTGCGCGAGAACTTCGTCCGGCGGGGGAGGACGGCCTGGATCGTCGCCCTGCCCTCGTCCGGGCGGACGGCGAGCGCCACCCAGTCACCCACGGCCGGGAGGTCGCCGAACCCGCTCGCCTCGTGCGAGAGGCGGCCGGCGGCCTCCGCGCGGAGCTCGGCGGTCTCGGTGAGAACGACGTACTCGCCGCGGTGCTGCTCGGAGACCCGGCCGGGCTCGAGGCCGGCGGCGGCGTGTGGCTCGAATTCGGTTTGGTGGCTGTCACTCCAGCCGAGGTCGTGCAATGCGGTCACGCGCAGGCTCCTTGAGCGAGAAGGGATGGGTGCGACGGGCGCAAGCTGGTGCGCCGCTCGCGGCTCAGGGAGTCGCCGTAGGGAGGATCCGACGGCGCCTTAGAGTCGCGAGGCTCTAGAGGCGAAGGGGGCAAGCGTGGTCATCTTGTCGCACCTCCTTCGTCGTCGGGACGTCTCGAAGTATGCCTACGGCTGGTTGCGAAGTCGAGCGCCGGTTTGGCATCGGCCGCAGAAGGGGCTATGGTCCTTTTCGGTCGCAGCCGAGAGGCCGCAGCCTGGCAAGGGGGAGGTTGGCCATCACCAGGGGAGGAAATTTCTTGTCTCAGCATCGTTTGCGGCTGCTCGCAGCTGCCGTCGTGCTCGTCTCGCTCATCGTCTTCGCCGGCAGCAGCGGTGTTGTAACCGCGGAAGCCTCGACCAGCGGAGTCGTGATCTCCGAGTTTCGGACTCGCGGCCCTGTCGGCGGCAACGACGAGTTCATCGAGCTGCGGAATGCGGGCTCGTCCGCCGTGAACATCGGGGGGTGGCTGCTGCAGGGATGCTCGTCGGGCACACCCGGCAACGCCTCCACGCGCGCCACGGTGAGCGCGGGAGTCGTGCTTGCGCCGGGACAGTCCTATCTCTTCGCCAACCCGACCTCGCCGGGGTACTCGGAAACCGTCCCGCCGAACCAGACATATGGGACCGGGATCAGCGACTTCGCGAACACCAACTATGCGGGGATCCGGCTGACGGACGGAGCCGGCGTCGTCCAGGACGGGGTTGGCTCCCCCCTCAGCCCGTGCCGTGAGGGCACCGGCTTCGTCACTCCGACGTCCAACGGCCCGAACGCGTTCGAGCGCAAGCTCGGCGGCGTGGCGGACACCGATAACAACGTTGCAGATTTCGACGGGCCGAAGGCGGCCGATCCCCAGGCGCTCGGCGACGCAGCGCCCGAGGTCGTGTCGACCCAGCCCGCCAACGGCGCGATCGGCGTCGCGACGAATGCGACCATCACCGTCGACTTCAGCGAGGCCGTGACGGTCGTGGACCCGTGGTACACGCTCAGCTGCGGCACGAGCGGCTCGCACACCGCGACCGTGAGCGGCGGCCCGACCAGCTACACGCTGACTCCCACGACTGCGTTCGCGAACGGTGAGAGCTGCACGTTCACCGTGCTCGCGAGCGGCGTCCACGACGTGGACGCGAACGACCCGCCCGACACGATGACGGCCAACTTCACCGTCGGTTACACCACGGCGTCAGAAAACCCGTGCATCGCTGCGATCACGCCGATCCCGGCGATCCAGGGCAGCGGCGCGACTGCCGCCGTGACGGGCTCGGTGCGGACGCGCGGCGTCGTCGTCGCGGACTATGAGGGCGCATCGCCGAACCTGCGCGGCTTCTACATCCAGGATCCGGTCGGGGACGGCAACTCCGCCACCTCGGACGGGATCTTCGTCTTCGAGGGCAGCAACGCCGACACGGTCAACGTCGGCGACGTCGTCACCGTCAGCGGGAGCGCCGGCGAGAACCAGGGCCAGACCCAGGTCTCCGTCGGGACGATCACGAAGTGCGGCACCGGTGCGGTCGCGCCGACCGACGTGACGCTCCCGGCCGCCGACCCGACCTCGCTCGAGCAGGTCGAGGGGATGCTCGTGCGCACC
>JBBQHQ010000011.1:0-30880 GCA_038324115.1 Gaiellales bacterium
GTCCCGTCCACGGGCTCCGGTAGCCCAGCCGTCTACGGCTACTACGTGGTCGGGATCGTGGGGGCGGCGCTGATCCCGTACGAGGTCTACTTCTACTCCTCGGGCGGGGTCGAGGAGCAGTGGGAGCCGAAGGACCTCGGGATCAACCGGATGAATGTGCTCCTCGGCTACTCGCTCGGCGGACTCCTCTCAATGGCGCTGATGATCGGAGCCGGCGCGCTCCTTCTGCCGAAGGGGATCGGGGGAGACCTGCTCGGCACGGTCATGCTCGTCGCCGAGGCGCCCCTGGGTCAGCTCGGCCTGATCCTGGCGCTCGTCGGGACGCTCTTCGCCATCTCCGGCGCGGCGATCGACTCCGCCTTCTCCGGCGCCTACAGCCTGGCCCAGTTCTTCGGCTGGGAGTGGGGGAAATACCGGCACAACGCCGGTGCGCCGCGGTTCGCGATCACCTGGGCCGTCATGCTCGTCCTCGCCACCGGCGTCGTCCTGACCGGCGTCGACCCGTTGCTCGTGACGGAGCTCTCGGTGGTCTTCTCGGTCGTGGCCCTCCCGCTCACCTACATCCCGATCCTGCTCGTCGCGAACGACCGCTCTTACATGGGGCAGCACACGAACGGGAAGCTCGCGAACACGTTCGGGGTCTTCTACCTCGTCGTCGTGGTCGCGATCGCCGTCTCGGCGATCCCCCTCCTCGTGCTCAGCAACATGGGGCAGGGCTGACGGATGCAGATCGACCTCGGCCTCGGGATCCTCGACCACCAACTCCTCGACTCGGTGGGTCGGCGGTGCGGGAAGGTGGACGACCTCGTGCTCGAAGGGGTGGCGGAGGGAAAGCCCCGGGTGACCGAGATCCTCGTCGGCCCCGCGGCCTGGGCGGGGCGGGGCCGGCTCGCCACCCTCGCTTCGAAGCTCTCGCGCGGTCGGGTTGTCCACGTTCCCTGGGCCGAGGTGAAGGCGATCGACCCCGACGTCGAGCTGCGCAAACCGGCGCACGAGCTCCGCCTCGGCCGGGGCGACGACCGCGCCCGCCGCTACGTCGAGAAGCTACCGGGGTCGTCGCTGTGAGGCTCTCCGAGCTCCTGGGCCTGCGGGTCGAAACCGAGTCGGGCGAGCGCGTCGGCCGGGTCTACGACGTCCGCGCCGAGTTGGGCGAGCGGAGCCTGCGGGTGACCGGCCTCTGCGTCGGCAAGCTGGCCCTCCTCGAACGGCTCGGGCTCGGGGCGCCGTCCAGCACGGAGCGGATCCGGACGGACGACGTGATCCCCTGGAGCGAGATCGTCCGCGCCGACCGGCGGGGGATTGTCGTCCGCGATCGGTAGGCGAGCCCCGCTAGCCGACGTGGTTGCGGGCCCCGGAGACAACGTCGTCTCCGAGCGCCTTGATCACCTCGGGCCGGTCGAGCAGGCGGGCGCGCTGCTCCGGCGTCAGGCGGTTCTGGACGTAGCGGTCTTCGAGGATCTGTTCCAGGTCGCGGCCGCGGTCGTGCTCGCGGATCACGTAGGCGGCGACCCGCTCCTCCGCGGAGGAGCGCTGGAAGAGAAACGAGAAGAGGTCCCGGAACGCCATCGCCGGCGATTGTATCCTCCTTTTATGCGTCGTAGCTCTGCCGAGGGCCGCTGCGCGGAGCGTGTGCTCCGCGGCTTCGACGACGCCGGGGCCGAGGAGCGGATCGTGATCTGGATCGAGCGCAAGCCCGGCGCGGTCTGGGCGGTGGGGCGCTCCGTCAACCTGCACGAGCGTCCGAGCGACGAGCCGCGCTCGCACGACTGGCTCTTCGAGGGCTACGAGCTGGGGGACGCGCTCGAGTCGGCGAACAACGCGCTCGAGGACGACGTCAGCGTGCTGGAGCAGGACGGCTCCGAGGACCTGGTGAAGCCATTCACCCGCAAGGAGCTGCTCCCGATCCTGGAGCGCTTCTTCTTCGGCAACCGCTAGCCCGCCGGCGCGTCCTCGTCCGGCCACTCCAGGTTCGCGTTCGGGATCGGGTCACCGTGCGGGTCGTGAGTGGGGAACCCGAGCGCCTTGTCGATCCGCGACTCGAGCTCCTCCGAGAGCACGTGCTCCAGCCGGTCGGCCTCCGCGTGGACGTCGTCGACCCCGATCCCAAGCGTCTCCGCGAGGTAGAGCTCGAGCAGCCGGTGGTGCCGGATCACCTCGAGCGCCACGAGCTCGCCCGCCTCGGTGAGCGCGACGCCGCGGTAGGGCGTGTGCTCTGCGAGACCGAGCGCGGCCAGCTTCTTGACCATCCCGCTCGCCGACGCGGGGGAGACGCGCTGCCGCTCTGCAAGGGCGTTCGTCGAGACGCGGTCTCCGGCCGAGCCGAGCTTGTAGATCTCTTTCAGGTAGTCCTGGATCGACGCGCTCAGGTCGGGCTGGGCCATGGTCTCAGTCTAAGGTGGCAGCGTGAAGATCCGGCTCGGCCACAGCCCCGACCCCGACGACGCGTTCATGTTCTGGGCGATCTCCGCGGGCGCCGTCGACACCCGCGGCTTCGAGTTCGAGCAGGTGCTCCAGGACATCCAGACGCTGAACGAGTGGGCGCTGGAGGGCCGGCTCGAGGTGACCGCGACCTCGCTGCACGCCTATCCGTTCGTCCAGGACCGGTACGCCCTGCTCCCGCACGGGGCGAGCATCGGCTCCGGCTACGGGCCGATCGTCGTCGGCCGCGAGACGTTCACGCCGGCCGAGCTGCGCGAGCTCGAGATCGTGATCCCCGGGAAGCGGACGACCGCGTATCTCGCGCTCCGGCTCGCGCTCGGCGAGTTCCGCCACCGCGAGCTCCCCTTCGACGAGATCATCGACGAGGTTGCCTCCGGCCGCGCCGAGGCGGGCCTCCTGATCCACGAGGGGCAGCTCACCTACGCGGCCGAGGGGCTGCAGAAGTCGCTCGACCTGGGCGAGTGGTGGCAGGGCGAGACCGGGTTGCCGCTGCCGCTCGGGGTCAACCTCGCCCGCCGCGACCTCGGCGACCGGCTGCCCGACCTCTCCGCCGTCCTCCTCGACGCGATCCGGGCGGGGCTCGACAACCGCGACGAGGCGATGCGCTACGCGATGCAGTTCGGGCGGGGGATCGACCAGGAGCTCGCCGACCGCTTCGTCGGGATGTATGTGAACGAGTTGACGACCGACTACGGCGACGAGGGCCGCGCCGCGGTCGCGGAGTTGCTCCGCCGCGGCGACGAGATTGGCGCTTTTCCCGAGCCCGTCCGCCTGGACTACGTCGCCTGATGGCGCTGGAGCTGCGCGAGCAGTGCGAGCGCTGCCGGGCTCCGCTCGCGCCGGACGCGGCCGCCGAGATCTGCAGCCACGAGTGCACGTTCTGCCCGGCCTGCGCCGCCGACCTCGCCCACGTCTGCCCGAACTGCGGCGGCGAGCTCGTCCGGCGGCCGCGACGGACGACCTAGCGGCCGCGCTATCGTCCGCGCCGTGAGTGTCGCGACCGCACGCGAGTTCGGCCTCTTCATCGGCGGTGAGACCGTCGAGGGCTCGTCGACGCGGGAGCTGGTCGAGCCGGCGTCCGGCGAGGCGTTCGGCACCGCGCAACTCGCGGGCGAGGCCGAGGTCGACCGCGCCGTCGAGGCCGCGCGCGGAGCGCTGGACGGGGACTGGGGCAAGACCCCGCCGACCGAGCGCTCGCGGCTCCTGCACGCGCTCGCGGACGCGATCGTTGCGAACAGGAAGGAGCTCGCGGAGCTGGAGGCCCGCAACGTCGGCAAGGCGATCTCCTCGGTCAAGGCCGAGGTCGGCGCGGCCGTCGAGAACTTCCGCTACTTCGCCTCCGCGATCGCCACGATCGGCGGCCGCTCGAACCCCATCGGCGGCTCGCTGCTCTTCTACTCGCAGAAGGAGCCGGTCGGTGTCGCCGCCCAGATCGTGCCGTGGAACTACCCGATCCTGATGGCGACCTGGAAGCTGGCGCCGGCGCTCGCGGCCGGCTGCTCCGTCGTCCTCAAGCCCGATCCGCAGACGCCCGCGACCGCCCTGCGGCTCGCTGAGCTCGCGGCCGAGGTGGGCTTCCCGGCCGGCGCGATCAACGTGATCCCCGCGGATGGGCCGGGTGCCGGCTCGTACCTCGTCCGCCATCCGGGCGTGGACAAGGTCGCCTTCACCGGCTCGACGAAGACGGGCGGCGAGATCATGCGCCTCTGCTCCGACCCGATCAAGCGGCTGACGCTCGAGCTGGGCGGCAAGAGCCCGAACCTGATCTTCGCGGACGCCGACTTGGCCTCGGCTGTTCCAAGCGCCGCCTGGGCGATCTTCGCCTGCGCCGGCCAGAGTTGCGAGGCGCGCTCCCGCGTCCTCGTCGAGCAGTCGGTCTACGACGACGTCGTCTCCGAGCTGACCGAGAAGGCGAAGGCGGTCCGGATGGGCGACCCCCTCGACACCGAGACGCAGATGGGCTCGCTGATCTCCACCGCGCACCGCGACCGCGTCCACTCGTTCGTCGAGGGCGCACGCAGCGACGGCGCCGAGATCCTGACCGGCGGCGAGCCGGGCGAGACCGGCGCCTTCTACGCGCCCACGGTCGTGGCCGGCGTCGACAACAACGGCACGATCGCGCAGGAGGAGGTCTTCGGCCCGGTCGTCACGGTGATCCCCTTCGCGGACGAGAAGGACGCGATCCGGATCGCCAACGACGTCAAGTACGGCCTGATGGCCTCGGTCTGGACGGGCGACCCCGCCCGCGGCCACCGGATCGCGAGCCGGATCAAGAGCGGCACCGTCGGGATCAACATGCCCTACACGGCGTTCCCCGGGATCCCGTTCGGAGGCTACAAGCAGTCCGGGTTCGGCCGCGAGCTCGGGATCGACGCGCTCGAGCTCTACCTCGAGACGAAGAGCGTGGTCGTGAACACCGGCTCGCGCCCGATCAACCCCTTCGGCCTGTAGCCCGCTCCCGCTACCGGTGGACGGTGCTCGGCGCTGGCACCTTCGCCCAGGCCGGCTTCGCCGCGATCGGAGTCGGGCTCCCCGCGATCTCGCCGGCGCTTCGCGACCACCTCGACCTGGGGCTGACGCAGGTCGGCGCGATCCTCTCCGCCTACTGGCTTGGGACGCTGCTGACCCTGATCCCCTGGGGCTTCCTGACCGACCGGGTCGGCGAGCGGATCGTGCTCGCGGCCGGCGTCGGGGGCTGCGGGGTGGCGCTCCTCGGCGCCTCGCGGGCCGACTCGTTCGGGCTGCTCTACGCGCTCCTCTTCGTCGCCGGCGCTGCGGGAGCGAGCGTGAACGCCGCCACCGGCCGCGCTGTGATGGGCTGGTTCGACGCCTCCGAGCGCGGGCTCGCGCTGGGGATCCGGCAGGCGGCGGTCCCCGCCGGCGGGCTCGTGGGGGCATTCGTGCTCCCGCACTTCACCGTCCCCCAGGCGTTCGTGATCCTCGGCTGCTTCTGCCTCCTCGGCGCGCTCGGGGGAGCCGTGCTGCTGCGCGAGCCTGCGGGGCTCCCGATCGAGGTCGCCGCCGTCGAGTGGTCGGTCCGCGACCGCCGGCTCTGGCGCCTCTCGGCCGTCAGCGGCCTCTATGTCGTCGCCCAGATCGCGGTGCTCAGCTACGTCGTCCTCTACCTCCACGACGAGCGCGGGCTCGGTAAGGGCGCCGCCGCCGCCGTGCTCGGGGGGATGCAGGTCGCCGCGGTCGTCCTCCGCGTCACGGCCGGGCGCTGGTCGGACCATGTCGGCTCGCGGATCGTCCCCCTCGGCAAGGTCGGGCTCGCGATGACCGGGACGCTCGCCCTGACGGCGGCGCTTCTGCAGGCGCCGCTCGTGCTCCTCATTCCCGCGGTGCTCGTCGCCGGTTCGCTGACAATGACCTGGAACGGGCTTGCGTTTGCCGCCGTCGCTGAGCTGGCCGGCAGAGCCAGGACCGGCGCCGCGCTCGGGCTGCAACAGACCGTGCTCTCGCTCGTCGGCGTCGGCGCCCCGATCGCGTTCGCCGGCGCCGTCTCCGGCGGCTCGTGGAACCTGGCGTTCTGGCTGATCGTCTTGTTCCCGTTCGCGGGCTGGCTCGTGCTGCGCCCGTTGCAGGAGCGCTGAGGCCGGGTAGGGGACCCTGGATGCGCATCTATCCCGACACGCCGAGCCTGCGCTTCGGGCTCGTGCTCCGGGACGCAGTCCTGATCGTGGGGCTGATCGTCCTCGCCAAGATCGGGCTCGTCGTCCACGACGCGGTCGACAAGCTCGCGGTGCTCGGGGAGGGCGTCCAGTCGGCCGGGAACGCAGTCTCGGGGGCGTTCGATTCCGCGGGTGACGCCGTGGACGGGACGCCGCTGATCGGAGGCAGTCTCGGCGACGCGCTTCGCGGCGCGGGCGAGGGCAGCGGCGGCCAGCTGACCGAGCTCGGCGTCGGCGGCGAGAACGCGGCGCACGACCTCGCCAAGATCCTCGGGCTCGTCGTCTTCGGGCTGCCCGCGACGATCCTCCTGTTCTGGCTCGTGCCTCCTCGGCTCCGCGGGATCCGCCGCCTGAACGCCGCGGCGCGCGTCCTGCGCGAGCCCGAGACCGAGGGCCGCCGGGAGCACCTCGCCGCGCGCGCCGCGTACTCGCTCCCCTACGGCGTCCTCCTCCGCTACACCGACGACCCGATCGGTGACCTGCGGGCCGGGCGGTACGACGCGCTCGTTCGCGCGGAGCTGGAGGAGGCAGGGCTGCGGGCGCCGCGGTAGTACGTTCCGCCCATGCGGATCTTCGAGCGACTCGACCAGCTGCACGCCATGGGTGACCGGATCGGCTACTCCCCCGAGGAGGACGCCGCTCACGAGCTCGCCGCCGGCTGGTTCCGCGAGGCGGGCCTGGAGGTCGAGGTCGACGTCGCCGGCAACCTGATCGGGCGGATCCCCGGCGAGGGCCGTGAGGTCTGGACGGGCTCCCACCTCGACACCGTTCCTTCCGGCGGCCGCTACGACGGGGCCCTGGGTGTCCTTGCGGGGCTGGAGGCCGTCGAGCGGATCGGCACGCCCGGGCTCGCGGTCGTCGTCTTCCGGGACGAAGAACGTGGCTGCGCCGGCAGCCTCGGCTGCACGGCCCGGCCGGCCGCCTACGTCGAGCTGCATATCGAGCAAGGCCCGCGGCTCGCCGATGCCGACGCGCCGCTCGCGGCCGTGAACGCGATCGTGGGCTACGTCCGCGGCCTCGTCGTCGTCGAGGGCCGGGCGGGCCACGCCGGGACGACACCGATGGCGGTGCGCGACGACGCCCTCGTCGCCGCGGCCGAGCGGCTGCTCGAGATCCGGGAGATCGCACGCGGGATCCCCGAGGCGGTCGCGACGGTCGGGGTCCTCCAGGTCGAGCCCGGCGGCGAGAACGTGATCCCCTCCCGCGTCACCTTCACCGTCGACGCCCGGGCGCCCGACACGGAGCGGTTGGACGCGCTCGTCGCGGCGATCGGGATCGAGCCCCACCTCCGGATCGACCCCGTCGCGATGAACCCCGAGGTCGTCGCCGCCGTCCGCGGCGCGATCGAGGAGCTGGGCCAGCCCGTCGTCGAGCTGCCCTCCGGCGCCGGCCACGATGCTGGCATCCTCGCGGCCGCGGGCATCCCGAGCGCGATGCTCTTCGTCCGCAGCCTCAACGGCGGGATCAGCCACAACCCGGACGAGCTCAGCTCGAACGAGGACATCCTGCTCGCGGTGGACGCGCTCGAGCTCGCGCTGCGTCAGCTGACGCGGTAGACCCAGCCGGGCTGCCACGCAAACGGGGCGGCGACGAGCTCCTCGAGCGGCCTTCCTTCGAGCAGGTGCTCGAGCGCCCAGCGGTTCGCGGAGTGGGCGACGAGGACGACGGTCCCGCCGTCGTGGCGGGCCCGCAGGTCGGCGAGCAACGAGCGCGTCGCCTCGACCACGTTCCGGTAGCTCTGGCCGCCGGGGAAGGGGGTCTCGACGTGCTCCAGCCTCACGGCGGTCACCTCGGCGACGGGCCGTCCGTTCAGCGCGCCGTAGTCGCACTCACGAAGACGCGGGTCGAGGTGGACGGGGATCCCGCTGCCGCCGAAGGCGATCTCCACGGTCTCGACGGCGCGGGCGAGATCGGAGGCGTAAACGACGTCGGCGTCGCGCCGCCGTTCGCCGAGCTCCCCCGCCTGCTTGCGGCCGTGGGGCGAGAGCTCGCCCGGCAGCCATCCGGTCGCGACCCCCTGCTCGTTGTCGAGCGTGGTCGAGTGGGTCTCGTAGACGAGCTCGAGCACGAAACCGACTTAGTTGCTCAGAGCAACTAAGTCGAGTCGCGGAACGAGATTTGCTGCGCGCCTTCCCAGAGCGTCAGCCGGCCGAGCTCCTTCAGCTGCTCCTGGCCCTCGACGAGGGTGGCGAAGTGGTTCGCCCACAGGTGTCCCGCCTTGCTCGCGAAGGAGCAGTAGCCGTACGGGAAGAGCAGCTCAGCCTCGCTGTGACCACCGGGATAGAGCGCGAGCTCGCCGGGATGGGGGTAGCTCGTGGCGTTCTCCGGGCCGGTGCCGAGGTCGCGGTCACCCCAGGGAATCCAGTTCGACTCGCCGCTCCAGCGGCAGTGGATGATCCGGTCGTCGAGCGGCAGCATCGCCTTGAAGGCGGCTACGGTCTTCGGCGCCAGCTCCTCCTCCCAGCGGGCGACGAAGTGCATTCCGGCTGCGGTGATCTCGAGCACGCCCGGAACCTATCGCGCCGCCGCGGCCCACGCGACGAGGGTCGCGCGCTCGTCGTCGGTCATCCCCGTCGCGTTCCCGGGCGGCATCAGGCTCGCCGAGACCATCCGCTCGACCGCAGCGGCGTGCTGCCGCATCCCGGCGAGGGTGTCCAGCCGCACGCCGGCGGGCGCGGAGGCGCCGACGTGGCACTGGGTGCAGCGCGCCGTCACGACCGCCTGCGCCTCGGCGTCCGAGACCGTCCGGGCGGGTACGGGGGAGTCCTCCGGGGCGAGCACGACGAAGAGCGCGACCGCCCCGGCGACGACGACTGCCGGGATCCACCAGGCGCGCACGCCCCGGTGGAAGAGGTTGAAGAAGTGCCGCGTCAGCACCAACAGCGCGACGATCGCGAGCAGGACGAGCCAGGGCCGGCCGGCGGCGAAGGCGACTGGGAAGTGCCCGGCGAGCATCGTGAAGACGACGGGCAGCGTCAGGTAGTTGTTGTGCACGGAACGCTGCTTGCCCCGCTTCCCCGGGGCGGCGTCGGGCTCGCGCCCCTCGGTCTTCGCCCGGATCAGCTCGCGCTGGGCGGGCATGATCGTGAAGAAGACGTTCGCGGCCATGATCGTCCCGAGCATCGCCCCGACCTGGAGGAAGGCGGCCCGCGGCGCGAAGAGCTGGCCCGCGCCCCAGGCCGACGCCACGACGAGCACGGCCACCACGGCTCCGACCGCGCGGTCGTCGCGCAGGAGCCGGCAGGCCGCGTCGTAGACGACCCACGCGAGCACGAGCCCGGCCGCCGAGAGCGCGACCGCCTCCCAGGCGGCGAGGTCGGCGACCGCCGGGTCGACGAGCCGCGCCCGCGCATCCGTCCAGTAGAGGACGACGAGGAGAAGGAAGCCCGAGATCCAGGTCGTGTAGGCCTGCCACTTGAACCAGTGCAGCCGCTCGGGCAGCTCCGGCGGCGCGATCGCGTACTTCTGGGTGTGGTAGAAGCCGCCGCCGTGGATCCCCCAGTACTCGCCGCCGACGCCGCGCTGGCGGTCGGCGTCACGCTGGGGCCGCTCCAGCTTCAGGTCGAGCTTGATGAAGTAGAAGGAGGCGCCGATCCAGGCGATTCCGGCGACCACGTGCAGGAGCCGCAGGACGAGGTCGGCGACCTCGCGGAGGTAGTCGGCGTCCATCAGCCCTGCTCCCAGCGGGCGCGGGCGATAGCGCAGAGCTCGCGGAGGCCCGTCTCCAGCTCCTCGTCGCGTGTCCGCTCGAGTCGCTCCCGCAGGCCGGGCACGAGCTCCTCCCGCGAGCGCCCGTTCACGAAGACGACGAACGCGAAGCCGAACCGTTCCTCGTACTCCCGATTCAGACGCGCGAGCTCCTCGAGCACGACAGCGTCACCGCCGTGCTGCTCGGCAGACCGCTCGCCGATCCGCGGATGGGCGGCGAGCGCAGCGAAACGGTCGTCGTCCGGGAGCGAGTGCGCGACCTCCTCGGCGACGGAGAGGGGATCCTCCCGCCGGGCCAGCTGCTCGACGAGCGGCGTCCGCCCCGAGAAGAGCGGCACCAGCTCCTCGACGGTCAGCTGCCGCGGTAGCTCGCGCACGAGTACGGGGAGACGAGCAGGGGGACGTGGAAATGCCCGTCGCCCAGCTCGATCTCGAGCTCGACGCGGCGGAAGAAGGGCGACGGCGGCTCGAAGGCCAGGCGGTAAAGCCCCGGCTCGAGGTCGTCGGCGAGGCGGGCGCGCCCGTCCTCGTCCGTCTCCGCCGAGGCAACGACGGCGCCGTCGCGGCTGAGCGTGACGGGGACGCCGGCCGCGGGCCGGCCGGCCGCGGTATCGAGGACATGGGTGGAGAGGGAGGTCATAACTCGAATCTTCGCGCCTGGACCCGATGGAGGCGTGCGATCTCCCGCTCGTCGGCCCGGACGAGGGCGCCGTCCTCGACCACGGGCTCGCCGCCGACGAGGAGCCGGGCGACCCGGTGCGGACCCGCGAAGACGAGCCCCGAGACGGGATCCGCGGCGCCGCCGAGCTCGAGCCCGTCCAGGTCCCAGACCGCAATGTCCGCGCAGGCGCCGGGCTCGAGCCGCCCCAGATCGTCGCGGCCGAGCACCGCGGCGCCGCCGCGCGTCCCGAGCCGGAGCGCCTCGCGCGCCGTCAGCGCCTGCGGGCCGCCGATCCCGCGGGCGACGAGGAGTGCCTGCTTGACCTCGAGGAAGAGGTCGCCGCGCTCGTTCGAGGCCGAGCCGTCCACCCCGAGCCCGACGTGGACGCCCGCGTCGAGCATCCGCCGGACCGGCGCGATCCCGGCGCCGAGGCGGAGGTTCGAGGTGGGGCAGTGGGCGACGCCGGTGCCCGCGTCCGCGAACCGGCCGATCTCGCTCTCGGAGAGATGGACGCAGTGGGCGCACCAGACGTCCCCCGCGAGCCATTCCAGCCGCTCCAGGTACTCGACCGGGGAGCAGCCGAACCGCTCGCGGCAGAAGGCCTCCTCCTCCACGGTCTCGGCCAGGTGCGTGTGTAGCTTCAGGCCGAGCCGGCGCGCCAGCTCCGCCGACTCGCTCATCAGCTCGGCCGTGACGGAGAACGGCGAGCAGGGCGCGACGACGATCTGGACGCGGGCGCCGGGGCCGGGCTCGTGCAGGGCCGCGAGCCGCTCGGTGTCGGCCAGGATCGCGTCGAGCGACTCGACCACGGAGTCGGGAGGGAGGCCGCCGTCGGACTCGCCGAGGTCCATCGAGCCGCGCGACGCGGAGATCCGGACCCCGAGCTCCTGCGCGGCCTGGATCTCGGCCTCGAGGATCCCCTGCTCGCCGTGCGGGAAGACGTAGTGGTGGTCGAAGACCGTGCCGCAGCCCGAGAGAGCCAACTCCGCGAGCCCGGTCCGCGCCGCCGCGTACTCGGCCTCGGCGTCGAGGCGCGTCCAGGTCGGGTAGAGCTCGACTAGCCACTCGAAGAGCGTCCCCTCCGGTGCCCGCGCCCGTGTCAGCGTCTGGTAGAGGTGATGGTGGGTGTTGACGAGCGCGGGCGTGACGAGCGCGCCGCCGAGATC
This sequence comes from Gaiellales bacterium, assembly GCA_038324115.1. Taxonomy (GTDB): domain Bacteria; phylum Actinomycetota; class Thermoleophilia; order Gaiellales; family Gaiellaceae; genus Gaiellasilicea. The sequence continues at coordinate 11,646 of JBBQHQ010000011.1, forward strand.
GATGCGCTCCGCGGCCTCCGGCTCGTCGCCCGAGCCGACCTCCCGCACGAAGCCGTCCTCGACGAGCACCCAGCCCTGCTCGTGCTCGGTGCCCCGATCGTCCATCGTCACGATCCAGCCGTTGGCGAGCAGGTGGGTCATCGCGAAGGACGATAGACCCCACCCGTCCCCCTGGTGGGCCGAACGGCCCATGGAACCCCCGCCGGGGAGTGTCCTATAGTCGTGACTTGACCGGGCTCTCAGGGCAGCAGAAGGGGTACACATGAAAAAGCGCACGATCGGAGGAGGGGCACTGCTCCTCGTCCTCATGCTGGTGACGCTCGTCGCGACCGCGGCCGCGCCGGCGAAGCAGGGCACGAAGGTGTCCACGATCAAGGCAGCGTGGATCTACGTCGGCCCGCACAACGACGGCGGCTGGTCGCAGTCGCACGACGAGGGGCGGCTCGCGGTCCAGAAGGCGCTCGGCTCCAACGTCAAGACGACGTACAAGGAGAACGTGCCGGAGGGGCCGCAGACCTGTCAGGTGATCGACAGCCTCGTCCGCGACGGCAACAAGATCATCTTCGCGACCTCGTTCGGCTTCCAGACCTGCATGGTCTCGGCGGCCAAGAAGTACCCGCAGGTCTACTTCGAGATGGCCACCGGCACGAAGGTGACCAAGAACCTCTCCGAGTACTTCGGCGCGGGTGAGGACGCGATCTACCTCTCCGGGATGGCGGCCGGGGCGGCGACGAAGAAGAACGTGATCGGCTACATCGTCCCGTTCGCGATCCCCGAGGTGATCCGGCACGCGAATGCGTTCGCGCTCGGCGCCCAGGCCGTGAACAAGAAGGCGGTCGTCAAGCTCGTCTGGACGAACTCGTGGTTCGACCCGGCGAAGGAGAAGAAGGCGGCGGAGAGCCTCGTCGCCGCCGGGGCCGACGTCCTCGGGCAGAACGTGGACAGTCCCGCGGCCGGCCAGTACGCCCAGTCCAAGGGGATCGGGTGGGTCGGTTACGACTCGGACGCGAGCAAGTTCGCGCCCACCTCGTGGCTGACGGCGGCGGTCTACGACTGGGGCCCGTACTACACGAAGCGCGTCAAGGCGGCCGCGAACGGCACCTGGAAGTCGGGCTTCTACTACGGCTCGATCAAGGACGGGTTCACGGACATCGCCAAGTTCGGGCCGAAGGTCTCGGCGAAGACGAAGAAGGCGATCGCCGCGAAGCGGAAGGCGCTCGTCGCCGGCACGTTCAACGAGTTCCAGGGCCCGATCCGCGACCAGAAGGGCAAGCTCCGGATCAGACAGGGCAAGCGCCCGACGGTCCAGTACCTCTACGCGATGGACTGGCTCGTCAAGGGTATCGTCGGGAGCGCAAAGGGTTGATCGAGGACATCGGTTGACCGAGGAGGTCTCGGGGGGAGTCGCCACGTCGGCTCCCCCCGGCTCCCTCTCCCCTGCGGTCGCGTGCCGCGGAATCACGAAGCGCTTTCCCGGCGTGCTGGCGAACGATTGCGTCGACTTCGAGGCGGCCGTGGGCGAGGTGCACGCGCTCCTCGGCGAGAATGGCGCCGGCAAGAGCACCCTCTCGAACATCCTCACCGGGCTCTACCGCGAGGACGAGGGCGAGCTCGAGCTCTACGGCGAGCCGGTCGCATTCGGCTCGCCCCGCGACGCGATCGACGCCGGCGTCGGGATGGTCCACCAGCACTTCCGGCTCGTGGAGTCGTTCACCGTCGCGGAGAACGTCGTCCTCGGCGAGGCGGGCGGCGAGGCCGGCTTCCGCCTGCGCCCCCGCGCGCTCGAGCAGCGCGTCGAGGAGCTGGGCGAGCGCTACGGGGTCGCCGTCGATCCGCGCGCCCGGATCTGGCAGCTCTCCGTCGGGGAGCAGCAGCGCGTCGAGATCCTGAAGGCGCTCTACCGCGAGGCGAAGATCCTGATCCTGGACGAGCCGACCGCGGTGCTGACCCCCCAGGAGTCCGAGAGCCTCTTCGCGACCCTCCGCTCGATGGCGGCCGAGGGTCGCACCGTGATCTTCATCTCCCACAAGCTGCACGAGGTCGCGGCCGTCGCCGACCGCGTCACCGTCCTCCGCGCGGGCAAGTCGGTCGCGACTGTGCCGGCCGCGGGCTCGACCCCGCGCTCGCTCGCCTCGCTGATGGTCGGTCGTGAGGTCGAGGGGCCTCGCCGCGAGGAGCGCGCGCCGGGGGGCGGCGAGGTCGTCCTCACGCTCGACGGGCTCTCCGCACCTGGCGATCGGGGCGGCGACGCGGTCCGCGGGGTCAGCCTCGAGCTGCACGCGGGGGAGGTCCTCGCGGTCGCGGGCGTGGCCGGGAACGGGCAGCGCGAGCTCGCGGAGGCGATCACGGGGACGCGGCCGCTCTCGGCCGGGAGCATCTCGGTTGCGGGCAGGCGCCTCCGGGCGGGCGACCCTCGCGCTGCGATCCGGGCCGGAATCGCCCACGTGCCCGAGGACCGCCTCCACACCGCGGTCGCGCCGAGCCTGAGCATCGCTTCGAACGTCGCTCTCAAGTCGTACGGCGGCGAGGGCTCGCTCGGGCCCTTCCTGCGCCTCCGCCGCTTCCGCGAGCGGGCCCGCGACCTGATCGGCCGCTACGACGTCAAGGCGCCCGGCCCGGAGACGCCGGCGCGGCTCCTCTCGGGCGGCAACCTGCAGAAGGTCGTGCTCGGGCGCGAGTTCGCGGGCGACCCGAAGGTGCTCGTTGCCGCTTCGCCGACGCGCGGCCTCGACGTGGGCGCGATCGAGACGGTCCACCGGTACCTCCGGGATGCGGCCGCGGCGGGCGTCGGCGTCCTCCTCCTCTCCGAAGACCTGGACGAGGTGCTCGCGCTCGCCGACCGGATCGCGGTCGTCTACGAGGGCGCGATCGCGGGCGAGCTCGACGCAGCGTCGGCGACCGTCGAGGAGATCGGGCTGCTGATGGCGGGCGGGGAGCGGACATGAGGATCGAGCGGCGCCTCCACCAGCCGCGCTGGCTGCTGGTCGTCGTCCCGGCCGGCTCGCTGGTCTTCGCCTTCGCCGCGGCGGCGCTCGTCCTCCTCGCGACGCGGCACCACCCGATCGACACCTACCGGCGGCTCTTCGACGCCGCCTTCTTCGCGGACGGCGCCCTCAGCCAGGCGTTCGTGACGGCGACGCCGCTCCTCTTCACCGGGCTTGCGGCGGCGGTCGCCTTCCGGATGAACCTCTTCAACATCGGCGGCGAGGGCCAGCTCTACTTCGGCGCGATCGGCGCGGCGGCGGCGGCGCTGTATCTGGGCGATCGGTCGCCGGTCGTGCTCGTGACGGCGATGTGCCTCGCCGGGGGTGCGGCCGGGGCCGCGTGGGCGCTGATTCCCGCGCTCTTGAAGGCGTTCCTGCACACCAACGAGATCATCACCTCGCTGATGCTCAACTACGTGGCGGCGCTCGTCCTCAACTACCTGATCTTCGACAGCCTCTCCTACTGGCGCGACACCTCCTCGCCCGAGGCGAAGGTCTTCCCGCAGGGGAAGATGCTCCCCGACAACGCGACCTGGTCGACGTGGATCGTGCACGGGACCTGGGTCCCGCTCGGCTTCCTGATCGGGGTCGGGATCGCGGCGTTCGCCTGGTTCCTCTACGGCCGCACCCGCTTTGGCTTCGAGACGCAGGTGATCGGCGACTCGCCCCGGGCCGCTCGCTACGCGGGGATGCGGATCCGGCGCAAGATCGTCGCGGTCATGTGCCTCTCCGGCGCGATCGCGGGCGTGGGCGGCGCGAGCCAGGATGGCGACTTCCGGCACCTGCTGGACGCGCGCGGGCTGCAGCAGTCCGGCTACGGCTACGCGGGGATCGTCGTCGCGGCGCTCGGCCGCTACAACCCGTTCGCCGTCGTCCTCGTCGCTTTCCTGCTCGGGGGGTTGACGAACGCCGGCTTCACGCTCCAGGGGGCCGATTTCCCCTCCGGGCTCGTCGGCGTCCTCCAGGGGATGATCCTCTTCTCCGCGCTCGGTGGGGAGCTGCTCGTCCGTTACCGGATCCGCCTCGCGCGGCGGGGCCGCTCCGCGGCGGCGGAGGCCACGGCGTGAACAACTCGATCCTCGTCGTGGTGCTCGCCTCGGCCGTCGCGTACGGGACGCCGCTCCTCTACGCCGCGCTCGGCGAGCTCCTGGCGGAGCGCTCTGGCGTGCTCAACCTCGGCGTCGAGGGGATGATGCTCGTGGGAGCGGTGATGGGCTTCTGGGCCGTACAGACGCTCGGCGGCCCGGGCGGCCTCGTGCTCCTGCTCGCGGTCGGGATCGCCGCGCTCGCCGGGCTCGCCGTGTCGCTGATCCACGCGTTCCTCGTGATCACCTTGCGGGCGAACCAGATCGTCTCGGGTCTGGCCCTCACGATCTTCGCGGGCGCCGCGGGGCTCTCGTCCTACCTCGGCAACGACCTGGAGCTGGCGAACGCTCCGGCCCGCCACTCGTTCGCCGAGCTCGACGTCCTCGGGCTCGGGAGCCTCCCGGTCGTCGGCCCGGTCCTCTTCGACCAGACCGCGCTCGTCTACGCGTCCTGGGTGCTGGTCGTCCTCGTCGGGCTCTACCTCTCGCGGACGCGACCGGGGCTGAACGTCCGCGCGGTGGGCGAGTCGCCGGCCGCGGCGGACGCGGTCGGGATCGGGGTGACGCGCTACCGCTACCTGCACGTCCTCGCCGGCGGGGCCTTTGCGGGGGTCGGCGGCGCGTGTTTCAGCCTCGCCCTGACGCCTCAGTGGGTGGACGGGCTCACCTCGGGCGCGGGCTGGATCGCGATCGCGCTGGTGATCTTCGCCTTCTGGCGCCCCGACCTCTGCCTCGTCGGCGCGTACTTCTTCGGCGCCTTCTCGGCGCTCCCGTTCACCCTCCAGGCGCGGGGCGTCACGGTCGCGCCGGAGCTCTTCCAGTCGCTCCCGTACGTGATGACGGTGCTCGCGCTCGTACTCGTTTCCTCGGGTGTCGCGAAGCGCCGGCTCGGCGCCCCGGCCGCGCTCGGGGTTCCGTACGTGCGCGAAGAACGGTAAAACGTCTCCTGTGGATGTGCTCACACCGCGCTCGCTGGACGAGGCGCTCCGGCTCAAGTCCGAACGGCCCGAGGCACGGCCGATCGCCGGCGGCACCGACCTTCTCGTCGAGCTCAACTTCGACCGCACGCGCCCTGAGGCGCTCCTGAACCTGAACGAGGTCGCGGAGCTCCGCGGGTGGTCGCGCGAGAACGGCTCGCTGCGCCTGGGCTCCGGGCTGACCTACACGGAGGCGATGGTCGCGGAGCTGGCGGGGATTCTGCCCGCGCTCGCCGAAGCCAGCCGCACGGTCGGCTCGCCCCAGATCCGCAACCGAGGCACGATCGGCGGCAACCTCGGGACGGCCTCCCCGGCCGGCGACGCGTTGCCGCCTCTCCTCGTCGAGGGCGCCCAGATCGAGCTCGGGAGCGTCCGAGGCGTCCGGAGCGTCCCGCTCTCCGAGTTCCTGGTCGGCCCGAAGCGGAACGCGCTCGAGCCCGACGAGCTCGTCCTCGCGGTCCGGCTCGACCCGAGCGGCGCGCCCCAGACCTTCATGAAGGTCGGCCCCCGGAACGCGATGGTGATCTCCGTCTGCTCGCTCGCGCTCGTCGCCGACCGCGAGCGCGGCGAGCTGCGCGCCGCCTACGGCTCCTCGGGGCCGGTGGTGGGGCTCGTCCGCGCGCCGTTCTCCGAGCGGGATTCGTTCGCCGAGCAGGTCGCCGCGGCCGCCTCGCCGATCGACGACGTCCGCGGCACCGCCGCCTACCGCCGCCACGCCCTTCGTGTGCTCGCGAACCGCGCCCTCGACCGGTGCCTCGCATGAGGATCTCGCTCACCGTGAACGGCGAGCCGCGCGAGGCCGACGTCTGGGCCGGCGAGAGCCTGCTGACCGCGCTGCGCGACGCGCTCGAGCTCCCGGGCTCGAAGAACGCCTGCGAGCAGGGCGAGTGCGGCTCCTGCTCCGTGCTCCTCGACGGCGAGCTCGTCTGCTCCTGCCTCGTCCTCGCCGCGCAGGCCGACGGCCATTCGGTCACCACCGTGGAGGGCCTCGCCGACGGAGAGAAGCTGCATCCCGTGCAGCGCGCCTTCGTCGAGGCAGGCGCCGTCCAGTGCGGGTTCTGCACCCCCGGGCTCGTCGTCGCGACCGCGGCGCTGCTCGAGCGGAGCCCCGAGCCGAGCGACGACGAGATCCGTGAGGCGCTCTCCGGCAACCTCTGCCGCTGCACCGGCTACGTCAAGATCTTCGACGCGGTCCGGCTGGCGGCAGGGACGATGCGGACATGACCCATTCGGCCGTGTCTTCTGACCGCGCGGCCGCGCTGTGCTGGGGGCCACCGCTCCTCCTCCCCGCCACGAGCGTATCGTCGGCGCGCCACCCCCTTCGTGCCGATCCGGCGCCGAAAGCGTCACACCTCTCATGAGCGCGACCGAGACCACCACGCGCGTCCCGCTCGGCCGAGTCGGCGAGCGCGTCGAGCGGCGCGACGGGATCCCGAAGGTGACCGGCGAGTTCGCCTACTCGAGCGACCTCTCGGCGGCGGGGATGCTCTGGGGGAGGACGATCCGCAGCCCGCACGCCCACGCGCGGATCGTCGAGTTGGACATCTCCGAGGCGCTCCGAATGCCGGGCGTCCATGCCGTCCTCACCCACGAGGATGTGCCGGGCCAGAAGACCTACGGGCTCGAGTTCCCCGACCAGCCCGTGCTCGCCGCCGACAGAGTCCGCTACTTCGGCGAGGCGGTCGCGCTCGTAGCGGCCGAGGAGCCGGAGCAGGCGCGCCGCGCCGCCGCCGCAGTCCGGGTGGTCTACGAGCCGCTCGAGCCGGTCACGCAGATGGAGCGCGCGACCGAGCAGGAGCCGCTCCACGAGGGGCGGCCGACGATGGGCCACGGCTATCGGGACGATCCCCGTCCGAACGTCGTCCGCTCGATCGAGATCCGTCACGGCGACCCCGACGCCGAGGGCGACGTCAGCGTCAGCGGGGTCTACGAGATCGGGATCCAGGATCAGGCGTTCCTCGGCCCGGAGTCCGGGCTCGCGGTCCCGGACGGCGAGGGCGGCGTCGACATCTACGTCGCGACCCAGTGGCTCCACGTCGACCGCGACCAGGTCGCGCCCTGCCTGAACCTGCCGCCGGAGATGGTTCGGATCCACCTCGGCGGGGTCGGCGGCGCGTTCGGCGGCCGCGAGGACCTCTCGATGCAGATCCACGGTGCCCTGCTCGCGCTGGAGACGAACCGCCCGGTGAAGATCGTCTACGACCGCGAGGAGTCCTTCGTCGGCCACATCCACCGGCACCCGGCGCGGATCTGGTGCGAGCACCGGGCGACCCGGGAAGGGAAGCTCGTCAACGTCCGGATGCGGATCCTCCTCGACGGCGGCGCCTACGCGTCCAGCTCGACGGCGGTGACCTCCAACGCAGCCTGCTTCGCGATCGGCCCCTACAAGGTCGACAACGCGCTGATCGAGTCGACCTGTGTCTACACGAACAACCCGCCGTGCGGGGCGATGCGCGGGTTCGGCGCAGTGCAGACGTGCTTCGCCTCCGAGGCGCAGATGGACCGGCTCGCGGCCGAGCTGGGGATCGACCCCGTCGAGCTCCGGCTCCTGAACGCGATGGCGCCGGGCGACCTCCTGCCGACCGGCCAGCCGATCGAAGGATCGCTGCCCGTCGCGGAGGTGATCCGCCGGGCCGCCGCGCTGCCGGTACCCGAGCCGGAGGCGCTGCCGCGCGAGGCGATCCGCCTGCCCGGCGGCGCCGGAAACACGACCCGCGGCGAGGGCGTCCAGCGGGGCGTCGGCTTCGCGGTCGGCTTCAAGAACATCTGCTACTCCGAGGGCTTCGACGACTCGACCGCCGCCCGCGTGATCCTGCGCGAGGACGGATCGGCCGTCGTCCACTGCGCCGCCGCCGAGGTCGGCCAGGGCGTCACGGACGTGATCCTCCAGGTCGCGCGGACCGAGCTCGGCACCGACGAGGTCGTCCTCGCCCCGCCGGAAACCGCGACCGTGGCCTCCGCCGGCTCCGCCTCGGCCTCTCGGATGACCTGGATGGCTGCAGGCGCGACTCAGCTCGCGTGCCGCGCCGTCGCCGAGGAGCGTGCCCGCGGCACCGCCGGCGAGATCGATATCGAGCGGGTCTACCGCCACCCGCGCACGACCCCGCTCGACCCCGAGACCGGCCAGATCACCGGCGAGCGCGCCCACGTCGCCTTCGCGGTCGCCGCGATGCGCGTGGTCGTCGAGGTCGACGTCGACCTGGGGCTGACCCGGGTCGTCTGGATCGGGACCGCGCAGGACGTCGGCAAGGCCGTCAACCCGCTCGCCGTCGAGGGCCAGATCGAGGGCGGCACCGCCCAGGGGCTCGGGCTCGCGCTGATGGAGGAGATCCAGACCCGGGACGGCCTGATCACGAACGCGAGCTTCACCGACTACCTGATCCCGACCGCCCTCGACATGCCGCCCGTCGTCAGCGAGCTCGTCGAGGACCCGGAGCCGGACGCGCCCTACGGCGCCAAGGGCGTGGGCGAGCCGCCCACGGTCGTCTCGACCGCCGCCATCGTCTCCGCGCTTCGCGACGCGACCGGACGGGGGCTCACCCGCGTCCCTGTCCGTCCCGACGAGGTCGTCGGGCTCTAGAACCGCATCGGATCCCGGCTACCCTGGCCCGCTCCGCCGCTCAACCATGGGCGCGGAGGGCCGACAACGGGGAGACGTCGTGGCCGCCGAGACCGAAACCTTTCCGCACCTGCGCAGCCTCGTCGAGGTCCAGCGCGCGGTGCGCACCCCGGAGGACGTGCCGGAGCTCTTCACCGCGATCGCGCGCACGATCTCGGAGGCCCTCGGCTTCCGCACGGTCGCGATCAATGTCTACCGGCGCGCATTCGACGACTTCCAGGTCGTGACGGTGCATGGCAACGACGCCGCACGGGCGGCCCTGCTCGGGCAGGTCACGTTGTGGGAGTCCTGGGAGCGGTACCTCGACGAGCGGTTCCTTCGCCGCGGCGCCTACCTCGTCCCGCACGACCAGATGGACTGGGAGGACCTGGTCGCCCACGTTCCCGACATCGAAGTGGGCTCCGAGCCCGACTCCTGGCACCCGAGGGACGCGCTCCTGACCGCGTTCCGGGACGAGGCCGGCGACCTCCTTGGGATCATCTCCGTGGACGAGCCCAAGAGCGGAAGGTTGCCGGGGGACGACGACCTCGACGTCCTCGTCGCGCTCGCGGGGCAGGTCGGCGCCGCGGTCGAGACGGCGCAGCGCTCGCTCGAGGCCGCCCGCGACCGCGCCTCGCTCGCCCACCTGCTCGCGATTTCCTCCCGGCTGGCAGACCTCGAGACGGTCGACTCGGTCCTCGACGCGGTCGCGCAGGGAATCAGGGACGCCCTCGGGTTCGAGAGGGTCGCGATCGCGACGGCCGAGCAGGGCCGCGGCTTCACCCCGCGCCGGAGCGCCGGCTGGGAGGCCGGCGCCCCCGGGCTCGACTTCGTCCTCACCGCAGCCGACCTCGACGCCCTCCTCACCCCCGAGTTCGAAGTGGAGGGCTGCTACCTGCTGCCGCGCGAGGCGGCGATCGCCCGCGCGGACCTCGGCTCGACGTACGCTTCGATGCGCAACGGACGAGGCCCTCACGGCTGGGACAGGCACTGGCTGATGGTCCCTCTGCACGAGCGCGACGGCAGCGTTTCAGGATTCATCTGGGCCGACGACCCGACGGACTCGCTGATCCCGTCGCAGCAGCGTCTCCAGGCCCTCCGGACGTTCGCGAACCAGGCCTCCGCCGCGATCCGCTCGGCCCGCGACAACGCCACCCTCGTCCGCCGGAACACCGAGCTCGCCACCCTCCACCGGACCGCGCTCGGCCTGATCGAGGGGCTCGACCTCGAGAGCGTCCTCGAGACGATCGTCGCCGGCGCCTGCTCGCTCGTCGGCACGCCGCACGGCTACCTCTACCTGGTCGACGGCGACGAGCTCGAGCTGCGGATCCGCCTGGGCACGTTCGAGAGCTCGGGCCGGCTCCGGATCAAGCAGGGCGACGGGGTTTCCGGGCGCGTCTGGGCCACCGGCGAGACCGTGGCGGTCGACGACTACACCGCGTGGCCGGGCGCGATCTCCCAGTACCGCGGGCTGCCGATCCACGCCACGCTCGGGGTGCCGCTCAGGACGGCCGGCGAGATCCGCGGCGTGGTCGGGATCGCCTACGCCGAGGAGGGACGGACGTTCACGCCTGCCGAGGTCGCCCTGCTGGAGCGATTCGCGCAGATCGCAGCCCTCGCGCTCGAGAACGCGCGCCTCTACGAGGAGGTTCGCGCGAACGGCGAGCTCCACGGCCGCGTCCTCGAGCATGCAACCGAGATGATCGCGCTGATCGACCTCGAAGGGCGCTTCGTCTACACCAACCCGGCGACCGAGACGCTGCTCGGCTACTCCCCCGAGGAGCTGCTCGGGACCCGGGCGGACGCGCTCGTCGACCCGGGCGACCCGCCGATCGTGCTCGAGGGGCAGCCGCCCCCGGACGACATCCGCCGCACCCGCCGGAAGGACGGAAGCTGGGCGCTGCTCGAAGGGTCGAACGTCCTCCTTCGCAACCAGGCGGGCGAACCCGACCTGACCCTGGTGCTCGCCCGGGACGTCAGCGCCCACCGCCGGCTCGAGGAGCAGCTGCGCCAGGCCCAGAAGATGGAGTCGATCGGCAGGCTCGCAGGCGGGATCGCCCACGACTTCAACAACCTCCTGACGGCGATCGGCGGCTACGCCGAGCTGACCCTGCTCGACCTCGACGAGGGCAGCGCGCGCGAGAGCGTCGAGCAGATCGCCCGGGCCGCCTCCCGCGCGGCCGAGCTGACCTCCCAGCTTCTCGCCTTCAGCCGCAAACAGGTGCTGCGGCCGTCCGAGCTCGACCTGAACGAGGTCGTGACCGAGATGGCGTCGCTGCTCTCGCGCATGCTCGGCGAGAGCGTCGTCCTCTCCACCGAGCTGGAGCCGGAGCTCGGCCACGTCCACGCCGACCCCACCCAGGTCGAGCAGGTGATCCTCAACCTCTCGATCAACGCCCGCGACGCCATGCGGGGCGGCGGCAATCTCTCGATCCGCACCGCGAACCTGGAACTGCCGGAAGGAGCGCCGCCGCCGCATGCGGAGCTCGTCCCCGGCTCCTACGTCACCCTCGTCGTCCGCGACGACGGCGTCGGGATGGAGGAGGAGGTCGCCAAGCAGATCTTCGAGCCGTTCTTCACCACGAAGAAGGTCGGGGAGGGCACCGGGCTCGGGCTCGCGACCGTGCACGGGATCGTGAGCCAGAGCGGCGGCGCGATCTGGGTCGAGACCCAGCCGGGCGAGGGCACGGTCTTCACCGTCTGCCTGCCCCGGGTCGCGCCCGCGGCCTAGCGCTTCGAGAGCGCGAGCCCCGCCCCGACCGCGAGCAGCACGACCCCGAGCAGCCGCGGCCACGTCAGCCCGACCCGGTCGACGCCGAAGAGCCCGAACCGGTCGATCAGGACGCCCATCGCGAGCTGTCCCGCGATCAGCAGCCCGATCGTGCCCGTCGCCCCGAGCCGGGGCGCGCAGACCGTGATCGAGAAGACGACGAGGATCCCCATCCCGCCGCCGCCGATCCAGTACCACCACGGCGCCCGGAAGGCGCCGCCGAGCCCGCCCGTCCCCTGCCGGATGACGAGGAGCAGCGAGGCGGCGAGCAGCGTCGAGAAGGCGAGGTTCGCCACGAGCGCCTCGTAGGGCCCGATCCGCTCCCCGAACCGCCCCATCACCGCCACCTGGATCGAGCCCGCGACCCCGGCTACGAGGGCGAGGACAGCGAACGCCGCTGTCGCGTTTCCCATGGGCGCGAAGCTATACGCTCGGGCCGTCCCGAGGAGAGGAGACCACATGGTTCGCGTGTCCATCACGTACTCGCAACAGCCCGACCCCGACCGGTACGAGCAGCACGCAGCGCTCTGCCGCGCGGTTCCGGGCGGCACGTTCCGGCACGGCCCCGTCACGAGGACGCTTGCCGGCGAGCCCGCTGCCTACCACGCGGAGTGGGAGTTCCCGGACAAGGACGCGTTCCGCGCCGCGGCCGCCACGGAGGAGTTCGCCGCCACCGGCGCCGACGCCGCCGAGATGGGGCTCGCGCCCGCCGTCCACGTGATCGAGCTCGCATGACCGAGCCCGCGTCCCCTGCCCCCGTCGACCCCGCGGAGCTCGGGTTCGAGAAGATCGTCTACGAGAAGGCAGGTCACCGGGCCACCGTGACGCTGAACCGGCCCGAGGTCCTGAACGCCTTCGACTTCCAGACGCTGCGCGAGCTCGCCCGCGCGTTCGAGGACTCCTCCTGGGACGACGAGATCCGCGTCGTCGTCGTCACCGGCACCGGCCGCGCCTTCTGCGTCGGCGCCGACCTCCGCTCCTGGGGCGAGGAGCTGCTCGGCAACTCGAAGGAGTACTGGAAGTGGTTCGGCGCCTTCAAGGACATGCACGACCGCCTGCGCGAGATCGGTAAGCCGACCGTCGCGCGGATCCAGGGGATCGCGGTCGGCGGCGGCAACGAGCTCCAGATGGCCTGCGACCTCTCGGTCATGGTCGACGACGCCTTCATCCGCCACGTCGGGCTCGAGCATGGCTCGGTGCCCGCGGGCGGCGCCACCCAGTGGCTCCCGATCATGGTCGGCGACCGCCGCGCCCGCGAGATCATCATGCTCTGCGAGGAGATCCCGGCCGCGCAGGCTGCCGAGTGGGGGCTGATCAACCGCGCCGTCCCCGCCGCCGAGCTCGACGTGGTGGTGGACGACTGGGTCGAGAAGCTCGCCCGGAAGCTCCCCGAGACGACGCGCTACGCGAAGCAGCAGCTGAACTGGTGGCGCGACATCTCCTGGCACGAGACCGTCGGGCACGCCCGCGACTGGCTCGCGATGTCGATGCTCGGCGAGGAGGCCCAGGGCGCCGTCCGCTCCTTCCTCGCTCGCGACAAGGCGGATCGGTGAGCGAGGTCCTGACCGACCGGGCGGGCGCGGTGCTGACGATCACCCTCAACCGGCCCGAGGTCTTCAACGCGTTCACCGCGACTCTCCACGCCGAGCTGCACGAGGCGCTGACGGGCGACGCCGCCGACCCGGACGTCCGCGCCGTCGTGATCACCGGAGCCGGCCGGGGCTTCTGCGCCGGTCAGGACCTGCGCGAGTTCCAGGAGGCGCCCGGCTCGATCCAGGAGCGGCTGGAGCAGACCTACCACCCGAACGTCCGAGCGATCCGCGCGCTCGAGAAGCCGGTGATCGCAGCGGTGAACGGGGCCTGCGCGGGCGCCGGGCTCTCCTTCGCCGCGGCCTGCGACATCCGGATCGCCTCCGACGCCGCCTCCTTCGTCCCGGGCTTCGTCGGGATCGGGCTCGTCCCCGACGCGGGCGGCACCTGGTTCCTGCATCGGCTGCTCGGCTTCGCCCGCGCCTTCGAGTGGATGAGCTCGAATCGCAAGCTCTCCGCCGCCGAGGCGCATGCCTGGGGGCTCGTCTCGGAGGTGGTCGAGGCGGACGCCTTCTCCGCGCGGGTCGCCGAGTACGCGGCGACGCTCGCGAACATGCCGACGCTCGCGATCGGCCGGACGAAGCAGCTCTTCGAGCACGCGGCCACCGCGAGCCTCGAGGAGCAGCTCGCGCTCGAGGCGGAGCTCCAGCAGGCCTCGACCGGCACGGCCGACTTCGCCGAGGGCGTCGCCGCCTTCCTCGAGAAGCGCCCGCCCCGCTTCTCCGGCAGCTGAGATTTCGGGCAGCTAGCTCGAGTTGGCCCCGGCGGTGGCGAGACCGCCAGGGCCGGGACGGAGTCTAGGTCACGCGCTCTGGGGCAGGAGCGCCACGATCTCGCCGTCCTCCGGGAAGCGCCCGGTGGCCTGCTTCGAGAAGACGAGCTCCCCGTCCGTGATCACGTCGTACTGGCTCTTCGCCCCCTCGAGGGCGGCGGCGTCGTGCCCCAACTCGGTCAGCTCGGCCGCGAGACTCGCGGCCCGGACGTCGTAGCCGTTTCAGACGGGGCAGTAATGGATCTCGACGCGCACGCTCTCAGCTTACGGGAGCGGTCTCACCGTGGGCGGCCCGGGCGGCCGCACTCATCGAGGCCCAGGTCCGACGCTGCGCTCCGGGCCTTGGCGGCGGCGCTCGCGCCTGTAGCCGATGCGGCGGCGGCGGCCCGCTTGTCTCCTCGTTTCGCGGCGGCCTCGAGATCCTGGAGGGAACGAACGATCACGCCGGCGGCGTTGACGAGCGCGCGGTGCCGCTCCGCGAGCCCGTCCGGCGGCTCGAGTGCGTCGAGGTCTCGGGTCTCCTGCTCGCGGATCGCGCCGACCTGGGCGCTGTAGCCGGCGACGGACTCCGCCGAGTCTGCGGGCGGCGGCACCGCCGACGCCGACGTGGCCGCGGTCAGGCAGATCGCGTCGGCGTCCCGCCGGTACTGGTCGGCGGACGCCCCGCCGTTGCCGCCGCAGGCCGCGAGGACGACGACTGCCAGGAGGGAGACGAGCCGGAGCACGGGGGGAGTGTACGGCGCCGTCTACGGTGTGCCCGTGGGTGAGACGCGCACGATCGGCCGGGCTAACGTCGCGAAGCGGCTGCGGCCGCTCGAGGGCGCGCCCGGCCGCACGACGTACGCCGCCGGAAGCGCGCGCTTCGAGCTCGACGAGCTCGTGCTCACCGTGACCCCGCCGTTCGGACTCGCCGAGGAGGGCGGCTACGAGACCCTGCGGACCGGCCCCCTGCTGGAAGCGCTCGAGGTCGAGCCCACGGTCGCAGTCCTACTCGTCCGGCTGGGCGGCTATGCGGTCGGGGTCTTCGAGGGTGAGCGGCTCGCGGCCTCCAAGGTCGGCTCGCGTTTCGTCAAGGGCCGGCACAAGAAGGGCGGCTCGTCCGCCAACCGCTTCCGGCGCCGACGGGGCGAGCAGGAGCGCGAACTCGTCGACGCGGCGGCCGAGACGGCGGCGCGGGTGCTGGAGCCGTGGCGGGGCCGTGTCGTGCACGTTGCGCTCGGCGGCGACCGCGACGCCGTCCGGCGCGTCCTCGGCTCGCGGCCCGACCTCGCCTGGCTGGAGCCGCTCGCACTGGAGCGCTTCTTCGACGTCCCCGAGCCGCGCCTTCGGGTCCTCGAGGCGCTCCCGTACCAGCTCTACGCCGCGAAGGTGGTCGAGGAGCCGAAAGCGACTTAGTTGCTCAGAGCAACTAAGTCAGATGCGCGACCGTGGCGCCGTCGGCGGAGTCGCTCTCGTGGCTCCCGACGAGGGGATGGGCGCTCAGCTCCTCGCGCACGGCTTTGCGGGTGGCGCCCGTGCCGCGGCCGTGCACGATCCGGACGCTCGGCAGCCCCGCGAGCGACGCCTCGTCCACGAAGGCCCGCACGGCCTCGCGCGCCTCGTGGGCCCGCTGGCCGCGGACGTCGAGCTCGTCGCCGACGTCGCCCCGGGCCGAGGCGACGACGCGCACCGGTGGCTCCGGATCCGGCTCGCGCCGGCGGGACGGCTGTAGCCGGGCGAGCGGGATCCGGAGCCGATGCCCGGTCGGGCCTACGACCTCGGCCTCGTCGCCCTCGATCGCGGCGATCGTCCCGTGGACGCCGAGCGCCGGTGCCTCGACGGGGTCGCCCGGCGCCAGCGGCGCGGTCAGGGGCAGTGGCTCGTCGAGGGCGCCGATCGCCCGCTCGGCGCGCTCCGCGCGGTCCGAGGCGGCGCCCAGGCGGCGGTCGCGCTCGCTCGTGGCCGGCGCGCTCTGCCGTGACTCGCGGTCGCGCTTCCGGGCGACCCGGATCTCCCGGCGCAGCCCCTCCAGCTCGGCCCGCGCGGCGGCGAGATCCTGCCGAGCATCGGCGGCCGCGCGCGCCCGCTCGGCCGCGGCCGACGCGCGCACGGCCGCGATCTCGGCGGCGAGCTCGGCCTCGCGCCCCCGCAGCTCGCTCTCGATCCGGGTCGCCTCCGCGCGCGCCCGCTCCGCTTCCGTCTGCTCGGCAGCCGAGGCCCGTTCGGCCGCCTCGGTCTCGACGAGCAGCTCCTGGATCCGCAGCCGCTCCGGGGCAACCCGGGCCCGCGCATCCTCGACGATGCCGGCTTCCAGGCCCAGCCGCTCCGCGACCTGAAGCGCGTGGGACGTGCCTGGCCGGCCGAGCGCGATCCGGTAGAGCGGTGCTTGCGTCTCGGGGTCGAAGCCCGTGGCGGCGTTCGCGACGTGCTCGGTCGCGCTCGCCCACTCCTTCAGTTCGGTGTAGTGCGTCGTCACGAGCGTCAGCCGCGCCTGCTCGGCCAGCCGGGCGACGAGTGCTTGCGCGAGCGCCGAGCCTTCGACAGGGTCGGTCCCGGACGCGACCTCGTCGAGCAGCACGAGCGAGCGACCGCGGGCGGCGCGCAGGATCGCGACGAGGTTGGCGACGTGGCCGGAGAAGGTCGAGAGGCTCATCTCGATCGACTGGCGGTCGCCGATGTCCGCGAGCACCTGGTCGAAGACGGGCAGCGTCGCGCTCTCCGCCGGCGGCCGCAGGCCCGACTGGTGCAGCAGCGCCGCCAGCCCGAGCGTCTTCAGCGCCACCGTCTTCCCGCCCGTGTTCGGGCCGCTGATCACGAGCGCCCGCAGGGTGCCGAGCTCCAGGTCGATCGGCACCGCGGTCGCCGGGTCGAGCAGCGGGTGCCGAGCCTCGACGAGGCGGACCTCGTCCGAGACGGTGACGGGGGCGCCGCGCCAGCCGCGCGAGAGCGTCCCGCGGGCGACGGCGAGGTCGATCTGCGCGGTCGCCTCGACCAGCGCGGCGAGGGCGTCCTCCTGCGCGCCGGCCGCGGCCGAGAGCTCCCGGAGGATCCGCTCGACCTCCTCGCGCTCGGCGCTGGCGGCCTCGGACTGCCGGTTCGAGAGCTCGACGACCTCGAAAGGCTCGACGAAGAGCGTGCGGCCCGAGTCGGAGGCGTCGTGGACGATCCCGGGCACACTCTTGCGCGAGCCGGCCTTGACGGCGAGGACCGGCCGGCCGCCCCGGAGCGTGACGAAGTCCTCTTGGAGGTGATCCGCGAGGCCGCCCGTGCGGACGAGCTGCTCGAGGCGCTCGCGCACACGGCCGCGGCCGTTCCGGAGCTCGACCCGCAGCTTCCGCAGCGCGGAGGAGGCGTTGTCGCGCAGGTCGGAGCCGTCCTCCGCCACCGCGCGGTCGATCGCCCTCGCCAGCGGCTGCAGCCCGGGGTCGATCGCCGCCGCGAGCTCTCGGAGCAGCGGCGCCGGCTGCTCCTCGAGCGCCGCTCGCGCCCGCAGGCCACCGGAGACCGTGTCCGCGATCCGCCGCAGCGAGGCGGGGGTGAGGGCGCCGCCGCGCGCCGCGTGGGCCGCCTCGTCGCGGACGTCGTGGATCTCGTGGAGCGGTGGCTCCTCCGCCTCGTCGAGCAACGCGACCGCCTCGGCCGTCAGGGCCTGCAGGCGCGCGACCTGCGCCGGGTCAGGCGACGGGGTCAGGCCGCGGGCGAGCGCCTGGCCGTGCTCGGTCGTGGCGGCGCCGGCCAGCCGCTCCCGAATCGCGGGGAACTCCAGCGCGCCGAGGGCGTCGACGTCCACGTAGACGAGTGTAGGGGCCGAACCGATGAGTTCTCGGGCGCCCGACGGTCGAAACGATCACCTCCACCCGAAAGGTTAGGCTCGCCCGAATGGAACGTCTCGCACATCTCGTCGTCCGCCGCCGCCGGCTCGTGATCGGCGTCTGGATCCTGCTCACCGCCTTCGGCGCCTTCTCGGCCGGCCAGGTCGCGGATCGCTGGCTCGAGAGCTTCTCGATCCCGGGCTACCCGGCGTACGAGGCCGACCAGCGCGCCGCGGCCGAGCTCGGAAGCGGCGTCGTCCCGCCCCTCGTCGCCGTGTTCGAGTCGAAGGGCGATGTGACGAAGGCGAGCGGGATCGAGGGGGCGATCGCGGCGGCTGCGGGGGCGAACCCCGGGAGCCGCGTCAGCTCGTTCTTCTCCACCGGCAGCGACGCCTACGTCTCCCAGGATCGCCATGTCACCTTCGCGGAGATCTACCCGCCCGGGCAGGTCAGCTTCGAGGGGCTGCTCACGCTCGACGCGACCCGTGAGGCGCTCAAGAGTGCCACACCCGCAGGCGTCGAGAGTCACCTGACCGGGATGGACGCGCTCTTCGCGGAGGCGAGCGAGGGCCAGGCGGGCGGTGGCCCGAGCGTGCTCGTCGAGGCACTGATCGGGGGCCTCGGCGCGCTCGTAATCCTCCTCTTCACCTTCGGGACGCTCCCGGCGGTGGCAATGCCGCTCGTGATCGCGATCGCCTCGATCCTCAACACCTTCACGCTGATCTGGCTGCTCACCTATCTCACCGACGTCTCGATCATCGTCCAGTTCCTCGTAGCTCTGATCGGGCTCGGGGTGGCGATCGACTACGCGCTCCTGATGATCTTCCGCTTCCGCGACGAGCTCGCCGTCGGCAAGGATCGCGAGGAGGCACTCGTCCAGACGATGCGCCACGCAGGCCGCTCCGTGATCGTCTCCGGCTCGACCGTTGCCGTCGGCCTGCTCAGCCTGGTCATCCTGCCGCTGCCCTTCATCCGTTCGATCGGGATCGGCGGGATGCTGATCCCCGCCGTCTCGGTGCTCGCGGCGATCACGCTCCTGCCCGCCCTCCTCTTCGTGCTCGGGCCGCGGATCAACAGCATCCGTGTCCTCCCGAAGCGGATGATCGGGAGTCACGACCCCGACACGGGCTTCTGGGGCCGCTGGGCCGGGATCGTTGTCCGCAAGCCGCTCGCGGTCGGCGCCGCCGGGCTCGCGATCGTGGCGGTGCTCCTCTACTACGGCGTCCAGCTGAACCCGAGCGACGCCCAGGCGAAGGACTTCCCGGGCGAGGGCGACGCGCACGTCGGCTACGAGAAGCTCGTCGCCGCGGGGATCACCCCCGGGGTGCTGAAGCCGTTCCAGATCGTCGTCGAGGGCGAGTCCACACCCGCGGAGCTGGACGCGCTGGCCCGCAAGGTTGAGACGGTGGACGGGATCGCCGCCGCCACTTCACCGCCGAGCGCCCGCGCCGACGGGCTCGCCATCGTCGAGGCCTTCGCGACGACGGACGGCTCGGCCAAGCCGACCCGCGCCACGATCACGCGGCTCAAGGACGCCATCGGCCCGCTCGCCCAGCAGGAGCTCGGGAGTGGGGGCCAGGTGACCGTCGCCGGCGCGCCGGCCGAGGAGCGCGAGTTCGTCAGCGCCGTCTACGGGACGTTCCCCTACGTCCTCCTCTTCGTGATCGT
>JBBQHQ010000012.1:0-30483 GCA_038324115.1 Gaiellales bacterium
GTCGATGCCGGAGAAGTCGAAGAAGATGTCGAACGACGGGCTGAGGCCCGCGAGCGAATCATCGATGACAACCCCGACATAGAGGTCGCCGCCCTTCCGGAGAAAGCGAACGGTGCCGTTCCCGAACGATCCGAATGCCACCGTCCTCGGCTCGGCGTCTGCCCACTCGCCGTCGTTGAGCGTCCCGTCGACATCGATCGTCGCCGTCGTCGCGTTCGCGGTGAAACTCCCGCCGCCGTGGGCGAGCGCGAGGCCGGGCAGCGCAAGCGCAGCCACCGCGGCGATCAAGGCAACCCATCTCACTCGTGCCGCAACGCTCAAACTCCCCTCCCGCGGCGCAACATAGGCCGATCGCCTTGAAAGTGCAAGGTGCAGGACGAACACTCGATCCATGGCCTCCTATCTCCCCTATCTCCCCCGGCTCGTGGTTGACTGGCCCGGCGGCGGCGCGCCCGGCCCGCTCGAGCTCGAAGGGACTCTCGTCTCACTCGACCTCTCCGGATTCACCCGGCTCTCGGAGCGTCTGCAGGCGAAGGGCCGGGCGGGAGCCGAGGAGCTCGTGCTCGCCGTCTCGGGGGTGTTCGAGGGGCTGATCGGGATCGCGGAGCGGCGCGAGGGCGACGTGCTCAAGTTCCGGGGCGACGCTCTCTTGCTGCTCTTCCACGGGGACGGGCACGAGCGGCGCGCCTGCCGCGCCGCCTCTGACATGCAGTGGCTGATCGCCCAGACCGGCGAGACGATGAGCTCGGTCGGTCCGGTCACCCTCCGCATGTCGACGGGGATCTACAGCGGGCCCTGCCACTTCTTCCTCGTCGAGAGCACCCACCGCGAGCTGATCGTCGCCGGGCCGGCCTCGACGGCCACGATCGAGCTCGAGTCGGAGGCCGAGGCGGGCGAGATCCTCGTCAGCGAGCGAACGGCGGCGGCGCTCGAGCCCGGCTGGGTCGGCGAGGCCCGTGGGCACGGCAGGATCCTGCGTTCGCTCGACGAGCTCGACTCCCACGTCGGCGCCACGGCTCCGACGGCGCCCGCCGAGGCCGATCTGCACCTGTTCGTCCCCGAGCCGCTCCGCTCCCACCTCGTCCTCGAGGCGGGCGAGGCGGAGCACCGCCACGTCACCGCTGCCTTCCTCAAGTTCGTGGGCGTGGACGACGCGATCGCCGCGGAGGGCGCGGACGCCGTGCACGCTCGGTTGACCGATCTCGCCGGTCTCGTCGGCGCCGAGGCCCGGAGCCTCGGCCTGACCTGGCTCGAGTCCGACATCGACGCCGGCGGCGGCAAGCTCTACCTCGTCGGCGGCGCCCCGTCCTCGACCGGTGCAGACGAGGAGCGGATGCTGCGCGCGCTGCGGGCGATCGTCGGCGGTTACGAGGGGTTCGCCGTCCGAGCCGGCGTCAACCGCGGGCCTGCGTTCTGCGGCGACATCGGCGCCGAGTCGCGGCGGACGTACGCCGTGATGGGCGACACCGTCAACCTCGCCGCGCGCCTGACCGCCCGGGCCGAGCCCGGCAGCCTGCTCGCCACCGCGGACGTCCTCGAGCGGGCCAGGACGAGCTACGAGGCGACCGGTCAGCCCTTCTTCTTCAAGGGGAAGGAGCGGCCGATCACGGCCTACCGGGTCGGGGAGGCGCTCGGCGAGAAGGCCGACGAGCCTCAGGTCGAGCTGCCGTTCGTCGGGCGCGACGACGAGCTCGCGGCGCTCGCGCTCGCCGTGGCGGCGGCGCGGACGCGCACCCAGCAGGTCGTCGAGCTGGTTGGCGACCCCGGGATCGGCAAGTCCCGCCTCGTCGAGGAGCTGCGCCGGCAGGCGCTCGGCTTCACTCAGCTCGTCGGGCGCTGCGACCAGTACTCCTCGGCGTCGCCGTACTCGGTCTTCAGGGACGTGCTCCGGTCGCTCGTCGGTCTGACGCCGGATCAGGACGCTCGGGAAGCCGGTGTGCACCTGGAGCAGTGGATCGCCGCCGTGCTCCCCGAGCTCGCCCCGCTCGCCCCGCTCGTCGCCGTCGCGTTCGACGCGGAGATCCCCCCGACGCCGGAGACGGAGCGGCTCGAGCCGCAGTTCCGGCGCGAGCGCCTGCACGAGGCCGTCTCCACGCTCCTGACCCGCGTTCTGATGATGCCGACGCTCCTCGTCCTCGAGGACGCGCACTGGATCGACGACGCGTCGCGCGAGCTTGCGCTCGCGCTGACCCGGGCCGACGAGCCCCGGCCGCTCCTTCTCTGCATCACCCGCAGGCCGCAGGGAGGCACGTTCGCGGGCGAGGGCGTCGCCGGGCACGCGCGGCTCGAGCTGGCCCCGATCGCGGCCGGCGCGGCCCGCTCGCTCGTCCTCGCGGCGGCCGGCGACGTCGCCGTCGCGGACGACGTCCTCGCCGCGCTGGTCGACCGCGCCGGCGGCAACCCGCTCTTCGTCCGGGAGCTCGTCTCCTCGCTCGGGGGAGCGGGCGACGTCGACTCCCTGCCCGACACGGTCGAGACGTTGATCCTCACCCGGATGGACACGCTCGCCCCGGAGGACCGCTTCTTGCTGCGGAACGCGTCCGTGCTCGGGGCGCGATTCGAGCTCGAGCTGCTCGCCCGGATCGTCGCGGCAGAGCTGCCGGACGCGGACGATCCTGCCCGCTGGGACGCCCTTTCCGAGTTCGTCTCCTGGGAGGGCGGCGGCAGCGTACGCTTCCTGCACGACCTCTTTCGCGCGGTCGCCTACGAGGGCCTCTCGTTCGCGCGCCGCCGCGAGATCCACGGCCGGGTCGCTGCCGCGCTCGAGGAGCGGGCCGGGGACACGCCGGCGGAGGTCGCCGACCTGCTCTCCCTCCACTACCACCACGCTGGCGAGCACGGGAAGGCCTGGACGTATTCGGTGCTCGCGGGCCGCCGCGCCCAGGAGCGTTTCGCCAACGTCGACGCGGTCGAGCTCTACGAGCGGGCGCTCGAGGTCGCCGCGGAGGCGGGTGCCGGAGCCGAGGAGATCGCGGTGGTCGCGGAGTCGCTCGGCGACGTGGCCGAGCTCTCGGCGCGCTACGAGCAGGCGGAGGCCGCGTACGCCCGGGCGCGCAGCGCCGTTCCGGAGGACCGGATCAGCCAGTCGCACCTCTTCCGCAAGGAAGGGGTCGTCCAGGAGCGACGCGGCCTCTACCCGGACGCGCTCGCACTCTACGATCGCGCGCTCGCCGTGCTCGACGGCTCCGGGGACGGAGTCGAGGTGATCCGCTCGCGGGCCGACGTCGAGCTCGCGTCCGCCGGAGTCAAGTACCGGCAAGGGCGGTTCGCCGAGGCGACGGCGTGGGCGGCCCGTGCCGCTGCGTCGGCCGAGGCGGGACACGACCGCGCGCGGCTCGCCCACGCCTACTACCTCTCGCACATCGCCGCCGTCAGCGACGGCCGGCGGGATCCCGAGCATCGGGACGCCGCTCTGGCGATCCTCGATGAGGTCGGCGACCTTGCCCGGCTGACGAACCTCCAGAACAACATCGGGATCGAGGCGTACCTGGAGGGCCGCTGGGACGAGGCGATCGAGTGGTACCGGCGGAGCGGCGACTCGGCCGCTCGAGTCGGGGATGTTGTCAACGTCGCCCGGTCGTACAACAACGGAGCCGAGATCCTCTCCGACCGGGGCCTGCTCGCCGAGGCCCGGCCGCGTCTCGAGGAGGCGTTGCGGATCTGGCGTGCGGCGGACTACCCGATCGGCGTCGCCGTCGCGACCGCGAACCTCGGCAGGGCCCTGGCGCGGAGCGGCGCTTTCGAGGAGGCGCACAGGCTGATCGAGGACGCGCTGGCCCGGTTCGTCGCCCTCGGCGCGGAAGGGTTCATCCGGGAGACTCGGGCCCGCCTCGCCGAGTGCCTCGTCCTCGAGGGAAGGGGCGCGGAGGCGTTGGAGGTACTCGGCCCCCTGCTCGAGGAGGATTCGCCCGAGCTCGCGGTGGCGGAGAGGCTCGCCGGTTACGCCGTCCTCCAGTCCCGGGCGGGGCTCGGCGCCGCCCGGCCGCACTTCGAGCGGTCGCTCAGCGTCGCCCGCGCGTCGAATCTCGCGTACGAGGAGGCGCTGACCCTGCGCGCGCTCGCGGAGACGTCCGGGGCCGAGGAAGGCGACGGGGCCGCGATCCTCGCCGGGCTCGGGGTCGTCTCGATTCCGTCCGTGCCCGTGCCGTGACCCGCCGGCTCCCCGTCAGGCCTCGACCTCGGTCAGCCGCCGCTCCAGGTAGGTGCGATCGGAGGCGTTCATCTCCAGGGTGAGCGCTGCGCGGTAGGCGGCCGCGGCCTCGCCTCGCCGCTCGAGCCGGCGGAGCAGGTCGGCGCGGGCAGCATGCAGGAGGTGGTAGCCAGGTAGCTCGATCCGGTCGATCAACTCGAGGCCGCGCTCGGGCCCGAAGGCGAAGGAGACAGCGACCGCGCGGTTCAGCTCCACCACCGGCGAGGGCTGCAGCGTCGCCAGCCGGTCGTAGAGGAGCGCGATCTCCGTCCAGTCGGTCTCGGGCTCGACGTGGAGCGCCGCGATCGCGGCCTGGACCGCGTAGACGCCGGGAGCCCGAAGCGAGAGCGCCCGGTCGAGGGCCCGCTTCCCCTCGGCGATCCGGGAGGCGTCCCAGCGGGAGCGATCCTGCTCGGCGAGGAGGACGAGCGAGCCGTCGGGTGCCGTCCGCGCCTCGCGGCGGGCGTCGTGGAGGAGCATCAGCGCAAGCAGGCCGAACGCCTCCGACTCGTCGGGCATCAGGACGGCGAGCAGCTTCGCGAGCCGGATCGCCTCCTCGCAAAGGTCAGCGCGGACGTGCCCGTCGCCCCGGGTGGAGGCGTAGCCCTCGTTGAAGACGAGGTAGAGGACCGCGAGGACGGAGCGGAGCCGCTCCGGTAGCAGGTGGTCGGGCGGGACGCGGAAGGGGATCCCGGCCGCCCGGATCTTCCGCTTGGCGCGCACGAGCCGCTGGGCCATCGCGGACTCGGAGACGAGGAACGCGTGTGCGATCTCCGGCGTGGTCAGGCCCGCGACCTCGCGCAGGGTCAGCGGCACCCGCGCGTCCGCGGCGAGCGCCGGGTGGCAGCAAGTGAAGACGAGGGCCAGCCGGTCGTCCGGGATCGAGCTCACGTCGTCGTCCTCCGTAGGCAGCGCGTCCAGCCGGGCGAGCAGCTCCGCCTTGCGCGCGAACACCTGCTCGCGCCGGATCCGGTCGATCGCGCGGTTGCGGGCCGTGGTGATGACCCAGGCACTCGGGTTGCCGGGAACGCCGTCGCGGGGCCAACGCTCGAGCGCGATCGCGAAGGCGTCCTGCACCGCGTCCTCGGCGAGGGTGAGGTCGCCGAGGACGCGGGTGAGAATGGCGACGGCACGGCCCCAGTTCTCCCGGAAGACGCGGCCGACGTCGTCGGTCAACGCTGGACGACCGGCCTCAGCTCGACCGAGCCGTAGACCGCGACCGGGATCCGGGCGGCGATCGCGATCGCGGCGTCCAGGTCCTCGGCCTCGATCTCCATCAAACCGCCGACGAGCTCCTTCGTCTCGGCGTAGGGGCCGTCCGTGACCACGGTCTCGCCGTCGCGTACGCGGACCGTCTTCGCCTGCTGTGGCGACTCGAGCTCGGCACCGAAGCCGAGCGCGCCGCTCGGGCCGAACTCGTTGAAGAGCGCCTCCCACTTCGGCATCTCCTCGGCCCGCGCGGCCTGCGCCTCCGCGGGGCTCATGGACTCCCACCGCTCGAGCGACTCTGCGGGGTTGGCGAGCAGGGCGACGTACTTCACGACGCCACCTCCCCCTCGTTGCGGATCGGCCGGACCTCGATCGCGCCGTTCCGGGCGGCCGGGATCTTCGCCGCCCACGCGCACGCCTCGTCGATCGAGTCGCACTCGAAGACGTAGTAGCCGCCGATCGACTCCTTCAGCTCCGCGAACGGGCCGTCGGTGACCACCGTCTCGTCCCCGCGGACGCGAACGGTCGTGGCCGCCGCGACCGACTCGAGCTCGTTGCCGCCCCGGGTCACATCGGCCTGCGAGAGCGCCATGTACTCGGCCATCTCGCTGTCCCGCTGCTCCTGGGAGAGGCCGTCCCAACGGCCCTCCTCGGCATGGATCAGTGCCAGGTACTGCATGCAGTCCTCCCTTCGAACGTCGATTTCATCATGGAGACGAACGAGACGGAAGGAAATCGACAGCCCGACGGAAAAATGCAGCCCCACATGCCCCCAGGGGCACCCCCGGTGCCCCTACCGGAACGCTATCGAGGAAGTGGTGGCGGGATCGTCACGGCTTCGTGCCGATTGTGTCTCCGTCTGCGATCAGCCGCCGGAGCAGGGTCAGCGCCCCCTCCTTGTCCAGCCACTCGTTCAGGTTCCCGCACTTCGGGCTCTGGACGCAGCTCGGGCACCCGCGCTCGCACGGGCAGCCGGCGAGCATCCGCGCGGTATCCCCGACCCACCCCTCGAAGCGCTCGAAGCCGCGCTCGGTGATCCCGACCCCGCCCGCGTGACCGTCGTAGACGAAGATCGTCGCGAGCCCGGTCTGGAAGTGGATGTTCGTCGAGAGGCCCCCGATGTCCCAGCGGTCGCACATCGCCCAGAGCGGGAGCAGTGCGATCAGCGAGTGCTCGGCCGCGTGCAGCGAGGAGAGCAGCTTCGGCATCTCCTCCAGGCCGTCGAGTTGGAGCTCCGTCGGCGCGAACCAGACCGCCTCGGTCTCGAAGCTCGTCTCCGGCAGGTCGAGCGGCACCGTCTCGAGCGTGTCGCCCCCGCTGATCGACTTCCGCTGGTAGGCGACCACCTGCTCGGTCACGGAGACCCGGCCCCAGTGGAGGTCGAGCCCGAGTCGCCGCTCCACCCGCTCCGCCGCCACGATTGCCGTCTGTGTTTCCTTCTTCGCCTGCGTGTACCAGTCGACCGAGGCGGGCGCGACCACGGCGGTCCGGGCGACGAGGTCGAGGGCGCGGACGAGGTACTGCTCGCCGAGGTGGAGGTAGATCGCGCCCTCGTGGACGGTGCCGTAGGCGCGGGAACGCTCGACGAGCCCGAGCACCGCCCCGGTCTCGGAGTCGACGACGGTGAAGCTGTCCAGCTCGGCGGAGCGGAGGCCGACGCGCGCGGCCGGGTAGTCGGTGCCGGCCCAGATCCAGCCCGCATCGGTGCGCTTCAGCTCCGGGAGCACCGCGGCGCGCTTGAGCGCCTCCGGCCCGAGCGTCTCTGCGTCGCGGTCGTCGATCGGCCCCTCGAACGCCGCCGAGAGCACGTGCCCGTCGAGCACGCGCGGGTTCGCGTGGTCGGAGATCGCCGCCTCGACGGTGCGCGAGAGGAGCGACTCCGGGTCGCGCATGAAGAACTGGTCCAGGGCGTCTTCGCTCGCGATCAACACGGCCGTCCCGTGCCCGCGGCGCCCCGCGCGCCCCCACTGCTGCCGGAGCGACGAGACGGTGCCGGGGAAGCCGACCGAGATCGCGACGTCGAGCGCCCCGATGTCGATCCCCAGCTCGAGCGCGTCGGTCGCGGTCACCCCGAGCAGCTCGCCCGCCATCAGCCGCCCCTCGATCTCCCGGCGCTGCGAGGGCGTGTAGCCGGCGCGGTAGGGAGCCAGCCGCTTCGCCGTCTCGCCGTCCACCCGCTCCACGGTGAAACGGTGGATCAGCTCGACCGCCTTGCGGCTCTTCGCGAAGCAGATCGTGCGGAGGCCCCGCTGGGTGAAGCCCGCGAGCAGCCGCGAGGCGTCCCCGAGCGCGCTCGCCCGGATCCCTAGCTCGGCGTCGATCAGCTCAGGGTTCCAGAGCGCGATCGTCCGCTCGGCGCGCGGGGCGGCGTCGCCCTCGACCACGGTCGCCGGCTCGCCCAGGAGCGCTTCGGCCAACTGCCCGGGGTTCGCGATCGTCGCGGAGGCGAGCACGAACTGCGGCTCGGAGCCGTAGGCCCGGGCGAGCCGCCGCAGCCGCCGCAGGACGTTGCCGACGTGCGAGCCGAAGACGCCGCGGTACACGTGCGCCTCGTCGACGACGACGAAGCGGAGGTTCGCGAGCACGTCCCCCCACCGGTCGTGGTGGGGGAGGACGCCGACGTGGAGCATGTCCGGGTTCGTCAGGAGCACGTTCGCCCACTTCCGGATCTGCCAGCGCCGCTCGGTCTCGGTGTCCCCGTCGTAGATCGCGGGCTTGACGCCCTTGAGCCCGAAGGCCTGGAGCGCGCGCGCCTGGTCCTGGGCGAGCGCCTTCGTCGGGTAGAGGTAGAGCGCCCGGCTCTTCGGCTCGCGGGCGAGCAGGTCGAGGACAGGCAGGTTGAAGGCGAGGCTCTTCCCGCTCGCCGTTCCGGTGGTCACGATCGTGTGGCCGCCGCCGCGGACCGCCTCCCACGCCTCCGCCTGGTGACGCCAGAGCGCCGTGATCCCCTGCGCGACGAGCGCCGAGGCGACCCGCGGGTCGAGATCGTCCGGGAAGGGCTCAGCCTTCCCCGCGCGCGCCGGCTCGGAGCCGAGGTAGGCCAGCTCCTCCCCTTCCAGCAGCTCCAGCCAGGGCGTCGCGGTCGCCATCGCCCCTACGCTAGCCTGCTCTCACCGGGGTGCCCCGCAGGCGGGGCTGAGATCACACCCGCAGAACCTGATCCGGCTCGTACCGGCGAAGGGAGACGAGTGGTTCCACGTTGTCTGACGATCGCAGGATCCGACTCCGGCGGCGGAGCGGGGATCCAGGCCGACCTGAAGGCCTTCGCCGCGGCGGGCTGTCACGGCTCGAGCGCGATCGTCGCCCTCACCGCCCAGAGCACCGTCGGCGTCACCGCCGTGCACGAGCTGCCGCCTGAGTTCGTCGCTGCGCAGCTCGACGCCGTCTTCGACGACATCGGCGTCGACGCGGCCAAGACCGGGATGCTCTTCTCGCGCGCGGTGATCGAGGTCGTGGCCGAGCAGCTCGGCCGCCGTCGGCCGCCGCTCGTCGTCGACCCCGTCCTCCTCTCCAGCTCGGGCGCCCGGCTGCTCCAGGGCGACGCGGTCGAGACGCTCGTCGAGCGGATCTTCCCGCTCGCCACGGTCGTCACCCCGAACCTGAACGAGGCCGAGGAGCTGACCGGGCTTCGGGGCGCGACCCGACGGGCGCTCGCGGAGCACCTCGTGGGGATGGGCGCCGCCGCCGCGATCGTCACCGGCGGGCACGGGCCCGACCCGGTCGACCACCTCTTCGACGGGACGGAGCATCACGAGATCCCGGTTCCGCGGCACGAGTCGGGTGCGACGCACGGCGCCGGTTGCACCCACTCGGCCACGCTCGCGGCGCTTCTGGCCCGCGGATTTCCCTTGCCCGTCGCCGCTGAGCGGGCGGCCCATGTCGCCTCCGAGGCGGTGCGGAACGGGTTGCACGAGCTCGGGCGGGGCGACGGCCCCGTCGACGTCTTCGACCTGAAAGGACGCACATGATCGATCCTGGAACGACCCTCGCGAGCCTGCGCGAGCGCAAGCCGCTCGTCCACAACATCACCAACTACGTGGTCATGAACGAGACGGCAAACGCGCTGCTCGCGCTGGGCGCGCTGCCCGTGATGGCGCACGCGCGGGAGGAGATGGAGGAGATGGTCGGGATCGCCGGCGCGCTCGTCCTCAACATCGGCACGCTCGAGCCCGCCTGGGTCGACGCGATGCTTCTCGCGGGCGCTGCCGCGAACGGGCGTGGGATCCCGGTCGTGCTCGACCCCGTGGGCGCCGGGGCGACGACCTACCGAACGGAGACGGCAAAGCGGATCCTCGACACGATCGACGTGGCCGTCCTCCGCGGCAACGCCGGGGAGGTGGCGACGCTCGTCGGCGCCCAGGCCGAGGTGCGCGGGGTCGAGTCGATCGACGTCGGCGGCGACGCGGCGGAGCTCGCCCGGCAGGCCGCGCAGGCGCTCGGGGTCGTCGCGTCCGTGACCGGCGCGATCGACCACGTCTCGGACGGGACGAAGACGGTGGCGATCGCGAACGGGCACGCGCTGATGGCGACGATCACGGGCACTGGCTGCATGTCGACCGCGCTCACCGGTGCGTTCCTCGCGGCGAAGGACGATCCGTTCGAGGCCGCCGCGGAGGCGCTCGTCGCCTTCGGCGTCGCAGGCGAGGACGCCGCCGGCGGCGCGAAGGGCCCGGGCAGCTTCCACGTCGCCCTCTACGACGCCCTTGCGGGCCTCGACCCTGCCACCCTGTCCGGGCGAGCCGAGGTGAGCGAGGGATGAGACTTTGTGTTTCTGAAACACAAGCTCTCGTCGTGCCGCTTGGTTGCGGGGATGAGCCGGGGCGAATTGGACTTTGTGTTTCAGAAACACAAGGATTCTCGGCGTGAAGGTGCACGCGCTCGTCGCCGACTTCGAGACGGCCCACCTCGCGGTCGAGGGTGGGGCGACCGTGATCCAGCTCCGGATCAAGGGCGCTCCGACCGCAGAGCTGGTCGCGCTCGGCCGCGACCTGCAGCAGCTCGACGCGCAGCTCTTCGTCAACGACGACATCGACGCCGCGCTCGAGCTCGGCTGCGGCGTCCACCTCGGCCAGACCGATCCCGGGGCCGACCGGGCCGCCGCAGCGGGGATCCCGCTCGGGATCTCGGCTGCGACCCGGCGCGAGGCGGCCGTCGCGGAGTACAGCGGCGCCACCTACATCGGCGCCGGCCCGGTGTGGGCGACGCCCTCGAAGGAGGACGCCGTCGCGCCGATCGGGCTGAACGGTCTCGCCGACGTCTGCCTCGCGGTCAACGTCCCCGTGGTCGCGATCGGTGGAATCGACGCGTCGAACGCGGCGGACTGCATCCGCGCCGGCGCGACGGGCGTCGCCGTGATCAGGGCGGTCGCCGAGATCGGCGAGCTGTGCGCCGCGGTCGATGCGGCTCTCTGAGGCCGGCGAGCTCGGGCTCCTGCGCGAGCTCGAGGAGCGCGGCCTCGTCACCGGGATCGAGCACGACGCTGCCGAGCTCGGCAGCGGGCTCGTCGTCACGCAGGACGCGCTCGTCGAGAACGTCCACTTCCGGCTCGACCTGATCTCCTGGCGGGAGCTCGGCTACCGCGCCGCCGCCGTCAACGTCAGCGACCTGGCCGCATCGGCCGCGCGTCCCGAGGCGCTGATCGTCACGCTGGCGCTTCCCGCCGAGACCGAGCTGGCGGATGTCGTCGAGCTCTACGAGGGGCTCGCGGAGGCGGGCGTCCCCGTCCGCGGTGGCGACACGACCCGCGCCTCCGAGCTCGTGCTCAGCGTCACCGCGCTCGGCCGCTCGGAGCGCGTCCCCGGCCGCGCCGGCGCCCGCCCCGGCGACCTCGTCGTCGTCACCGGCCCCCTCGGTGGCGCAGGCGCGGCGTTCCGCGAGGGCCGCCTCCTCCGGCCACCGCTCCGGGTCGAGGATGGTCTGCGGCTCGGCGCGGTCGCGACCGCGATGCTCGACGTCTCCGACGGCCTCGCCGTCGACGCGGGTCACATCGCCCGCCGCTCCGGCTGCCGGCTCGTGCTCGACCTCGGCGCCGTCCCCCGTGGGGGCGAGCTGGACGACCTCGGCTTCGGAGAAGACTTCGAGCTGCTGGCGACCACGCCCGACCCGCTCGATTACCCGGTGATCGGCCGCGTCGAGGAGGGTGAGGGCGTCGAGCTGACCCTCGAGGGCCGCCGGTACGCGCTGCGCGGGTACGAGCACTTCACGGAGACGTAACCGAGCCGGTCTTGCGGAGCGCGTCCCGGAGCGCGAAGCTGGAGCGACGGTGCTCGGCTATCTCCTCCGGCGCGTGGGCTGGGCGGTGGCGCTCTTCTTCGTCGTCACGCTCTACACGTACGTCCTCTTCTTCATCCTCCCCGCCAACGACGACGTCGTCCGCCGCGGCTTCCGGCCCGTCCAGCAGTCCTCGACGATCCGCGACGATACGACCGGAACGGAGAGCACGGCGCTCGCCTCGGAGTACGTCGCCTTCGTGGGCCGGATCGTCCACGGCGACCTCGGCATGTCGAGCAGTAGGCGCGAGCCGGTCGCGGACATGATCGCCCGCGCCGCGCCGGTAACCGCCTCGCTCGTGCTCGGCGGCGCGGTCGTCTGGCTGCTCGTCGCGTTCCCGATCGGGATCCTCTCCGCGCTGCGGCCACGCTCGCTCCTCGACCGGGCCGGAATGATCTTCGTCCTCGTCGGCGTCTCCGCGCACCCACTCTGGATCGGCCTGATCCTCGGCTACGTCTTCGGCTTCCAGCTCGCCTTCACGCCCATCGCCGGCTACTGCGCGGTCTTCAACGCCTCCGAGACGTGCGGCGGCCCGGTCCAGTGGGCCTACCATCTCGTCCTGCCCTGGATCGCCTTCGGCTTCGTCTTCGCGGCGATCTACGCGCGGATGATCCGGGCCAGCGTGCTCGAGGCGCGGGAGGCCGAGCACGTCCGGACCGCGCGCGCGATCGGGATGGGCGAGTGGCAGATCATGAAGACGCAGGTGCTCCGGAACGCGCTCCTGGCGATCGTGACGATGCTCGGGATGGACGTCGGGATCGCCTTCAGCGGCGCGATCTTCGTCGAGCGCGCCGGCAACCTGCCGGGGATCGGGCCGCTTCTCTTCACCGCGCTCGCCCGCCGCGACCTGCCGGTGATCCTCGGCGTGGTGATCCTGGTCACGACCGCGATCCTGCTCTTCAACCTGCTCGTCGACCTCGTCTACCCGCTCCTCGACCCGCGCGTCCGCACCGCTCCCCCGCGGGCACGGCGCGTGCGCGCCCGCCGCCGCCGGCCGACCCCCGAGCAGGTGCCGGTCACGGCTCCCTGAGCCAGGCCGCCCACTCCCGCTCGAAGTGCGCCCGGTTGCGGGCGCCGATCACCGTGGAGCGGGGCTCGCCACCCTCGAAGAGGATCACGGTCGGAAGCGAGAGGACGCCGTAGCGCGAGGGGACGCCTAGGTGCTCGTCGATGTCCAGCCGGACGAGCCCCAGCCCGCGCTCGGCCGCGAGCGCCTCCAGGATCGGCTCGATCGCCTTGCATGGCTTGCACCACGGCGCCGAGAACTCGACGACGACCGGGCCCTCCGCCCGCAGGACGTCCTCCTCGAAGGCGGCGTCCGTCGTCTCCCTCACAGCCGACCCCGCAGCGCGTCGAGTCGCAGCGCCGGCACCTTCCAGATCGCCTCGAGCACGATCCCTTTCGTCATCTTCGAGCCGCCCACCTCGCGGTCGGCGAACATGATCGGGATCTCCCGGACGCGGAAGCCGGCCCGGCGGACGCGGAACGTCGTCTCGATCTGGAACATGTAGCCGCGCGAGCCGATCGCGTCCAGGTCGATCCGCTCCAGCACCTCGCGGCGAAAGCACTTGAAGCCGCCGGTCGCGTCCCGGACGGGCATCAGCAGGAGCCGGGTGTAGATCGAGGCGCCGCGCGAGATCAGGCGCCGGACGAGGCCCCAGTCGCGGACGCCGCCGCCCGGGACGTAGCGGGAGCCGAGCACGAGGTCCGCCTCGGCCGAGGCCTCGATCAGCCGCGGCACGTCGCGCGGGTCGTGCGAGAAGTCGGCGTCCATCTCCAGCACGAGCCGGGCCCCGCGTTCCAGTGCGACCCGGAAGCCGGCGAGGTAGGCGCGGCCGAGCCCCTCCTTCCGCTCGCGGTGGAGGACGTCCACGTAGGCAAGCTCGGCGGCGAGCCGGTCGGCGAGCTCACCCGTCCCGTCGGGAGAGCTGTCGTCGATCACGAGCACCCGGTCGTCTGGCCCGAGTACCTCGCCGAGCGCGCGCAGCATCGGCTCGAGATTCTCGCGCTCGTTGTAGGTGGGGAGGCAGACGACGGCTCGCACGGCCGTATCATCGCGACAGTGGCCACCCTGCCGAGGAACGACGAGCTGGCCGATCAGCTGGAGCTGCTCGCCGACCTGAGCGAGCTCGAGGGTGAGGACTCGTTCCGCGTGCTTGCCTACCGCCGCGCGGCCACGCGGATCCGCGAGACCGGCGGCCCGGTCGCCCAGCTGGCGCTGGACGGGAAGGCCAAGAACCTGAGCGGGATCGGCAAGACGATCGAGGCGAAGATCGTCGAGGTGGTCGAGCTGGGGGAGATGAAGGCGCTGACCAAGCGGAAGGCGCTGATCCCCGAGGAGGTCGTCCGCTTCATGCACCTGCCCGGGCTCGGCCCGAAGACCGCGCGCCGGATCTGGCAGGAGCTCGGCGTCACAACGGTCGCAGAGCTGAAGGAAGCCGCCGAGGCGCAGCGGCTGCGAGAGCTTGCCGGCCTGGGGGCGAAGAGCGAGGAGAAGATCCTGAAGGCGCTCGCCGAGTCGCCGAAGGACCCGCGCGAGTCGCGCAGGCTGCTCGGCGACGGTCTGCCCGCGGTGCTCGCCGTCGTCTCCGTGCTCCGCGAGCACCCCGCCGCCGTGAAGGTGTCGGAGGCGGGCTCGGTGCGCCGCCGGCGCGAGACCTTCCGCGACCTCGACCTGATCGCCACCTCGACCGACGCGCCCGCGCTGATCGACTACTTCACGAGCCTGCGCTGGGTCGCCGACGTGGTCGCGAAGGGCGACACGAAGGCGACGGTGATCTCCAATGACGGCCTCCGCTTCGACCTCCGGGTCGTCCCGCCCGAGTCGTACGGGAACCTGCTCCAGCACTTCACCGGCTCCAAGGAGCACAACGTGGCGCTGCGCGAGGACGCCGTCCGCCGCGGCCTCTCGGTCTCCGAGTACGGGGTGACCACCGTCGAGACGGGCGAGGTCGCCGCCTTCGAGGAGGAAGCAGACGTCTACCGCGACCTCGGCTACGACTTCATCCCACCCGAGCTGCGCGAGAACGGCGGCGAGCTCGAGGCGGCGCGCGAGGGACGGCTGCCGTCCCTCGTCGACCGGGGCGACCTCCGGGGCGACCTCCACTCGCACTCGACGTGGTCGGACGGCAAGGCGACGATCGAGGAGATGGCGCTCGCGGCCCGCGAGCTCGGGCACGAGTACCTCGCGCCCTGCGACCACTCCCAGCGCCTCCGCGAGGGCCGGCTCGAGCGGCAGTGGGAGGAGATCGACGCGCTGAACGAGCGCCTCGCCCCCTTCCGGATTCTCAAGGGGATCGAGGTGAACATCCGGGCGAACGGGGAGCTCGACTTCCCCGACGAGCTGCTGGCGCAGCTGGACTGGGTGATGGCCTCCGTCCACTCGAGCTTCGACAACGACCCCACGGGGCGCGTGCTCGCGGCGATGGAGAGCCCGCACGTCGACTGCATCGGCCACCTGACCGGCCGGAAGATCGGGAAGCGGAATCCGTCCACCGTCGAGGTCGAGCGGGTGGTCGAGGCCGCGCTCGCGACGGGGACGTTCCTGGAGATCAACTCCCAGCCCGACCGGCTCGACCTCCGGGACGCGAACGCCCGGCTCGCCGGCGAGGCCGGGCTCCGGCTCGTCGTCTCGAGCGACGGCCACTCGACCGGCGCGCTCGGCTACGTCGAGCTCGGGATCTCCCAGGCTCGGCGGGCCTGGCTGACGAAGGATCAGATCCTGAACACGCGCACCTGGAAGCAGCTCGAGAAGCTGAAGAAGCGCGCGTGAGGACGGCGCTCGTGCTCGATCTCTCCGCGACGGCGCCGGGGCTCGCCGGCCTGCGCGCGCAGCTCGACCCCGACCGCGCGGCCCGACTGCCGTTCCATCTGACGCTCCTCTTCCCCTTCGCGCCGCCGGAGAGCGTCGACCTGCCTGATCTGCGCACCTTCTTCGCCGGCCAACCGCCGCTCGCGTTCTCGCTCGCCGCGGTCGCGCTCCTCGACGGCGAGTGGGTCTATGCGGCGCCCGAGCCCGCCGCCGCGGTCGAGCTGCTGCAGGAGGCGCTCTGGGCGCACTCTCCCGAGTACCCGCCGTACGATGGCGAGATCGCAGACCCCGTCCCCCACGCCACGCTGACTCGGGTCGAGCGCGCCGGTGCCGCGGAGGAGCTCGCGCGGATCTCCGAGCTCGCCGCGCCGCTGCTGCCCGAGGTGTGCACGGTCGAGGCGGTCTCGCTGCTCGAGGAGCGGGATGGCGACCGCTGGCCCCTGCTCGAGCGCCTCCCGCTCGGGGCGAGCGCATGAGCTTCCGCGAGGACGGCGCCGCGGCACTCGAGTGGGCGGCCTCCGACCAGGAGCGCGTGGGCGAGCTGCCCGTGCTGGCCCAGGTCGAGCCGGGCGAGATCCGCGCGAGGCTCCCCGCCTCGCCGCCCGAGACGGCGGAGCCCTTCTCGGCCGTCCTCCGCGACCTCGACGAGATCCTCTTACCGGGGATGACCCACTGGCAGAGCCCGCGCTTCTTCGCCTACTTCGCGAACACCGGCTCCGAGCCGGGGATCCTCGCCGAGCTCCTGGCCGCGACCCTGAACCAGGTCGGGATCCTCTGGCGTACCTCGCCCGCGCTCCAGGAGCTGGAGGAGGTGACGCTCGACTGGCTCGCGCAGCTGCTCGGGCTCCCCGACGGCCTGCACGGCCACATCGAGGACACCGCGTCGACCGCGACGATGACCGCGCTCGCGGCGGCCCGGGGCGCGCGCCCGGACGCCCGCGTCGTCGTCACGTCCGAGCAGGCGCACTCCTCGGTCGCGAAGGCGTGCCGTCTCCTCGACCTCGAGGTGCGGACGACGCCCGTGGACGACGCGTTCCGGCTCCGGCCCGACGCGCTCGACCTCACCGATGCCTGCGCGGTTGTCGCCACCGCGGGGACGACCTCGACGAGCTCCGTCGACCCGATCGCCGCCGTGGCGGATCTCGCCGAGACCGCCGGCGCCTGGCTCCACGTCGACGCCGCGTATGCGGGCTCGAGCGCGGTCTGCCCCGAGCTACGGCCGCTCTTCGCGGGCTGGGAGCGCGCCGACTCCGTGGTCGTCAACCCGCATAAGTGGCTGCTGACCCCGATGGACTGCTCGACGCTCTGGACGCGCCGGCCCGACGACCTCCGGAACGCGTTCAGCCTCGTCCCCGAGTACCTGCGCGTCAGCGAGGAGGTAGCGAGCCTCTCCGAGTTCAGCCCGGTGCTCGGCCGCCGTTTCCGCGCGCTCAAGCTCTGGGCGGTCCTGCGCTGCTACGGGCGCGAGGGCCTGCAGGAGCGGATCCGCGAGGCCGTGCGCCTGGCCGCGCTCTTCGAGGGCTGGGTCCGCGACGAGCCGGGCTGGGAGGTCGCCGCGCCGCGCCCGTTCTCGCTCGTCTGCTTCCGCCGGGACGCCTCCGACGAGGACAACGAGGCGATCCTGGAGCGGGCGAACGCGACGGGCGAGATCTTCCTCTCGCACACGAAGCTGAACGACCGCTACGTCCTCCGGCTCGCGATCGGGAACGCGCGGACGAGCGAGGCCGACGTCGCCCACGCCTGGGAGCTCTTACAGCGTTGCGCCGCGGGCTAGTCGCCTAGACGGCGATGGGGGCGATCGCGCCGAGCGAGGCCAGGAGCAGCTCGACGTCGCCCTCGATCCGGACGCCCTCGAGCTTCCGGTCGACGAGCAGGTGGTAGAAGCCATCCGAGTCGGTCTCCACGACCACGTCGGCATCCTCGACGAGCCCGGGAACGGCGCCGCCGCCGACCAGCGAGGCCTCCTCGTCGCCGACCCGGAAGGCGATCGTTCCCTCCGGCCGGACCGGGACGAGCGCAATCTCGAGCGTGTCCTTGAGCCAACCGGGGCCGAGGTCGCCGGGGTTCGGTGGGCCGAGCGAGCGGGCGCCCCAGCGGGCGAGCTCGTGCAGGACGGGCTGCAGCGCCTCGCCCTTCGGGGTCAGCTCGTAGACGGTGGAGGCAGCGGGCGGCGGCAGCTTCACCTTGCGCAGGACGCCGCCGGCCTCGAGGTCGCGCAGCCGCGCGGCGAGAATGTTCGTCCCGATCCCCGGTAACCCCACGGCGAGGTCGGTGTAGCGGCGGGGGCCGTGCATCAACTCGCGGACGACGAGCAGCGACCAGCGCTCACCGAGAACACCGAGCGAGTGGGCGATCGGACAGTACTGGCCGTAGTCCTTCACGTGGCTATCACTTTAGCAGATAATACTTGCATTCTGCAAGTGGGTCGTGTAACTTCGCAAGCGTCAACTTCTGAAAGGCAAGGAAATGGCTGCACACGCTGACCGCAAATGGCTCGCACTGGCGCTTCTCTCCGCCGTGCAGTTCATGGTCGTCCTCGATATCGCGATCGTCAACGTCGCGCTGCCGTCGATCAAGATCGATCTCGGCTTCTCACAGGAGAACCTGCAGTGGGTGATCAGCGCCTACGCGCTGGTCTTCGGCGGGTTTCTCCTCCTCGGCGGGCGGCTCGCCGACATCCTCGGCCGGCGCCGGATCTTCTTCGCCGGCCTGATCCTCTTCACGCTCTCGTCCTTTTTCGCCGGGATGGCGTGGAGCGAGGCCTCGCTGATCGTCGCTCGCGCGATCCAGGGACTCGGGGCCGCGATCATCTCGCCCGCCGCCCTCTCGATCCTGACCACGACCTTCCGGGAGGGCAAGGAGCGCAACATCGCCCTCGGCGTCTGGGGTGCGGTGGGCGGCTTCGGCGCTGCTGCCGGTGTCCTGCTCGGCGGCGTCCTCACGGACCTGCTCTCGTGGGAGTGGATCTTCTTCGTCAACCTCCCGGTCGGACTGCTCGGGCTCGTCCTGACGCCGATCCTGCTCGCCGAGAGCCGCGACGCGCGGGTGAAGAGCTTCGACGCCGTCGGCGCCGTCCTCGTCACCGGCGGGCTCGCGACCCTCGTCTTCGGGATCACCCAGGCCAACACCTACGGCTGGGGCTCGGCGAAGACGTGGGCGATCATCGTCGGCGCGCTCGTCCTCCTGACCGCGTTCGTGGTCTGGGAGCGGCGGCACGCGGAGCCGCTGATGCGGTTCGGGATCCTCGGCATCCGCACCGTCGCGGGCGCGAACGTCGCCGGGTTCATCCTCGGGACAGCGCTCTTCGCGATGTTCCTGATGCTGACGCTGTACATGCAGCAGGTGCTCGGCTACTCGCCGCTGAAAACGGGCGTCGGCTACCTGGCGACCGCCGGCACGGCCATCCTCTGGTCGGGCGTCGCCGCGCAGCTCGTCAACCGCGTCGGCGTCAAGCCGGTGCTCGTGACGGGGATGGTCTTCCTCTCCGCCGGGCTCTTCTACTTCACGCGGGTGAGCGTCGGCGGCTCCTACGTCGGTGACCTGCTGCCCGGCTTCCTGCTGATCGGGGTCGGGATGGGCTTCTCGTTCGTGCCGGTCTCGATCGCCGCCCTCGCGGGTGTCGAGCCGGCCGAGGCGGGTCTCGCCTCCGGGCTGATCAACACCTCGCAGCAGATCGGCGGGGCGCTCGGGATCGCGGCGCTCGCCGCGGTCGCGGCCTCCCGCACCGACACAGCGCTCGCCGGGGGCACGCAGCTCCCGGATGCGCTCGTCTCCGGGTTCCACGGCGCCTTCTGGGGCGGCACGATCGTGGGTCTCGTCGGGATCGTGGCGGCGCTGACGCTGATCCGGCCGGACGAGATCGAGTCCGAGGCTGCGGAGACCGCGCCAGTCCCGGCTGCGGCCGCCTAGAGCGCCCGAAGCACGTCCAGGAACGCAGCAGGGCCGTCGACCACGAGGTCGGCGGCTTCGCGCAGCGCCGGAGGGCCCTCGGGCGAGGCGACCGCGACCGCGACGCCGAGCTCGAGCTCCCGGAGCGCGGCAAACGCATCCAGGTCGGTCGTGTCGTCGCCGGCGTAGAGCGCCCTGCGGAGGCCGTGCTGCCCGA
The DNA here is from genome assembly GCA_038324115.1 of Gaiellales bacterium. Taxonomy (GTDB): domain Bacteria; phylum Actinomycetota; class Thermoleophilia; order Gaiellales; family Gaiellaceae; genus Gaiellasilicea. The sequence continues at coordinate 19,585 of JBBQHQ010000012.1, forward strand.
GCAGGTGCGCGACCGCGGTGCCCTTGTGGGCGTCGAGCGGGGGGCGGAGCTCGAGCACCTTGCGGCCGAAGCGGGCGACGAATCCCTCCGCTCGGGCATGCGCCGCGATCTCCTCGAGCCGGCGCAGGGCTGCCGCCTCGTCCGCGGCGCGCCGGTAGTGCAGCGTCACCGTCAGCGGCTTGCGCTCGACGTCGTCCCAGTCGGTGCCCTCGAGCAGCGCCTGCAGCCGCTCCCGCCACTCGGCGGCCTCGGGGACGAGCTCGAGCCCGTGCTCGCCGACGTAGTCGAGCTCGTCGAGCCCGACGACGCGTCGGGCGTCGGCCCCTGCGCGGCCGCTGATGCAGGCGACGAGGGCGTAGCGGCCGTGCAGTCGGCGTAACTCCGCTCGCGTCTTCTCGGGGACGGTCGCCTCGCTCGGGACCTCGACGATCGGCGCGAGCACCCCGTCCACGTCGAGCAGGAGCGCGGTCGCCCTGGGAGCCTCGGCGATGCGGGAGATCGGGTCGCCGTCGCGCACGAGCCCTAGGATACGGCTGGTGCCGCGGCTGATCCTGATCGGGCTCGTCGCGGGGCTCTTCAGCGCCCTCTTCGGCGTGGGCGGCGGGACCGTGATCGTGCCGCTCCTGATCCTGCTGCTCGCGTTCGAGCCGCGCCTAGCGACCGCCACCTCGCTCGCGGCGATCGGGCTGACGGCGCTGACGGGCGCGATCCGCTACGGCTTCGAGGGCAACGTCCACGTTGGCTACGCGCTGCTCGTCGGTCTCCCTGCTGCGGCGGGGGCGATCGGTGGCGCGGTGCTCCAGCAGCGGATCGCGGCCCGGCCGCTCACGCTCGCGTTCGCGGCGCTCCTTGCCGGGCTCGGCGTCTGGATGCTCGTCGGATGAGCGCGACGACCGTGGCCCTCGCGCTCCTCCTCGGCCTCGCGGCGGGGATGCTCGGCGGCCTCTTCGGGGTCGGGGGCGGGATCCTCTTCGTCCCGACGCTCGTCGGCCTCGGCCTCGGCCAGCTCGACGCCGAGGCGACCTCGCTCCTGGCCGTGATCCCCGTCGTCCTCGCAGGGACGTGGCGGCAGAACCGGTACGGGAACGTCCGCTGGCGCGCCGCTCTCACGATCGGGCTCGCCTCGGTCGCCGGCGTCGAAGCCGGGGTGCAGATCGCGACGTCCCTGCCCGAGGCGACGTTGCGCCGCCTCTTTGGGCTCCTGATGCTGCTCGTCGCCGCCCAACTCGCCTGGCGGGCCCGGCGCCCTTCCCCCTATGCTTCGGCCAGATGACCGAGCACGAGGACATCTGGCTTCCGCTCGTCGACGAGCCGATCGGCAGCATCGTCCGCGAGCTCCAGGCCGCCGATCCCGAGATCGAGCGCCTCGTCGGCTCGCCGCACCGCATCCTCGCGTTCCGCACGTTCTCCTACATCCGCGTCGGGATGAAGCTTGGCGAGCTGCTGATGGAGGCCGACCTGCCGCCCTACGACGGCAGCGACACCTGGGTCGAGCTGCTCCTCCGCGACCCGGCGCACCGGGCTGCGATCGCGGCCGAGGTGCGGGCCGTCGCCGAGGAGATCGCTGCCGACCCGCGCTACGGCCCCGAGGACGACCTCGGGCCGGACGACGATGCGCGGGCCCGCTTCCGCGAGTTCGCGCGCAAGCAGCTCGAAGAGGCCTAGGAGACCGCGAGCCGCGGCGAGGCGGCGAGCCAGAGTCCGGCGAACGAGCCCGTGACCACCCGGGCGACGAGGGCCGAGCCGGCATCGGCCGCCCGGACGCGGTAGCTCGCGCCCGTCGAGGCGGGGACGCAGTCGTGGACACCGCCGGCCGGGGCGCAGCGGAACCAGCCGACGTGGGCGCCGGCCGGGACGGCCGAGGCGGCGGCGCGCAGGACCGAGCCCGGGCGGGCCGAGCCGGAGACGGTCAGGACCGGAGCCGTGCGGCCGGCGTGGCCAGCGACGAGCCGCGGCAGCCGGGCCGCGATCGCGGCAGCGGACGCAGAGGGGTCGTGGGCGCGCTCCCGGGCGGCCAGCGCGGCCACGAGCGGCGCCGCGAACGACGTGCCGCAGACGGTCTCCGGGAGGGCGGCGCAGCCGGGGGCGGTGAGGTCGACCCAGGCGCCACGCGACGACCAGTCGTAGAGGCGCCCGTCGGCCGCGCGCGCCGCCACGGCGACGACGCCCGGGTAGGCGGCGGGGTACGAGGGGGTGGCGTCGGCGGCGTTGCCGGCCGCCGCGACGAGGAGGACGTCGTGGTCGAGCGCGTACCGGACGGCGCGGCGCAGCTCGGGCGAGCCCCCCGGGCCGGCGACGGAGACGTTGACGACGCGGGCGCCGTGGTCGACCGCCCAGACAATCCCGGTCGCGACGCGCGTCCACGGCGCGGTGCCGGCACTCGAGAGCACCCGGACCGGGAGGATCGTGCAGCCGCCACAGGCGCGGGCGACCTCGGTCGCGACCGCCGTCCCGTGGCCGTACGGATCGGCCGGCCGCGTGCCGCCCGCGACGAGGTCCACGCCCTGCGCGAGGCTCAGGCCGGCTGCCGGGTCGATCCCGGAGTCGACGACGGCGACGAGGGCGTCCGCCGTGCGTCCCGGGGAGGCATCCGCGACCGCGAACGCGAGCATGCCCGCGAGGACCGCAGAGAGGACGATGAGGAAGCGGCGCGCCATTCCACAGGGGGAACGGGCGACAGGTCTTCCGGGTTACTCAGTGCGGGATCAGGCTGAGCAGGAAGATCACGCCGAACCCGGCGAGTGTGAGAGCGACGCGCTTGCCGGAGGGGTGCTCGTGCGCGTGCGGGAGCAGGTCGGTCGCGCCCATGAAGAGGAAGAACCCGGCGTAGACGGCGAGCGCCATCCCGAGGTTCGCCTCCGAGATCGAGAGCGTCGAGCCGATGATCGCGCCGACGAGCGGGGCGAGCGCGTCGACGCTGAGCCAGCGGACGGCCCGCTTCCGGTCGCCCGACTGGCGGAGCACGAAGCCGACCGTGTTGAGGCCGTCCGCGAAGTCGTGCGAGATCACCGCGGCGAAGACGAGAAACCCCGTCGAGGTGGAGAGGTCGAACGCGAGCCCGATCCCGAGCCCGTCCACGAAGCTGTGCAGCGAGAGCCCCGCGGCGCCGAACGCGCCCACGTGCGCATGCGCCTGCGCGTGCTCGGTGTCGTCGCGGTGGTGGAGGACGAGCAGCCGCTCTGCGAGGAAGAAGGCGACGAAGCCTGCGCCGACGAGCGTCCCGACCCGGTGCGGGTCGCCGACGGCGTCCATCGCCTCGGGGAGGACGTGGAAGAGGGCGACGGCGACGACGATCCCACCTGTGAGCGCGATCGCGGTCGTCAGCTCCTTCGCCAGCCGCAGCGCCACGAAGCCGCCTGCGAGCGTCGAGAGCACCGTCAGCCCGGCGAGCGGGATCGCAAGCCAGCTCATGCGCAGCGCCTGCAGGTGCCGTAGATGTCGAGCTCGTGTCCCGTCGCGCGGAACCCGTGCCGCCGCCGAAGCTCGTCGGCCCCCGGGGCGGCGCAGAGCTCCGTCTCCTCGACCCCGCCGCAGCTCGTGCAGACGAGGTGATGGTGGTGCTCGGGCCTGCAGCGGACGTAGACGTGAGGCCCGTCGCCGAGCAGGGGGTGGATCGCCCCGCTCGCGCGGAGCAGCTCGACCGTGCGGTAGGTGGTCGCGAGCCCGAGGCCGGGCTCGGCCGCGCGGCCCCGCTCGTGCAGGTCGGTGACGGTGAAGCCGCCCTCCCAACCCTCGACGAGCGCGAGCAGCGCCCGCCGCTGGGGGGTCAGCCTGGTGCCGGCCGGGAGCGACGGTGCGATCATCGCGGCCACGCTACCTGAAAGTGATTCTCATTCTCGCCCGCTAGACTGCGACCGCACCGTCAGCCGCTCTCCCGATACTTTCCAGCGAACGTGAAGCGAAGGCTTGCCGCACTCCTCCTCCTGACCGCAGCCCTCGCCGCCGGCGGGGCCGGGGTCGCGACGACCGCCAAGCAGCCTGCCGCGTCCGCCAGCGTCTTCGCCGTCAGCGTCGTCGTGCCCGGGCAGCCCGGCTCCGCGGCCGGCGCGGCGGTCGCCCCCGGCGAGGGGCTGACCGGCTTGGCCGACTCGTTCGCGTACCCCGCGGACGGCTCGATCGTCGCCACCGGCGCGCTTTCCTCCAGCGTGTCGGCCCGCACCGAGTCCGGCGGCACCGCCCAGGCGGTCAGCGACGTCCTCGGCGTCTCGCTCTTCAACGGCGAGATCACCTTCGAGTCGGCCGCCGCCCGCGCGAGCGCCTCAGCGTTCGCCGCCGGCGTGGCGGGCTCGGCCGTGAAGAACCTGACGATCGCGGGGCGCCCGGTGACCGCGATGCCGAACGGGCGCACCGCGCTCGGTGACTGGGGCAGCCTCACGACGCTCGAGCAGACGACCGTGCGGACGACCGGCACGACGACCGATGCCCGCGCGACCGTCACCGTCGTCCACGTCGTCCTCACCGCCGAGCACGCGGGGCTTCCCGCGGGCAGCGAGATCCTGATCGGGCACGCCGAGGCGGCCACCTCCAGCCCGCCCGAGGCGACGAGCACCGTGCCGGCCGCGACCACGCCGCTGGAGCCACCGAAGACGACCTCCGGCCCGAAGCCGAAGCAGAAGCTGCCGAAGCCGCCCGAGCCCGGCAAGAGCCGGAACGGGATCCCGGTTCCGAAGGTGCTGACTGCGCCCACCAACATCGACGCGCCCCTCTCGCCGCACGGGTACGTCTTCCCCGTCTACGGGCCCTCGTCGTTCGTCGACACCTACGGCGCCGCTCGTGCGGACGTCAGCTGGCACCACGGCGTCGACATCTTCGGCTCACTCGGGGCGCCCCTGCTCGCCGTGGCGGACGGCACCGTCTTCTCGGTCGGCTGGAACGACATCGGCGGCTACCGCTTCTGGCTGCGCGACCGGGAGGGGAACCAGTTCTACTACGCCCACCTCTCCGCGTTCTCGCCGCTCGCGGCGAACGGCCGCGAGGTCCGGGCCGGCGACGTGATCGGGTTCGTGGGCAACACGGGCGACGCGCAGGGGACGCCGTACCACGTCCACTTCGAGATCCATCCTGTCGCGCTTCTGCCGATGGGCTACGACGGCGTCGTCAACCCGACCCCGTACGTCGCCGCCTGGCGCCGGCTCGTGGACATCTCCTTCGCGGCGGGCCGGGGCTGGGCGCCGCCGGTCCCGGCGAACGCGAACGCACCGACGCCGGGCGCGTTCCTGCTCGGCTCCACGGACATCTCGAGCGCGAGCGGGCTCGATCCCGGCGCGCTCGGACGCGCGCTCGTCGCCCCCGTCTCTGCCGAGGGCGACGGCGCGCTGCTCCGACGCGGGTAGCTAGGAGCCGTTGTTCGAGCTCGGGGACGAGCTCGTCGTGCCGAAGTCGTCCGTGCTCTCGCCGGTGACCTTCTCCATCACCCACTTGCGGGTCTGCGGGCCCGTCATCGGGTTGAAGAGCAGCCCGGCGGTGATCCCGGCGAGCAGGAGTGCGGAGTTCCGGCCGCTGTGGTCCTTCTTGCCCTGGAGCCGATCGGCCGCGTTGCGCAGCTCCTCGACCGCCTTCTTCAGGTTGTCCTGGATGTCCTTGTCGCTCGCGACGCGCATCGCGGTCGCGGTCGCGCCGCGGCCGCCGAGCAGCTCCGCGTAGACATCCCGGGCGGCGTTGAACGCCTCCTTGAGGTTGTCGCGGAGGTCCTCGTCGTGCAACGCGCGGTCGACGTAGGGCTTCATCGCATCGGCGCTGTCGTAGAACTTGTCCTTGGTCTTGGCCATCTGGGGCCGTCCTTTCGGGATTCGTAGTCGCCCCGGAGTGTTGCCCCGGGGGGCACCCTTACAAACGGGTCCGGGTCAGCGGGCGGGCGCGGCAGCCTGCCGGAGCACCCCGCCCCGGCCCTGCCGGGAGGCACTCGCGTCACCGTCGAACGCATTCGCCAGCACCTCCTGGATCGTGTCCACCGGGATGAACGTCAGCTCGTCCCGGGTCTCGGGCGGCAGCTCGTCGAGATCGGCCTCATTCTCGCGCGGGATGATCACCCGCTTCAAGCCCGCCCGCTGCGCGGCGAGCACCTTCTCGCGCAGACCGCCGATCGGGAGCACCTGTCCCGTCAGCGTGATCTCGCCGGTCATCCCCACGTCGGCGGCGACCGGGGTGCCGCGTACGAGCGAGGCGATCGCCGTCGCCATCGTGATCCCGGCCGAGGGTCCGTCCTTCGGCACCGCGCCCGCAGGCACGTGGACGTGCACGTCGTGGCTGCCGAACCAGCCGGGCTCGAGCCCGACGTCGTCGGCATGCGAGCGGACCCAGGAGAGCGCCGTCTGCGCCGACTCCTGCATCACCTCGCCCAGCTGCCCCGTGATCTGGAGCCGTCCCTTGCCCTCGTACGCGGTCGCCTCGATGAAGAGGACGTCGCCGCCGACGGCGGTGTAGGCCAGCCCGGTCGCGACGCCCGGGTCGGCGGTGCGCTTGCGCGCCTCGCTGGAGAACTTGCGCGGCCCGAGCCAGTCCCGAACGGCGGCCTCGTCGATCTTGATCTTCCCCTTCTCCCCGCGCGCGACCCGCGTCGCGGCCTTGCGCAGGAGCGCGGCGATCTGCCGCTCGAGGTTGCGGACGCCGGCCTCGCGGGTGTACTCGGCGATCACGAGCTTGAGCGTGCGGTCGGTGAGCGAGACCCGCGACTTGGTCAGGCCGTGCTCGGTGAGCTGCTTCGGGACGAGGTAGCGCTTCGCGATCCCGAGCTTCTCGTCGTGGGTGTAGCCCGAGAGCTGGATCACGTCCATCCGGTCGAGCAGCGGGCTCGGGATCGTGTCGAGCGTGTTCGCGGTGCAGATGAAGAGGACCTGCGAGAGGTCGAACGGCAGGTCGAGGTAGTGGTCGCGGAACGTCTGGTGCTGGTGCGGGTCGAGCACTTCGAGCATCGCGGAGGCCGGGTCGCCGCGGAACCCGTCCGAGCCCATCTTGTCGATCTCGTCGATCAGGAAGACCGGGTTGCGCGACTCTGCGTCGCGAAGCGCCCGCATGATCGTCCCCGGCATCGCGCCGATGTAGGTCCGCCGGTGGCCGCGGATCTCGGATTCGTCGCGGACGCCGCCGACCGAGATCCGGGCGAACTTCCGGCCGACGCTCCGCGCGATCGACTGGCCCAGGGACGTCTTCCCGACACCCGGCGGGCCGACGAAGCAGAGGATCGGGCCCGCGAGGTCGCCCTTCAGCTTCGAGACGGCGAGGTACTCGATGATCCGCTCCTTCACCTTGTCGAGGTCGAAGTGGTCATCGTCGAGAACCTCGCGGGCCCGGTCGAGGTCGAGGTCGTCCTGCGTGGTCTCGTTCCAGGGGAGAGAGAGGATCCAGTCCAGGTAGGTGCGGATGACGCCGTACTCCGCGGCCGCGGGGGGCAGCTTCTCCAGCCGGGAGAGCTCGCGCTCCGCCGCCTTGAGCGCGTCCTCGGGGAGGCCCTTCGCCGCGATCTGTTCGCGCAGCTCGTTCGCTTCGGCCTGCTGCTCGTCGCCCTCGCCGAGCTCGTCCTGGATCGCCTTCAGCTGCTGGCGGAGGAAGTACTCGCGCTGGCCCTTCTCGATCTCGGAGGCGACCTGGTGCTGGATCTTCGTCCCGAGCTCCGAGACGTCGAGCTCGCGCTCCAGGATCACGGAGACCGCCCGCAGCCGCTCGCCCACGTCCATGGTCTCGAGCAGTGCCTGGCGCTCCTCGGTCTTCAGGCGCAGGGTCGAGGCGACGAGGTGGCAGAGCGCGCTCGGATCCTCGACGTTCGCGGCCGCCAGCTGCAGCTCCTCGGGCAGGTAGGGGGTCATCGCGATGATCCGGCCGAACTGCGCCTGCACGTTCCGCGTCAGCGCCTGCACCTCGGGCGTCTCCGGGACGATGTCGTCCAACGGCTCGAGCTCGCCGACGAGGTACGGCTCGGCGCTGACGGGGCGCACGAGCCGGACGCGGTGGAGGCCCTGGACGAGGATCCGCAGCGTCCCGTCGGGGACCTTGATCATCTTGTGCACGAGGGCGACAGTGCCCACGTCGTAGACGTCGTCCCAGCCCGGCTGCTCGACGTCCGCGTTCTTGACCGTGAAGAGCGCGAGCATCCGCTCCCCGGCCACGACGTCGTCGATCAGCTTGACCGAGCGGTCCTGGCCGACCGCGAGCGGCGTCATCGACTCGGGGAAGACGACGGTCTCCTTCAGGGGCAGCACGGGCAGCTGCGCGGGCACGTCGGCGGGGGAGGGGCCGCCGGGGATGAAGTCGAGCTCGAGTTCGGTCACCCGATTCTCCGCACGACGATCGCGATCGGCTGCGGCCTCGGGGCGCGCTCGACGATCGGGAGCGTGACGGTGAGCTGGCCCCGTTCGTAGCGGGCGTTCGCGCGGGCGGCGTCCACCTCGACCGCGAGCTGCAGGGTGCGCTCGAACTGGCCGTACTCGATCTCCATCTGCTGGTAGACCTGGCCCTCGACTCGGGGCCGCTCGCGCTCGCCCGCGATCGTCAGCGCTCGCTCCTCCACCACGATCCGGATCGAGTCGGGCTCGATGCCCGGCAGCTCGACGACGACGGTGAGCTCGTTCGGGTCGGCCGTGTGGAAGCAGTCGATCGCCGGCCGGAAGCCGTGCCGGAGCCCGGAGAACCGGGGAACCTGCCAGAGGTCGGCGAAAAGCTCCTCGATCTCTCCCTGGAGACGGTCGATGTCGCGCCGCGCCATTCCGGGTGAGCCTACCCCGCGCACTACGATCCGAACATGACTCTCGTCCGCCGGATCCTCAAGCTCGTCGCCGCCGGGCTCGCTTTCGGCAGCTACGTCTGGATCGACGCCGTCCGCAACGTCCCTGCCGTCAAGCGCCGCAAGGCCGCCAGGCGCCGCAGCAAGGGCTAGACGATGGAGCGCTGGACGAGGCTCGTCCTCCGCCACCGGCGCTTCGTGCTCGGGGCCTGGCTCGTGGTCCTGCTCGTGGGCGGAGCGCTCAGCACAAGCCTCAGCTCGCTGCTCTCGAACGAGTTCACGACGCCGGGGACGGACTCGGAGGAGGTGCGCGCGATCCTCGCGGAGGAGTTCGGGCAGCGGGACGACGGCTCGTTCCTCGTCGTCTTCCGTGTCGCGGACACGGGGGACGCCTCCGTGCGCCGCGAGCTCACGGCCGCGCTCGAGCGCGGCGCCGGCGCGGTCCGGGGCGGTGAGGCGCAGCCGCTCCAGGCGGCCGGGCCGAACGTGCTCTTCGGGACGATCGCGACCCCACTCGCGCTGACCGAGGCGAAGGGGACGACGCCCGCCGTCCGGGCCGCGATCGGCAGCCCGGCCGGGGCGGAGGCCTGGGTCAGCGGCACGCCGGCGATCCAGTCCGACCTCGACCCGATCTTCGCCGAGGATCTCGTCAAGGGCGAGGCGATCGCGCTCCCGATCGCGCTGGCGGTGCTGCTCGCCGTCTTCGGGCTCTCGTTCTCCGTCCTGATGCCGTTCCTGGTCGCCGCCTGCACGATCAGCGGCACGCTTGGGGTGGTCTGGGTGGTCGCGCACTACCTGACGACGGCGGTCTACGTAACGAACCTCGTCCAGCTGATCGGCCTCGGGGTCGCGATCGACTACTCGCTGCTGATCGTCTACCGCTACCGCGAGGAGCTCGCGCGGGGCGGTCCGAAGGACGACGCGGTCGTGCGGACGATGGCGACGGCAGGGCGCGCGGTCGTCTTCTCGGGCGTGACGGTCGCGATCGGGCTGGCGCTGCTCCTCTTCATGCCGGTCCCGTTCATGGTCTCGATGGGGGTCGGCGGGTTCCTGATCCCGCTCGTCTCGATCGTCGCGGCGGTCACCCTCCAGCCCGTCCTGCTCTCCCTCTTCGGGAGGAAGGGGACGCGGCGCGCCGACGTGGCGGGCTTCCTCCGCAGGCGCCTACGGCTGCCCGTGCCGCGCTTCGCCGGCACGACCGACGCCGACCGCGGCTTCTGGGCGCGGCTCGCGCGCTCGATCATGCGCCGGCCGCTGGTCTACCTCGCGCTCGGCGGAGCACTCCTCGTCGCCGCTGCGGCGCCCGTGCTCGACCTCCAGCTGACGCCGGGCTCGGTGGAGGGAACGCCGCAGTCGCCGGAGTCGATCCAGGGCTTCAACGTGCTCCGCGACGCGGTCGGACCGGGCGCGCTCGCGCCGAGCCAGGTGCTCGTGGACTCCGGCGAGCCGGGAGGGGTGCGCGCCCCGGCCGTCGCGACCGCGATCGAGCGCCTCCTCGCCGAGGCCCGGACGGATCCGGAGGTCGCCCGCGTCGACTACGCGCCCCAGCCGCCCTTCGTCGATCCGACCGGCCGCTACGCGTACGTCAGCCTCGCCGGCCGGCACGAGTACGGCGCGCTCCCCGCCCAGGACTTCGCCCGGAGGCTGCGGCAGGAACTGATCCCCGCGGCGGGCTTCCCCGAGAGCGCGACGGTCAGGGCCGGCGGCGGCCCCGCACAGGGGATCGACTTCATCGATCGGGCCTACGGCGCCTTCCCCTGGCTCGTGCTCGCCGTCCTGATCCTGACCTACGTGACCCTGATGCGCGCCTTCCGTTCGCTGCTGCTCCCTCTGAAGGCCGTCCTGCTCAACCTGCTCGCGATCGGCGCCACCTACGGCTTGCTCGTGATCGTCTTCCGCTACGGGGTCGGCGCCGACGTGCTCGGGATGTACCAACTCGACCAGGTGGAGGCCTGGATCCCGATCTTCCTCTTCGCGATGCTCTTCGGTCTCTCGATGGACTACGAGGTCTTCCTCGTCACCCGGATGCGGGAGTTCTGGGACGAGGGGGCGACGAACGAGGAGGCGGTCGCGCACGGGCTGGAGCGGACGGGGCGGATCGTGACCGCGGCGGCGATCGTGATGGTGGCGGCGTTCTCGGGCCTCGCCGCCGGCTCGATCGTCGGGCTCCAGCAGTTCGGGCT
>JBBQHQ010000013.1:0-30033 GCA_038324115.1 Gaiellales bacterium
GGTCGCGCTGCTGCCGGAGAACATCGCCCGCCGGCTCGGTGCCCTCCCGCTCGACTTCGTCGGGGACGCCGTGCGGATCGGCGTCGCCGACCCGACGAACGTCCTCGCCTCGGACGACCTCCGGCTCGCGCTCGGGCTGCATGTCGAGCTCGTCGTCGTGTCCCGGGACGACCTCGGTCGCGCGATCGACCGCGCCTACCGTTCGGCGCTCGAGGTCGGAGAGGGTCAGGCGCCGGCCCCTCTCCCGCTCCACGTGGTCGAGGACGTGCGCGACGGGAACTCGGGCTCGCCCGCGATCAAGCTCGCCAATCAGCTGATTTCACAGGCGATCGAGGAGGGCGCCTCCGACATCCACTTCGAGCCGCAGGAGAACGGGCTCGAGGTCCGCGCCCGGATCGACGGCGTCATGCGCAGCATCGCCAGCGTTTCCAAGGCGCTCCAGCCCGCTGTGATCGCGCGGCTCAAGGTGATGGGCGAGCTCGACATCGCCGACCGCCGCGCCCCTCAGGACGGTCGGATCTCGATCCGCTACGGCGACTCCCCGATCGACCTCCGGATCGCCGTGCTCCCGACCACCTACGGCGAGCAGGTGGTGCTTCGGATTCTCCATCGCGCCTCAGGCCGGCTCGGGCTGCCCCAGCTCGGGATGAGCGCCGCGGCAGAGGAGATCTTCGCGCGGGCGATCCGGCAGCCGTACGGCGCCGTGCTCGTCGTCGGGCCGACGGGCAGCGGCAAGACGACCACGCTCTACGCCGCCCTCGAGCTCCTGCACGACGCCGACCGGGTGCTGATGACGATCGAGGACCCGGTCGAGTACCAGGTTCCGGGCGTGAACCAGATCGAGGTCAACCCCCGGGCCGGGCTCACGTTCGCCCGCGGGCTCCGGACGATCCTCCGTTCCGACCCCGACGTGCTCCTCGTCGGCGAGGTCCGGGACGAGGAGACGGCGCGGATCGCGATCCAGGCGGCGATGACCGGCCACCTCGTCCTGACGACGCTGCACACCCACAACGCCGCAAGCTCGATCGCGCGGCTGCGCGACATGGGCGTCGAGCAGTCGCTGCTCGCGACCTCGATCAACTGCATCGTCGCCCAGAGGCTCGCCCGGCGGCTCTGCGTCGAGTGCCGCGAGGAGTACGACCCGTCCCCCGCTGAGCTCGACGATCTGCTCGCCGAGGGGATCCGCCTCAGCGGCCCTCCGCTCTACCGGGCCCGCGGCTGCGTGCGCTGCGCCGGCACGGGCTACAGCGGCCGGGTCGCGCTCTACGAGGTGATGCCGGTGGCCGGGAGGATCCGCCGGCTGATCGAGGCCTCGACCGAGGAGATCTTCGCCGCGGCCGTCGAGGCCGGGATGATCACGCTCCGCGAGGATGGGATCCGGCTCTGCGAGGCCGGCGTCTCCTCCCTCGACGAGATCCGCCGGGTCACCGGCGACCGGCTCGTCTAGCTCATTTCCGCCGCTCAGCGGCCGATCACCGGGACGTGGAAGCCGCCCTCCAGCCCTGGCCCGCCCTCGGAGCGCTTCTGATGCGCGACGGCGCGCTCACCGTCGAGCAACTCGAGGCGGCGCTGCGCGAGAAGGAGCAATCGGGCGTCCGGCTCGGAGAGATCCTCGTCGCGCGCGGATTCGTGACGCCGACGCAGGTCGCGCGCGTCCTCGCCGAGCAGCACGAGCTGCCCTTCGTCGACCTTCCCCGCGAGGTGATCGACGTCGGCGCCGCGGGCCTCCTCCCGGAGGACCTCGCCCGCCGGTTCGATGCGATTCCGATCCGCTTCCTCGGCGACGGCGCCGTCCTCGTCGCGATCGGCGACCCCACGAACGTCGTCGCCGCAGACGATCTCAGGCTCGTGCTCGGGCTCCAGGTGCGGCTCGCAGTCGCCTCTCCGGACGCGGTAGCGAGCGCGATCACCCGGATCTACGCGCCCGACGCCGAGATCGAGGCCGTCGACGAGGGGCCCCAGGCCCACGACGCGACCGTGATCGACCTCCGCGACGCCGCCTCGAGCGCACCCGCAATCAAGCAGGTCAACAACCTGATCGGTCGAGCGCTCGACCTTGGCGCCTCCGACGTCCACTTCACGCCGCAACGCGACCGCCTGGTGATCCGCGTCCGCGTCGACGGCGTCATGCGCGACCTCGGCACCCTGCCCCGCACGCTCCAGCCCGCGGTCACGAGCCGGCTCAAGGTGATGGCCGAGCTCGACATCGCCGAGAAGCGGCTGCCGCAGGACGGGCGGATCTCGATCCGCTCCGGCGAGCGCGCCGTCGATCTCCGCGTCGCCGTCCTCCCCACGAGCTTCGGCGAGAAGGTGACGCTCCGGATCATGGGCTCGGGCGAGCCGTGCGGCTCGCTCGCGGAGCTTGGCCTCGGAGATGAGGCCGCGGCCGCTCTCACCCGCTGCGTCCAGCAACCGTTTGGCTCCATCCTCGTCGTCGGGCCGACCGGGGCGGGGAAGTCGACGACGCTCCACGCCACCCTGGCACTGCTCAACGACGACGAGCGCCAGATCACGACGATCGAGGACCCGATCGAGTACCGGGTCGCCGGCGCGGATCAGATCGAGGTGAACCCGAAGGCAGGTCTCACCTTCGCGAGCGGCCTCCGGACGATCCTCCGCTCCGACCCCGACGTCATCCTCGTCGGGGAGATCCGGGACGAGGAGACCGCTCAGATCGTTTTCCAGGCGGCGATGACCGGTCATGTCGTGCTCAGCTCGCTCCATGCCCAGAACGCGGCCAGCGCGATCGCCCGCCTCCGGGACATGGGCGTGGACTCAGGACTGATCGCAACTTCGCTCAACTGCATCGTCTCCCAGCGTCTCGCGCGGAAGCTCTGCGGGCACTGCCGTGAGCCCTACACGCCCGAGGAGCACGAGCTCGCCGATGTCGGCCTCTCCTCCTTCGACACCGGCGTCTGGCTCTACCGCGGCGTCGGCTGCGAGGCCTGCTCACAGACGGGCTACGCCGGTCGGGTCGGGCTCTTCGAGGTGATGCCGATCCGGGGCCGGATCCGCGGGCTCGTCGAGAGCTCGACCGAGGAGATCTTCTCCGCCGCCGTCGCCGAGGGAATGACGACGATGCGGGAGGACGGCCTGCGCCTCGCCCGCGCCGGGGTCACGTCGCTCGCGGAGGTCCGCAGGGTCACCGGCGAGCGGATGACGTAGTTGCTCTGAGCAACTAGCTCTCTTCCCCGTCCCCCTCCGGCGGCTCGAGTTCCATGATCCGGTCGGCGTACTGCTCCGAGCCGGGGCTCATCGAGCTCGCCAGCTTGTAGTGCCCGTTCGCCTCGGCGTCCCTGCCCTGCTTCTCGAGCGCGCGGCCGAGCGCGTAGTGGGCGTAGTCGTCGGTCGGCGACAGCTCGAGCACCGCGCGGAACTCGGCCTCCGCCTCGCGCCAGCGCTGGATCCGGAAGTACGCGATCCCGAGCGCCTCCCGGATCGAGGCCTTGTCCGGCTCGAGCGTCTTCGCCTTCTCGAGGGCCACCGTGGCCTGTGCGGCCATGCCCTTGCCGAGATGGGTGCGGCCCTGCTGGTAGAGGTCGTAGGCGTCGGTCACAGGGTGCTCAGGTACGGGAAGTTTTCACGGAGGAGGTCTGCCGGCGCCGTCAGGTCCCGCGTCGGCCCGATCTCGACCGCCCGAATCCGCTCTCCCGCGTCGATCGCCCCCTGAAACGCCGTCGCGAGCTCGAAGGGCGGGTCGCCGGGCCGCTCGTCGATCCGGGCCGCGACCGCCGGCCCGACGGCCCAGAGCGGGGCGCCGGCGTGCTCGCCCTCCTCGACGTGCAGCCGCTCGATCCAGCCGTCCCTCACGCCCACGCCGTTTCGCACCGGCTCCCCGTCGCGCCGTCTCCGCACGGCGAGCACGCCGGCCGCCCCGTCGAGCGCCGCGGCCACGCGGGAGACGTCTCCCGGGGTGAAGACGGTGTCTGCGCCAACGACCAGGTAGGGCGGGACCGCGCCCGCAACGGCGACCGCGTCCGCGGAGCCGTCCGGCGAGGCCTGCCGGGCATAGGCGACCTCGAGGCCGAAGGACGATCCGTCGCCCACGAGCCGCTCCACCTGCTCGGCGAGATGACCCGTGACGATCGTCGCGCGCGGACAGCCGGCCGCGGCGAGCTCGCGCAGCAGGTGCGCGAGCACCGGCGTCCCGTCCACGGGCAGGAGCGGCTTCGCCCAGGTCTCCGTCAGCGGGCGCATCCTGCTCCCGACGCCGGCTGCGATGACGACGGCGGCGAGGGTCATCCCCGGAACGAGCCGAGTGCGAGGAAGCCGCGCAGCCGCTGCATCCGGCTCAAGCCGCGGCGGATCCGGCGGAGGAGCGCCCGCAGCTCCTGGCGCGCGCTTGCGGCCGCAGCGGCCGCGTGCTCGGGAGGCCCGAAGCGGGCCTCGGCAAGCGCCCGCGCGAACGGGCGGCCGTCCACCCCCAGCTCGGCGTGCACGAGCCGGTGCAGCTCCTGCGGCGACACACTCGGAGTGAGGGCGAATCCCTGGTCGGCGAGGAACTCGACGAGCTCGCGCCGAGCGGCCCCGGCGACCCCCCGCGGCTCGCGGCCGAGATACCGGAGGCGCCGCCAGGCGAGCTTGCCGCCCCCGAATGCGGCCCCTGCCGCCAGGGCGCCCAGGAGCACCAGCCAGAACGTGCTCGAGCGGTGCGGCGCCACCACCGGCCGGCGCCCGGCGCGCTCCCGGAGCGCGTCCAGGCGGTCCAGCTCCCCGGCTCCCCCCGGGTCGGCGCCGCCGGCCACCCCGGTGCCGCGGAAGGCCGCGCCGACCGCGTCGCCCGCGTTGAACACCGGCGACGACGAGCTGTAGCTCGCGCCGAGCTCGCCGCGGCCGGGAGTCGGGTCGAAGGAAAGCCAGCCGTAGCCGGGGAACCAGGCCTCAACCCAAGCGTGAGCGTTGCGGTCGGTGACCGTCCACGTGCCCCGGCTGTACGAGCCGCTCGTGAACCCCGCCGCGACCCGGGACGGGATCCCGAGGAAGCGCAGCATCAGGGTCATTGCGCCGGCGAAGTGCTGGCAGTAGCCACGGCGCGACTCGTCCACGAAGAAGGCGAGCGGCGGGCGGGCGCCGGGCGCCGGCGGCTGCTCGTCGTAGGTGAAGCCGCCGGTCGAGCGAAGCCACGCCTCGATCGCGACCACCGCGCCGTACGGGCTCCGGGCCCCCACCGCGAGCCGCTCGGCTTGACGATAGACGCCCCGGTAGCCCCAGAGCGCGAGCTGCCGCTGATCAGTGAAGAGCGCCTCGAGCACGGCCGCCCGGTCTGGGGCGCCGTAGCCGGGCACCTGCGTCCGGTCGATCCGGAGGTACTCGTCGAGGGCCTCCGGGTACTCCGCACGCGCGGCTGCGAGCTGCTTCGGGTTGGGCCGGGGCGCATAGCTCCAGACCGTGTACTGCTGGCCTCGCGAGAGCCCGCCGTCCAGCCGCCGGAAGATCCCACCTTCGAGCCGGACGAGGCGGCCGAGCCTGCCGGCCTCGAGCGCCACGGGCGCCGTCGCCGCGACGAGATGGTCGTCGGCGAGCGCGGCGACCTCCACCTCCTGCTGCACCCAGTTCTTCGGGTCGGACGCGGCCGGCGGCAGCAGCGGGTCGTCCTCGAGCGGTCCCGCGAACCGGCGGGCCTCGAGCGGGCCGTGGCTCTCGATCCACCGGTCCTGGGTGAACTGGTCGAGCGTGGTCGCGCGCCAGTAGAGCGCCCGCCGGGGGCCGCGAACGCGCAGGACGGTCGTGGGCTGCTCGGGGAAGGAGACCCCCGCGTAGTTCGCGTCCCAGACGTAGTCGACGCGGACGGGGTCGCCCGAGCCGCGCTGGGGGCGCCAGTCCTGCCAGGCGAGGACCCCGTCCTTGGCGACGGCGGCCGTGCTGGAGAGCGCGAGTGCGGCGGCCAGGACGAGTGCCGCGGCGACGAGCGCCGGAACGGGGCGCGCGGTGCGCAGCGAGGCGAGGAGCCAGAGCGCGGCTCCGAGCAGGAGCGCGCCGTACGCGAGGCCGTGCGTGGGCAGGAGCGCGAGCGGCCAGCCGACCGCGACGAGCAGCACGAGCACCGCCGCGAGCGGCCGACGTGCGCCCACCGCCAGCACGAGCGCCGCCGTGAACCCGAAGACGGCGAACACGAGGACGCCGTGCATCTCGGGCTGGGAAGCACCCGCGAAGGGGACGAGGACGTCGTAGAACGACGAGAGCCCGTGCCCGAACCTGGAGGCCGCGTGCTCGAGGAAGCCCCGGTGGGGGCCGCCGTCGAGCGCCGGCGAGCCGAACGCCGCGCCGGCTGCCGCCAGAGCCAGCCACGGGAGCGCCAACAGCCGGAGCCTGAGGGTCGGCAAAAGGACGAGCGAGAGCGCCAGGGCCAGCGCCACGAGCCCGTCGCCGCCCGTGGGGCCGTTCTCCAGGCGCAGCCAGGCGACGGCGACCAGCACCGAGGGCGGCGCGGTGGCGGCGAGGGCTCTACGCACGGCGGGCTACCGGTGCGGCACCGAGGATCGAGCCGAGGTCGTCGCCCTCGCGGACGACCGCGACCGCGACGCCCGCGCTCGAGAGGCGGAGGAGCTCGGGCTCGGTCGTGGACGGGCGACCGGCGAAGCTGGCGGAGTCGACCCAGACGAGCGAGACCCCCTGGCCCGCACTCGCCCGGCGGGCGAGCTCGCGGGAGAGACCGGCGGCGATCCGGGAGGTGACGACGACGAGCTCGAGGGCACGCGCCGCAGGCCCGCCCTCGCGGACGAGCGTCTCCTCGAGCGCGGGCGCCCGGCCGGGCGCCACGGCTGCGAGCGCATCGAGCGCGGCGCGCCAGTCGCCCTCGAGGGAGGCGACTGGCACGTTCAGCGGCGGCACGCCGTTGAGCAGGAGCAGGCAGCGCCGCCCCCGGGAGACGTGCGTTCGCAGGATCGAGCCCGCCGCGCGGACGGCCTCGTCGAAGCTGTCCCCGGCGACGCCGCGCTCGTCGGTGTCGAGCACGATCGCGATCTCGTCCCGGGGAGAGTCTTCGAGCTCCTTGACCATCAGCCGGCCCCGCCGCGCGGTCGTGGGCCAGTGCACCTTGCGCAGCGACTCCCCCTGCTCGTACTCCCGGACTGAGTGCAGGTCGAATCCGGACGGCCGCCGGAGCAGGAGCCGGCGACCCTCCTGGGCGTGGGCGCCCGTCTCCGAGAAGAGCGCCCCGAGCTCGACGAGCCGGGGATAGACGACGAGCGCCGCCCCCGGCTCCAGCGCCACCTCCGCGTGGGCGAGCCCGAACGGATCCTCCAGTACGGCAACCGCCTGCTCCACGGAGTAGCGGCCGCGCCGGACCGCCTCGAGCACGTACGTGCCCCGGTGCGAGCGTCGCCCGCGGGCCAGCGTCGTCCGGCGCTCGCCCAGCCGCGGGCCCTGCTCGCGGACCGCGAGCGACGGCGGCGGCAGCCTGGCCTCCGGGATCGCCTCCAGGGTCACCCAGACATCCTCTCCCTCGAAATGGAGCCCTCGGCCGGCGCGGCGTCGGAGCACGATCGGCCCACCCGCGAGGCCGACCCAGGCCCGGGCGGCGAGCACGGCGAGCACGAGCCCGGTCGCGACCGGGTAGAGCGCGCGGACGCCGAAGAGCCAGGCTGCGAGGTAGGCCGCGGCCCCCAGTGCGAGCGTGAGCTTCCCCCGCCGGGTCAAGCTAGACGGGGACGGGTGTCGCGTCCACGGCTTCCCGCACGACCTCGGCGGCCGTGACGCCGGCGGAGCGCGCCTCGGGCGCGAGGATCAACCGGTGGGCGAGCACGGGGGCGGCGATCGTCTTGACGTCGTCCGGGGTGACGAAGTCACGTCCCTCGAAGAGCGCCCGCGCCTTCGCGACCCGGAGTAGCGCGATCCCCGAGCGGGGGCTGGCGCCCAGGGCGAGCCGCGGGCTGGAGCGGGTGTGCCGGAGGACGGCGACGACGTAGCGGTTGAGGCTCTCCTCGACGTAGATCCCCCTCGCCTCCTCGATCGCGGCGCGCAGCTCCTCCGCGGATGCGACGGCCTCGAGGGTCTCGAGCGGCGGCGCCGTCGTCTGCTCCGCGAGCATCTGCGCCTCCTCGGCGAGCGCCGGATAGCCGAGCGAGAGCCGCATCGTGAAGCGGTCGAGCTGCGCCTCCGGGAGCGGGTACGTGCCTTCGTACTCGATCGGGTTCTGGGTCGCGAGCACCATGAACGGGCGCTCCAGCGGGTAGCTCTCCCCGTCGATCGTGACCTGAGTCTCCTCCATCGCCTCGAGCAGCGCCGACTGCGTCTTCGGGGATGCCCGGTTGATCTCGTCGACGAGGAGCACGTTCGCGAACACCGGCCCCGCCCGGAACTCGAACCCGTTTGTGCGCTGGTTGAAGACGTTGACGCCGGTGACGTCCGAGGGGAGCAGGTCGGGAGTGAACTGGAGCCGCGAGAACTCGACGGCGACCGAGCGGGCGAGCGCCTTCGCCAGCATCGTCTTCCCCACTCCGGGGAAGTCCTCGATGATCACGTGCCCCTCGGCGATCAGCGCGAGGACGGCGAGCCGCAGCGTCTCGGCGGGCGCGTGCACGACGCGGGCCACGTTCTCGACGATCCGCTCGAGCGTCTCGGCGGACGCGTCGAGGGCGGGGCTCCTACGAGCCTCCATGACCCTCCAGGAGCCGCTCCACCTCGTCGAGGACGGCCGCGGCGATCGCAGGCTTGGGCGCGCGGGCGACCTCGCGCTCGCCGGTCCGGGTCACGAGGGTGACCTCGTTGTCGTCGGCGTCGAACCCGATCCCGTCACGGCCCACATCGTTGTAGACGACGAGATCGACGTTCTTGCTGTTCAGGAGCTCCCGTTTCCGGGCCAGCCCGTCGGGGCCCGACTCGGCACCGAAGCCGACGAGCACCTGTCCGTTGCGCTCCCGGGCCCCGAGCGCGGCGAGGACGTCCGCGGTCGGCTCGAGCGCGAGCTCCCAGCCGGCGCCGTCCTTCGGGCGCTTGCCCTCGATCGGCTCCGCAGGCCGGTAGTCGGCGACAGCGGCGGCCATCAGCACGACGTCCGCCCCCGAGGCGCGGGAGGTTGTCTCCCGCTCGAGGTCGGCGGCGGTCGCAGCCTGGACGACCTCGACCCCTGCCGGAGCTGCGACAGCCAGGTTCGCGGCGACGAGTGTGACCTCCGCCCCGCGGCGATGCGCCTCCGCCGCCAGGGCGACGCCCATCCGGCCGGACGAGCGGTTGCCGAGGAAGCGGACGGAGTCGACGGGCTCCCGTGTGCCCCCGGCCGTGACGAGGACGCGGCGTCCGGTCAGCGAGCCGGGCCTGCCGAGCACGGCGTCGAGCGCGGCCACGATCTCGGCCGGCTCCGCCAGCCGTCCCGCCCCCACTTCACCCTCGGCGAGCTCGCCGTCGCCGGGGCCGACGACGACGGCACCCCGCTCGAGCAGGAGCGCGAGGTTGGCCTGCGTCGCGGGGTGCTCCCACATCCGGGTGTTCATCGCCGGCGCGAGCACGAGCGGGCCGCGATGGGCGAGCGCCGCCTCGGTGAGCACGTTGTCCGCGAGCCCATGCGCGAGCTTGGCGAGCGTGTTCGCGGTCAGCGGGGCGACGACGAGTGCGTCGGCGCGGTCGAGATGTGGATACGGGGCCTCGGTTCGCGGCTTGCGCGCGAGGGCGAAGAAGGTGTCGGCGGCGACGAAGCGCTCCGCGCCGGGGGTCGGCAGCGGCAGCACGTCGTGGCCGGCCTTGACGAGCAGCCGAAGCAGCTCGCACGCCTTGTAGGCCGCGATGCCACCCGTGATCCCGAGGAGGATGCGGGCCATTGGCACATTGTGCCTACGGCGGCCACGTGCGAGACGACCAGCTGCGAGAGGCGAAGAGGCGGCCCGAGGCCGCGCGACTACTTGGACTTGCCGGGCTTGCCAGGCTTGGCGAGCTTGTAGTCGTACTTGATCTTGCCCTGGGCGACTTCCTCCAGCGACATGGTCAGGTAGTTCTTCGAGCGCGACTCGACGAAGGGCGGCGGGGCCTCTTCGAAGCCCATGCCCTCACCGAGCTGGTGGTGATAGTTGTTGATCTGCCGAGCCCGCTTCGCGGAGACGATCACCAGCGCGTAGCGCGAGTCGACGCCGCCGTTGTCGGTATCCAGCAACTGATCGATGCGAGGGGAGATCACGGCGTCATGGTACCTGCGAGCACGAGCTCTCGCTCGACGAGGGCCGCGAGCGCCTCGGTAGCCCGCTCGACGTCGTCGTTCCGGACCATGTAGCGGAAGCGATAGGCCTGCTCGAGCTGATGGCGGGCGAGCGCGATCCGCTCGCCGATCTCACCCGAGCTCTCTGTGGCGCGAGCGCGGAGCCGGCGTTCCAGCTCCGGCACGTCCGCCGCGATGAAGAGCGTGATTGCCGCCGCGACTTCCTCCTGGACTCGGAGCGCGCCTTCGATCTCCAGCTCGAGCACGCAGACGCGCCCGTCCTCCGAGATCCGCGCCATCTCGGTCGCGAGCGTGCCGTACCGCCCGCCGACGTACTCGACGTGCTCGAGGAACTGCCCCGCGTCGATCCGACGGACGAACTCCGTCTCGTCGAGGAACCAGTACTCCCGGCCGTCCTCCTCACCGGGGCGCTGCGGCCGGGTCGTCGCGGAGACCGCGACCTCGAGCTCGGGCAGCCGCTCGACCAGCCGCTTGATCAGCGTTCCCTTGCCGGCGCCCGAAGGGCCGGTGATCACGAAGACCGGGATCGAGCTACTTGTTGAAGAGGCCAATGAGCTCGGCCCGCTGCCGCTCGGACAGCCCGCCCACGGTCTTCGACTGGCTGATCCGACAGTGGTTGAGCAGCCGGGCCGCCTTGACGCGGCCGAACTTCGGCACCGCCATCAGCATGTCGAAGACCTTCGCGGTCGAGACGTACTCGGGAGGATCCATGAGGATCGACTCGATCTGAACCCGGCCATCCTTGAGGTCCTTCTTCAGCTTGGCGCGCCGAACCCGAATGTCGTTGGCCCGCTTGAGGGCTTCCATTCGTTGATCGAGCGAGCGCAGCGGGGCCTGGGCTTGCGTCTTCGACGTCACCATGAGCGCGGGATACTAGCAGCCCCGGGAGTTGGGTCAAGCAGTCACTTTTTCACGCTTTTCCAGGCTTTTTGCCGATTTGTTGCCTTACCCGGCAACAAAAACGGGCGGCGATCCGTGCGCGAGGCCCCTCGCGGCGAGGGGATGTCCAAGGTTCCGGGCCGCCGCTTCGGCCACGAGTTCGGTGCGGATCCGGGCCGGCGCACCGGGGTCGGAGAAGAGGGTCGTGCCGACCGCCACGGCGCTCGCGCCGACGGCGATCAGCTCCAGGGCGTCGAGGCCCGAGGCGACCCCGCCCATGCCCACGATCGGGAGTGCGACGGCGCTCGCGCACGCGTGAACGGCGGCGAGCGCGACCGGCTTCAGGGCCGGGCCGGAGTACCCGCCGGCCCCCCGCGCGAGCTTCGGCCGGAGGCTCGAGTCGAGCGCGAGCCCGCGGAGCGTGTTCACGAGCGAGAGCCCGTCCGCACCCGCGGCCTCGACGGCGCGTGCCACCTCGGCGATGTCCCAGGCGGCCGGCGAGAGCTTGGCGTAGAGGGGCAGCGAAGTGGCCGCACGGCACGCAGCCACGATTTCGGCGGCGCCCTCGGGTGCCTCGTCCACGTTCGGGCAGGAGAGGTTGAGCTCGATCGTCACGTCCTCGAGCCGGGCGCACGTCTCGGCGTAATCGGCGGCCGAGAAGCCCCCGACCGAGACCCACAGGGGCACGTCGAGCTCGCGCAGGCGCGGGAGCACCTCAGCGAGGAAGCGCTCCCGGCCCGGATTGGCGAGGCCGATCGCGTTCAGCATCCCCGCATCGGTCTCGGCGATCCGGACCGGCGGATTGCCCCCGCGCGGCTCGGGCGTGATCGTCTTCGAGACGAACGCGTCGAGCGAGCGGGCGACATCCGGTGCGGTCAGCGCGTCGAGGCAGCCGGAGGCGTTGAGCAGGAGTGACACGGGGCGACTCAGTGGCTCAGGGCCACCGACTCCCTTCGCGCTCCGAGCACGGGCCCGTCGACGCAGAGCCGGCGCAGCTCCCCCTCGATCTCGACGACGCAGCCGTAGCACGCCCCGTAGCCGCAGGCCATCGGCGCCTCCCAGGCGAGCTGGGCGTCCGGGACGAGCGCCCGGAGCGCTCCGAGCATCGGCTCGGGGCCGCAGGCGAGCACGTCGGCAGGCCCGTCGGGCAGGAGCTCGGTCACGTAGGTGGGCTCGAGGCAGACCTCCGCGTTCGGCACCAGCGCGGCCGCCTCGGCGTGCCATGCGCTCCGGAAGCCGAGGATCGCGGGCGGGTTCCCCAAGCGCTCCGAGAGATACGGCAGCGGCGCGATGCCGATCCCGCCGCCGACGAGGAGCGGCCGCTCCACATCGAGGTCGAAGCCGTTCCCGAGCGGGCCGAGCACGTGCAGCTCGTCGCCGCGGCCGAGCGCGCAGAGCGCCTGCGTCCCGGGGCCGATCGGGTCGATCAGGAACGCAAGCTCGTTGCCGCTCGCGAGACAGAGGCTCATCGGGCGGGGCAAGACGCGGCCGGGCGCCTCGAGCATGAAGAACTGACCGGGAAGCCCCGGCTCGAGGTCGCGGCGCTCGACGCGGAGGAGCGTGTAGGGACCGACGCCTTCGGCGCCCGTGACCCTAAGCCGCGCGCGTTGCATCGGCCTTCTCCTCGTCGGCGGCGGCCGCCTCGAGCGCGAGCCGCTCCTGGAGCGAGAGGGGAACCTCGGGCCGGCGGTGGGCGATCGCCGCCACGGCGAAGCGTGCGGCAGCGAGCGTCGTCACACAGGGGACGCGGGCGAGCAACGCCGCCTCCCGGATCAGCGAGCCGTCGAGGGCCGCCCCGGAGCCCTGGGGGGTGTTGATCACGAGATCGCAGCGGCCGTCGCGGATCAGGCCGACGACATGCTCGTCCTCCGCGGCCGCCTGCGAGACCTTGGCGACGACCTCCGCCTCGATCCCCGCCGCCGCGAGCACGCGGGCCGTGCCGCCGGTGGCGAGGAGGTGGAAGCCGAGCGCGGCCAGGTCGCCCGCGACCGGGACAATCCCGACCTTGTCCGCCTCGCGGACCGAGAGGAACGCCGTGCCGGAGTTGGGCAGAGGGCGCCCGGCGGCCCGCTCGGCCTTCGCGAACGCCGTCGGGAGGTCATCCGCGGTCGCCATCACCTCGCCGGTCGAGCGCATCTCCGGCCCGAGCACCGGATCGGCACCGGGGAAGCGGGCGAACGGGAGCACAGCGGCCTTGACGCTGATGTGCCGGGGCCGGCGCTCGGCCGGTAGCTGGAGCTCGTGGAGCCGCGCGCCGGCCGCGAGCCGCGCTGCCGCGTCGACCAGGTTGACCCCGGTCGCCTTCGAGGCGAACGGGACCGTCCGCGAGGCACGCGGGTTGACCTCGAGCACGTGCAGCTCCCCGGCGGAGAGCGCGAACTGGACGTTGAGCAGCCCCACCACTCCGAGCGCAGGCCCGAGCCGGCGCACGGCGCGGACGATCTCCGCGTACTGCTCGTCGTCGAGCGAGGGCGCCGGGAGGACGCACGAGGAGTCGCCGGAGTGGACGCCTGCCTCCTCGACGTGCTCCATGACCGCGCCAACGTGGACGGAGACGCCGTCGCAGAGCGCGTCCACGTCGATCTCGAGCGCACCCTCGAGGAAGCGGTCGACGAGCACGTCGCCGGAGATCCCCCGCATCGCGGCGCGGAGCTGCTCCTCGTCGTAACACACCCGCATCGCCCGGCCGCCGAGCACGTAGCTCGGCCGGACGAGGACGGGATAGCCGATTCGCCCGGCGACCTCGACCGCGGCATCGCCGTCGCCCGCGATCCCCCACTCGGGGCAGCGGACACCGAGCTCGGCGAGCAGCTTCCCGAAGCGCTCCCGATCCTCGGCGAGGTCGATCGCCTCCACGGGCGTCCCGAGCAGGGTGAACCCGGCCGCCTCGATCGCCGCGGCGAGCTTCAGCGGCGTCTGGCCGCCGAACTGCGTGACGACGCCGATGGGCTGCTCGCGCTCGAGGATCGGGAGGACGTACTCGGCGGTCAGCGGCTCGAAGTAGAGCCTGTCGGAGGTGTCGTAGTCCGTCGAGACCGTCTCCGGGTTGCAGTTGACCATCACGGCCTCGTAACCCTGCGCGCGGAAGCTCTGGACGGCGTGGACGCAGCAGTAGTCGAACTCGATCCCCTGGCCGATCCGGTTCGGGCCGGAGCCGAGGATGACGACCCGGGGTGCGTCGCCCGTGGGCGCGGCCTCGTCGGCCTCGCCGGTCGTCGAGTAGTAGTAGTTCGAGCCCGCCTCGACCTCACCGGCGCACGAATCGACGCGGCGGTAGGCCTTCGGCCCCGCAGGGAGGCCGTTCGCCTCCAGCTCACGGAGCTCCCGCTCGAACCAGGGATGGATCCCCTCCGGGAGGTCGGAGAGCGTCGCCCAGGGCGTGATCGAGCCGGCGTCGAGCTCGCGGCTTGCGAAGGCCTTCCCGAACGCCTCCTGGAAGGTCCGGCCGATCCCCATCGCCTCGCCGACCGACTTCATCTGCGTGCCCAGCGTCGTGTCGGCGCCGGGGAACTTCTCGAAAGCGAAGCGCGGGATCTTGACGACCACGTAGTCCAGCGTCGGCTCGAAGCTCGCCGGAGTGGTCTTCGTCAGGTCGTTCGGAATCTCGTCGAGCGTGTAGCCGACCGCGAGCTTGGCCGCGACCTTGGCGATCGGGTAGCCGGTCGCCTTCGACGCGAGCGCGGAGCTGCGCGAGACCCTGGGGTTCATCTCGATCACGCGGACCTCGCCCGTGTCGCGGTTGCGGGCGAACTGGACGTTGGAGCCGCCGGTCTCGACGCCGACGGCACGCACGATCGCCGCCGCCGCGTCGCGGAGCTCCTGGTAGGCCTCGTCGGAGAGCGTCATCTGCGGCGCGACCGTGACCGAGTCGCCCGTGTGGACGCCCATCGGGTCGATGTTCTCGATCGAGCAGACGATCACGACGTTGTCGCGGCGGTCGCGGATCACCTCGAGCTCGAACTCGTCCCAGCCCTTGATCGACTCGTCGACCAGCACCTGGCCGATCGGGCTCTCGCGCAGCCCCCGTTCGACCTGGGCGCGCAGCTCGGCCTCCGTCCAGGCGAAGCCGCCGCCGTGGCCGCCGAGCGTGTAGGCGGGCCGAACGACCGCCGGGATCGGCGCGCCCTCCAGCTGGTCAAGCGAGGTGACGATCCGCGAGTTGGGCACGACGAGCCCGCAGCTCTCGACGGCGTCGCGGAAGAGCTCGCGGTCCTCGGCCCGGGCGATCACGTCCACGGAGGCGCCGAGAAGCTCGATCCCGAGCGCGTCGAGGACGCCCTCCCGGGCCAGCTCGATCGCGAGGTTGAGCGCTGTCTGGCCGCCGAGCGTCGGCAGGAGCGCGTCCGGCCGCTCCCGCCCGAGCACGTCGGCGACGCCCTCGAGGTCGAGCGGCTCCAGGTAGGTGCGGTCGGCGAAGCCAGGGTCGGTCATGATCGTGGCCGGGTTCGAGTTGACGACGATCGTCCGGAACCCGTCCTCGCGCAGCACTTTCAGCGCCTGGCAGCCGGCGTAGTCGAACTCGCAGGCCTGCCCGATCACGATCGGGCCGGAGCCGATCAGGCAGATCGATTGGATGTCGTTCCGCCTAGGCATTCCGCACCTCCTCGAGCCACCGCTCCAGGATCGGCCAGGCGTCGTGCGGCCCGGGTCCCGCCTCGGGGTGGAACTGGACGGAGCGGGCCTTGAGGTCGGGGAAGTCGAAGCCCTCGACGGTGCCGTCGTAGAGCGAGACGTGCGTGGCTTCGTCCGCATCGGTCGGTGCGACTGCGAAGCCGTGGTTCTGGCTCGTGACGAGGACGCGGCTGCTCCGGCGCTCGACCACCGGGTGGTTCGTGCCGCGGTGGCCGAAGGGGAGCTTGAACGTCCCGTGCCCGGTCGCCAGCCCGAGCAGCTGATGCCCGAGGCAGATCCCGAGCACCGGCACCCGGCCGAGCAGCTGCTCGAGCTCGCGGACCTCGTCCTGGAGCGGTTCGGGGTCGCCCGGCCCGTTCGAGAGCAGCACCGCGTCGTAACCAGCGAGCTCGTCCGCATCGGCTTCGTGCGGGAAGACGGTCACCTGGGCCCCCGCCGAGGCGAGACGCCGGAGGATCGACCGCTTGCAGCCGTAGTCGACCACCGCGACGCGGATCGTGCCCTCCTCGGTGTAGACGTAGGGCTGACGGGTCGAGACCTGCTCGACGAGCGCTGCCCCGGCCATCGAGGGCAGCTCGCGCACCGCCTCGAGCGCCGCCTCCTCGCTCGTGCCGTCCGCGACCGCCGCGGCCCTGAGGGCGCCGCTCTCGCGGAGCTTCAGCACCAGCGAGCGCGTGTCGATTCCGGTGATCCCGACGAGTCCCTGCTCGGCGAGCCAGCCCGTCCATTCGGGTCCGCGGGCCTCGCGCATCAGGGCCGCGCGCGCGTGCGCCCCCTCGGACTCGGCGCGCG
The DNA here is from genome assembly GCA_038324115.1 of Gaiellales bacterium. Lineage (GTDB taxonomy): Bacteria > Actinomycetota > Thermoleophilia > Gaiellales > Gaiellaceae > Gaiellasilicea. The sequence continues at coordinate 16,451 of JBBQHQ010000013.1, forward strand.
TCTCGGCGACGCCGTAGTTCCCGACCATCGGCGCGGTGAAGCAGACGAGCTGCTCGGCGAAGCTCGGGTCGGTCACGGTCTCCTGATACCCGGTCATCCCCGTCGTGAAGACAGCCTCGCCGAACGCGATCGTTTCGGCGCCGACCGAAGCGCCGCGGAAGATCGTCCCGTCTTCGAGCGCGAGGAAGGCGCTCATCCGTGCACCCTTCTGCCGTCGGCGACCGTGGTCACGACGCGTCCCCGCAGGGTCCGGCCGAGGAGCCAGGAGTTGGCCGAGCGCGACCGGAAGCCCTCCTCCGTCACCGTCCACTCCTCGTCGAGGTCGAGCAGGACGAGGTTCGCCTTCGCACCGACCTCGATCCGGGGCTCGACCAGCCCGAGCGCCCGTGCCGGGCCGCCCGAGAGCCGCTCCAGGATCGTCTCCAGCGGGACGAGCCCCGGCTGGACGAGATGGGTGTTCAGCGCCGCGAACGCCGTCTCGAGGCCGGTGACCCCGAACGGGGCCTCCTCGAAGGGGGCGTCCTTCTCCTCGCGCGAGTGCGGCGCATGATCCGTGGCGATGCAGGCGATCGTCCCGTCGCGCAAGGCGGCGATCAGCGCCTCGCGATCGTCCGCGCCGCCGAGCGGCGGGTTCATCTTCGTGTTCGGGTCGAGCGTGCGCACCGCCTCGTCGGTGAGGACGAGGTGATGGGGCGTCACCTCCGCCGTGGCGGCGACGCCGTCCTCGTGGGCGCGCCGGAGCGCGAGCACCGACTCCCTGGCCGAGAGGTGCATCAGGTGCAGCGGCCGCCCCTCGTAGGCGGCGAGCGCGAGGTCGCGCTCGACCATGACGCTTTCGGCGATCGACGGCCAGCCGGCGACGCCGAGCTCGGCCGAGAGCGAGCCGTCGTGCATGTGGCCGGCGCGCGACAGGGTCGGCTCCTCGCAGTGGAGCGCGATCGGCTTCCCGGCCACCTCCGAGTACTGGAGCGCTCGCCAGAGCAGCGCGGCAGAGGCGACCGGGCGGCCGTCGTCCGTGAAGCCCGCGGCACCCGCGTCGGCGAGCTCGCCCATCTCGGTCAGCGTCTCCCCGTCCTGCCCCTTCGAGATCGCGGCCATGAAACCGACGGGGACGAGCGCCTCCTGCCGCGCCGTCGCGAGCAGCGAGCCGAGCACTGTCGCGGAGTCGACCACGGGGTCGGTGTTCGGCATCGCGAGGATCGCGCAGTAGCCGCCTGCCGCGGCCGCGGCGGTCCCGCTCGCGATCGTCTCCTCGTCCTCGCGGCCCGGCGTCCGCAGGTGCACATGGGGATCGACGAAGGCCGGCGCCAGCACGCGTGCGGTCGCGGCGGCCGGCTCGATCCGCGAGATCACACCGTTCTCGACCGTGACGGCGACGCATTCGCCGCCCGCGAGCCGCCCCTCGAGGGTGAGCGAGTCGTAGTGGCCATTCCTGCAGGCGAGCATCAGGCCACCCTCATCTCGACCGGCGCGACCGCGCGAACGTCCGCGGCGACGAGGTCGTGGAGGACGGCGGCGCGCACGGCGAGCCCGGAGCGCACCTGCGCCTGGATCAGCGAGTCGGCCGAGTCGGCGACCCGGGAGTCGATCTCGATCCCGCGGTTCATCGGCCCGGGGTGCATCACCTTCTGGCCGGGCCGGAGCCGTTCCGGGGTGACGCCCCAGCGCGCCGTGTACTCACGCAGGCTCGGCACGTAGTTGGCACCCGGGAGCATCCGCTCCTTCTGCATCCGCAGAACGTAGACGACGTCGGCGTCGGCGATCGTGCGGATGTCGGTGGAGCGGCTGCAGCCGAGGCCCTCCAGGGCCGCGGGAACGAGCGTCGGCGGGCCGACGACGGTGGCGTGGGCTCCGACGAGGGCGAGCGCCTGGACGAGCGAGCGGGCCACGCGCGAGTGGAGGACGTCGCCCACGATCGCGACGTGCAACCCCTCGAGCCGGCCGAAGGAGCCGAGCATCGTGTAGAGGTCGAGCAGCGCCTGGGTGGGGTGCTGGCGCTTGCCGTCGCCCGCGTTGACGACCGCGGCATCGGAGTGCCGGGCGACGAGCTCGGGCGCCCCGCTCTGCGGGTGCCGGATCACGATCGCGGCCGGGTCGTAGGCGGACAGCGTGAGGATCGTGTCCTTGAGCGACTCGCCCTTGTCCACCGAGGACCCGCTCGACCTGATCGACATCGTGTCGGCGGAGAGGCGCTTCGCGGCGAGCTCGAAGCTCGACGACGTGCGCGTCGAGGACTCGTAGAAGAGGGTGATCACGAGCCTGCCGGCCAGGGCGGGAACCTTGCCCGCGCCGTCGAGCGCGTGGGCGGTCTCGAGGATCCGCTCCACGTCTCCCCGCTCGAGGTCGGAGATGGAGATCAGGTGCCGGTCAGCCATTGGACTCCTCCTCCGCGACGTCGAGAAGGAGGATCCGCTCGATCCCGTCCGACTCCTCGAGCTGCACCTGGATCCGCTCGCTCCGGGAGGTCGGCAGGTTCTTGCCCACGTAGTCGGGGCGGATCGGCAGCTCGCGGTGGCCGCGGTCGACGAGGACGGCGAGCTGCACCCGGGCGGGCCGGCCGTGCTCGAAGAGCGTCTCGATCGCCGCCCGGATCGTGCGGCCCGTGTAGAGGACGTCGTCCACGAGCACGACCGTGGTGCCCGCGAGGTCGAAGTCGAGGTCGGTCGCGTTCACGACCGGCTGCCCCGCGCCCGGGACGCCGGCCGGCGCCTGGCGGTCGTCCCGGTTGAAGGTGATGTCGACCGCGCCGAGCGAGATCTCCTCGCCCGTGCGCTCCTCGATCAGGGCGGCGAGCCGCTCCGCGATCGGGACGCCGCGGGTGTGGATCCCGACGAGCGCGAGCGAGCCGAGGTCGTCGTTCCGCTCGATGATCTCGTGGGCGATCCGCGAGAGCGTCCGTCCGAGCGCCTGGGCGTCCAGAAGTGTCTTCTCGGCCCTGCGGCCCGTTCCGGCCGGGAGGCCGGCGGCATGCGTACTCATTCTCGCTCCTTTCCGATCTCTCTGGACCGGCTTAAAGGGGACGACCGCAGTGTACGGACCGGCTCGGACGCCGTCCACTCCGGACGCTGTTGGCATAGTTCCCGGCGATGCGATGGCTTTCCCGCGTGCCCGCGTGGGCCGCGCTCGCCGCACTCGTCGCCGTCTCGACCCTCGTCAGATGGCTCGCCGCGTGGCAGGTCGGCTCGCCGTGGATCGCGCCAGACGAGATCGTCTACACGCTCCTTGGCCGCTCCCTCTGGGAGACCGGCCGGCTCACGATCCTCGGCGGCGCGACCGGCTTCTACAGCCTCCTCTACCCCACCCTCGTCGGCCTCCCGCTCAGCCTCGACGACGTCGCGGCCGGCCGCCGGATTCTCCAGGGCCTCCAGGCGCTCGCGATGTCACTGACCGCCGTTCCGGTCTTCCTCTGGGCCCGCACGCTCGTCCGGCCGCGCTGGGCGCTCGCAGCGGCCGCCCTGGCGCTGACGGTGCCCCCGCTCGCCTACAGCGGCCTCGTGATGACGGAGACGCTCTACCTCCCGCTCGCGACACTCGCCCTGTACCTGCTCGCTCGGGCGCTCGTGGAGCCGATCGCGGCGAACCAGATCAGGCTCGCGGCAGTCATCACACTCGTCCTCGCGACGCGGCTGCAGGGGCTCGTCCTGCTCCCGGTCGCCGCCACCGCGCTACTGGCCTTCGCAGCCCTCTCACGGGAACGGCGCCTGCTCCGCCCCTTCCGGCCCGCGCTGGTGCTCGCGCTCGTCGTCGCGGTCGCGGGGCTCGTTGCCGGGCGCGGGTCGCTGGGCGCCTATGCGGCCGCGCTCGACGGGCCGTTCGACGCGGAGAAGGCGCTTCGCTTCGTCCTCCTGCATGCGGCCGGGATCGTCCTCCTCTCCGGGATCGTCCCGGCGCTCGCGTTCGCGCTCGCCGCCGCGCCGGCGCTCCGGGGACGCGAGGCCTCGGCCGAAGTCCGCGCCTTCGTGGCGGTCACGCTCGCGTATCTGCCCTGGCTCGCCCTCGAGGTCGGCGTCTTCGCCGCCCACGAGATCGGCCACCTCGCCGGACGGGATCTCGTGACAGCGACGCCGCTCCTCCTCGTCGGGCTGGTGCTCTGGCTGGAGCGCGGCGCGCCACGCCCGTGGCCGCTTGCGGCCGTGCTCGGCGCCGGGACGGCCGTCGGGCTGCTGCTGATCCCGATTCGGTGGGAGGCGCGCCGCGAGACCATCCACGACACGCTCGAGCTCGTCGCGCTCTCCCGGCTCGGGCTCGACGCCCGCCTGCTTGCCTACGTCCTCTTCGTCGTCGTGGCCATCACGGCGACCCTGCTCGTGCCCCGGCGCCTGACGGCCGCGCTCGCCATCTCGGTCGGGCTCGTCTTCGCCGGCGCCTCCGTCGTCGCCTCCGCCGAGATGCGGTCCCAGGCCGGGCTCCGGGAGGGAGCCGTCCTCGGCGGCGCGCCGAACTGGGTCGACGCTGCCGCCGCGGGCCCGGTCGTCTACCTCGACACGGGCGAGCCGCGCTGGACGTCGGTCTGGCAGCACCTGTACTGGAACCGGAGCATCCGCGCCGTCTGGTCGCTCTCCGAGCGGCCGATCCCGGGCCCGTTGCCCCAGACGAGGGTCGTCGCCCTCTCGAACGGCCGGCTCGTCGACCGGGACGGCCTCGTGGACGCCCCGGCCGTGGTCGTGCCGACGAACGTCGCCGTCGCCGGCACCCGCGTCGCGGGGATTACGCAAGAGGGCATGGAGGCGGCCGGCCTCGCGCTCTGGCGGGCGGAGCCGCCGCTGCGGCTTCGCTCCTCGACCGCCGGTGTCCTGGCCAATGGGGACGTGCACGACGTGGCTGACGTCACCGTCTACGGGTGTAGGCCGGGCAGGCTCGAGCTGACGCTGCTCGGCAAGTCCGGCCGCGACGTCACGCTCCGACTGGACGGGGTCGAGCACCGCGTGGTGCCGCTCGCCGGCGGCACGGTGTGGCGCGGCGCCGTCCAGACGACGGCGTCCGCGCGCGCGGACGGGCGCGGCGACTTCGAGCTCGCGAGCGAGGCGCTCTTCGGCTCGACGAGGATCGAGTTCGTCGGGAGCTAGGCCGCCGGCGGGTCGAGCTCGGAGTCCGGCTGGGTGAGCGTCTCGATCGCGTCGCGAGCGGCCCGCCGTGTTCGGGCGCCGCTTTTCACGAGCTCCGGATCGCCCCGCTCGGCGTAGGGGATCTCGATCACGTCGAAGTCGCGCGGGACGACGGTGTTGGCGAAGATCGTGCGCGCCTCCCGCTCGACGTCGCCCCCGGAATAGCGGTTGGAGACGTGCGTGAGGGCGAGCAGCTTCACCCCGGCGTCCGCGGCGATCCGCGCGGCGGCAGCGGCAGTCGAGTGGTCGGTCTCCCGGGCGCGCTCGGCCTCGTCCTGGCAGAAGGTGGCCTCATGGACGAGGAGCTCCGCTCCCAGCGCGGCCTCGACGACGTCGCTGGAGGGGGCGGTGTCGCCGCTGAGGACGAGCTTCCGCCCCGGGCGGGCCTCGCCGAGCACCTGCGCAGGCTCGATCGTGCGCCCGTCCTCGAGCGTGACGGCCTCGCCGCGCTGGAGTGAGCCCCGCTCTCGGCCGGGCGGCACTCCGAGCGCGTCCGCGGTATCGACGTCGAAGCGCCCCGGCCGCTCGTACTCGACGAGCGCGTAGCCGAGGCCCCAGTTCCCGTGCGGGACGGCAAAGGGGACGATCCGGTACTCCTCGCGCTCGAGCACGTCGCCGGGGTCGAGTTCGACGAGGTCGACCGGGTAGGTGAGCCGGCCGACGATCCGCTGCAGCGACGTCATCAGGTCGCGGAGCCCGGGCGGTCCGTAGACGGAGAGCGGGAGCTCGCGGCCGCGGAGCGCGAACGTCTTCAGCATCCCGGGGAGGCCGAGGAAGTGGTCGGCGTGGAAGTGCGTCAGGAAGACCTCGCGGAGGTCGACGAGGCCGACATCCGACCGCAGGAGCTGCCGCTGTGTCCCCTCGGCGCAGTCGAAGAGGAGCCGCTCGCCGCCGCGCCGCACGAGCGTCGCGCTCGGCGCACGCTGCGCGGTTGGCATCGAGCCGGACGTCCCGACGAAGACGACGTCCAGGTCCATGCGTCGATTCTAGGTCGCCGCGGCGCCCTGCCCTCGCGGGACCCGCCTAGCCCGGGATGACGAGGACCTGGCCGGGAACGATCGTCGTCCCGTGCAGGTCGTTCCGGCGGCGGAGATCGTAGACCCCTTCGCGCGGGTCGCCGTAACGCGCCGCCGCGATCGACCAGAGCGTGTCGGCGGGCTTGACCACATAGGCCTGCTCCGGCCCGGTAGCGTGCGAGGAGCGCGCGAACGTGGCCCAAAGGAAGAGCACGAGCACGGCGGTGAGAAGAATGCGTCCGAACATGTGTTCGTGAGTCTGCACGAACAGGTGTTCGCTGTCAAGCCGACTTTAGTTGCGCAAGGCAACAAGCTCAGGCACCAGGCTGCCGTTCTCGATCCGGAGCTCGAGCATCGTGTGCGCCAGGGAGCTGCGGCGCTCGGTCGGGCTGCCGGGATTGAGGATCCAGACGCCCTCGTGCAAGTCGGCGTGCGGGACGTGCGTGTGGCCGTAGACGATCGCGCCACAGCCGGGGAAGCGGGCGACGAGCCTCGCCTCCCTCCCCGTTCTCGGCCCCGGGACGTGCACCAGCCCGATCCGCGCCCCCTCGGCCTCGACGACGAGCTCCTGCGGCAGCAGCGCGCGGAGCGCCGGCTCGTCCGCGTTCCCGTAGACGGCCTGCACGGGCGCGCCGAGCGCGCGCAGGGCCTCGAGCGAGGCAACAGAGCAGTGGTCGCCCGTGTGCAGGATCAGGTCGGCTGCCCGCAGTCGCCGGACGCACTCCTCCGGCAGCGCCCTCGTCCCCCGGGGAAGATGGGTATCGCCGAGGATCGCGACGATCACAGCACGCCGGGCAGGAAGGCGCCGTCGCGGTAGACGAGCGTGCCGTCGGCGTAGACCTCGGACCCCGTCCGCAGGTCACAGATGATGTCCCAGTGGAGGCCGGAGCGGTTCAGCCCGCCGGTCTCCGGATACGACGTCCCGAGAGCGAGGTGGACGGTGCCGCCGATCTTCTCGTCGAAGAGGATGTTCCGCGTGAACCGGTCGATCCCCGCATTGAGGCCGAACGCGAACTCGCCCAGCCGTCGTGCGCCGTCGTCCATCGCGATCATCCCGCGGAGGAACTCGACGCCGTGGGAGGCGTTCGCCTCGACCACCTCGCCGCCGGCGAAGCGCAGCTCGACGTCCTGCACCTCGCGGCCCTGATAGACGGCCGGATAGGTGAAGCGGATCACGCCGTCGACCTCCGTCTCCACGGGGGCCGTGAACACCTCGCCGTCGGGAAAATTCTCCTTGCCGACCGAGGGCTCCCAGGTGCGGCCGCCGACGCCGAGGGTGAGGTCGGTGCCCTCCGCGACGATCCGGAGCGACCGCACGCCCTCGAGGAAAGCCTTCGCCGCGAACGCCGTGGTCGCGAACTCGCGCCAGGCCGCGACGGGATCGGGCTGGTCGAGCTTGCCCGCCGCGTAGACGAAGCTCGCGTACTCGTCCAGCGACATCTCGGCGTCCTGGGCCGCCGCCTCCGTCGGGTACGCGGTCAGCACCCACTTGAGCTCGCCGGCCGCGGCACGCGCGAGGTAGCGGTTGCGCGACGCCTCCCGGGCGCGGGCGAACCTCGCCTGCCGCGCGGGATCGACGTTCGAGAGGCTCTTCGTGTTCTCGTCGGCCTCGACGATGATCCGCACATCGGCCTTCTCGTTCACGGCGACGAACGATGGGTTCGCCCAGTCGAGCTGCGCGTCCGAGCCTCCGGCGAACAGGAGCTCGTGCTCCCGGGCGAGCCGGATCCGCTGCAGCGGATGCCCCCCGGCCCGGATCACCTGGCGGTGGATCTCGATCAGGAGAGGCTTGGCGAGCAGCGGCCCCTCGATCGTCACGAGCTCTCCCGGCTGGACGTCCGTCGAGTAGCCGACGAGAACGGCGGCTAGCCGCTCGATCCGCGTGTCAGCCATCGAGGAACCTCCCCGCGCGCCAGACGAGCTCACCGTCGGCGTGCACCTCGCCGTCGGCCCGCAGGTCGCAGATCAGGTCCCAGTGCAGCTTCGAGTCATTCCTGCCCCCGAGCTCGGCGAAGCTCGAGCCGAGCGCGACGTGCATCGTCCCGCCGATCTTCTCGTCGAAGAGGATGTTCCGCGTGAACCGGTCGATCTCGTAGTTGAGCCCGAACGCGACCTCCCCCAGGATCCGGGAGCCGCCGTCCAGATCGAGCAGCGACTCCAGGAAGCCCCCGCCCCGCGCGGCCTCGGCGCGGACGACGCGGCCGCCTTCGAAGCCGAGCCGCACGTCCGCGACCTCGCGGCCCTCGAAGACGCCGGGGAAGCTGAAGCGGATCTCGCCCTCGGTCGCGTCCTCGTGGGGGCTGGTGAAGATCTCCCCGTCCGGCATGTTCGTGCGCCCGTCCGCGACCTGCCACGTCCGTCCGGCGACACCCACTCTCAGGTCGGTGTCCGGCCCGAGGATCCGGAGCTCGCGGACGCCGGCCAGACGGTCGGCATGGGCGGCGAGGACGCCGGAGACGCCCTCCCAATGGGCGACGGGATCCTGGCCGTCGAGAACGTGACAGGCGCCGTAGACGAACGCCTCGTACTCGGCCAGCGACATCTCCGCGTCCTGCGCGTAGGCCGGGACGGGCGCGACCGTGCCGACCCAGCGGAGGTCGCCGGCGGCGATCCGCTCCCAGCCGCGCTGGCTGAGCCGGCGACGGGCGGCGAGAAAGCGGCTGAGCCTGTCCGGATCGGCGTTCGTGAAGGCTCGCGTGTTCGCCTCCGCCCACACGGTGGCGACGGCGTCGAGCCGCTCGAGCTCGTCCCACTCGATCTCCGCGACGTGGTCGAGCTGCTCGTCGGAGCCCTCGGCGACCATCAGCTCGGCGAGGCGCTCGACAGACACGTCGAAGTACGGGAGCGCCCCGGCCCGCAGCCCTGCGCGGTAGAGGGCGAGCAGCGACTCCTCCGCGATGTCGGCGCCCTCGATCCGGAAGACGTCCCCCTCGCGCAGCCGCAGTGAGTAGCCGACGAGGAGGTCGGCGAGCCGATCGAGACGGGGGTCGGTCACGCCGAGCTTCTAGCAGAGAACGGTGCCGGGCCCGTCTGCGCGGGCCCGGCTCGCCGTCCTACGGCTTGCTCTTCTTCTTGGGCTGCGCCGGCTTGGCGGCCTTGGCGCTCTTGCCAGGCTTCGTGGCCTTCGCCTTGCCACCGGCGAGCGGCGACGAGGTGAAAACCTGGACGCGGGCGGGTGCGAGCGTGGCCGCGAGCGCGACGGCGAACACCTGCCCGCTCGGGGCGGCTCCCTTGTAGGTCAGCGTGCGCCGGCGGTTCGCATCGGCGCGGCCCGCATCGCGGAGCAGGTCCGGCACCTGCGCCTCGGGCGTCGAGGCGGGGACGAAGCCCGCCTTGACCGTGACGTCCTCGGCCGCGGTGGGGACGTACGTGACGGCGCCCTTGCCCTTCTTCGATGCGAGCTTGCCGAACGTGACCGAGGCGCCGTCCGGGGTCCGGAGCGGCGTCCACGTCCTGAGCGTGCCCTGGCACTGGCCGCCGGTCGCGGCGATCGCCGCCTTGACCGCGGCGTTCGAGGCGCGCTCGCTGCCGTCGGCGCGGCGAAGCGCCGACTGCCAGCCCGAGCGGCTCTTCTCGTCCCAGTAGCCGAAGAAGTTGAGCTGCGCGACGTCGGGGTCGCAGACGACGTAGCGGATCAGGCCGTCGTAGATCGCCGCCTGGTTCGCCTCCGTCGTCACCCTGACGTTCTCGCTGTCCGTGTAGACACTGTTGCCCTCGGTCGAGACCTGCCAGCCGACCTCGTCGAGGTAGAGCTTCAGCCCCGTCGCCGTCGTCGCCTGCGCCGTCCCCGCGAAGGCGTCGTAGAGCGCCTGCTTGACGCGCGGCAGCTCCTGGACGCTCGCGTTCGGCCAGCCGTACGAGAACGTGAGCGGCACGGTGAAGTCGCTCGGGTTCGGGTACGGGTGGAAGCTGAAGCCGTCCATCAGCGGCGCGGGGCGACCGCTCCCGCGGTACCAGGCGCCGAGCGAGGCGAGAAAGTGCACGGGCGAGCTCTTGCCGGCAGCCGGCGGAGCCTTCTCGCCGCGGGGCGAGGAGCCGACGCCGAGCACCGTGGCGCCGCGCGCCTTCAGCGTGTCGTAGCCGGCGGCGAGGAACGGCCCGAACGCGGCACCGGAGAGGATCGTGCCCCGGCCGTCGCCCTGAGGGCGCCAGAACGTGTTCAGATTCGGCTCGTTGCCGACGATGTAGGTCGTCACCTGCGGGTAGGCGTTCGCGAGATTGGCGAGCCAGTTCGCGAACGCAGCCGGTGAGGCGCCGCCGCCCTCGATCTGGCTGGGCGGATACGGGTAAACCGCGAAGAGCACCTTGATCCCCCGCGCGAGCGCCGCCGGCACCGCACGGTCGAGGAACTCCTTGTCGGGAATCGTCGTCGGCGCGCTCGGCGACCAGCGCACGGTCATCACGTTCTGCTTCAGGCCGGTGTCGGCCATCTGCCCGAAGAACGTCACGCCCCCGTCGGCCGAGTACTTGCCGGTGTCGTCGTTGGCGCCGAAGTCCACGGCTGCGGCCGTGCCGGCGAAGGTGAGCGCGCACACGAGTGCGAGCGCCGCAGTCAGCTTGGTCAACGTGCCCTCTTTCTGTGTCCCGGTACAACGCCCTGTCGGGCTGACTATCGACTGTTCGACGCCGGAAGGAAAGGCCCTTGCGGCCCAGCTCCGTGGGCGGCAGGTCCTACAGCGCCGCGAGCACGGCGTCGAGCAGCTTCTCTGGCCCGAAGCGCACAGGGTCGTCGGCGGGCAGCCCCGTCTCCGACTCTGCGGCGGCGATTGCCGCTCGGGCCTCCTCCTCGTCGAGCTGCCGCGTGTTCAGCGCGATCGCCCCGACGGACGCTTTCCGCGCCGGCAGCGAGATGCGCTCGTACAGCTCGACGAGCTCCGGGAGCGGCAGGATCGGCTGGCCCGGATAGCCCTCGATCTCGGTCTGGCCGGCGAGGTGGCAGAGCACGAAGACGTGCGGCGCCGACCCGTGGACGAGCCCGAGCGTCACGCCCGAGTAGGCCGGATGGATGAGCGAGCCCTGCCCCTCGACGAACAGGAGCTCTCCCCCGCGCTCGACTCCCTCGAGCACGAGCCGCTCGGTGGCGCCGGCGGTGAAGTCGGAGATGACGGCGTCGACGGCGATCCCCCAGCCCGCGATCGCGATTCCCGTCTGGCCCGTCGGGACGAATTCGGAGGCGATCCCCCGCTTCCGGGCGGCCCGGTCGAGCTCGAGCGAGACGGTCATCTTCCCGATCGCGCACTCCGAGCCGACGGTGAGCACCACCTGCGAACCATGGGTCAGGTTGGCGCCGGTGGGGACGTCGAGATCGGCGGGCGGCCGCCGCAGGTCGCGCAGCTCGGCGCCGTGCTCCCGCGCGAGCGCCGCGATCTCCTCGTCGTCGGCGAGGAACTGGTGCAGGCCGTTCTCGACGTGCAGCCCCGCCGAGACCACCTGCCGGAGGAGCTCGCGCCAGGGCGCGGGAAAGCGGCCGCCCTGGGTGGCCACGCCGACGAGCGCCGTCGTCGGGCCGAGGGCGAGTGCCTCCTCGACCGAGCCGACGATGGGCGCGCCGCCCATCGTCTCTCCCGCCCGGCCCGAGTCGAGGACGGCCACCACCTCGCGGCGGCCGTAGGCGAGCACGCCGCGGCCCGTCTTGCCGTAGTGGACGTCGCCGGAGAACCCCTCGGCGAGGATCAGAAGGCGTTCCTCAGACACCGAGACCGGGCGCGTCGGAGGGGACCTGGATCCCGTCGCGGAAGACGACGCCGGGCGAGGGGTCGTCCGCGAGCAGCAGGTTGCCGTCGAGATCGACGTGGTCGCAGAGCGGCGCGACGCAGCAGCCGGCCGCGATCCCGAGCCCCGACTCGACCATGCATCCGAGCATGACGCCGAGCCCGAGGGCGCGGGCAGCGTGCGCCATCCGGATCCCCTCCCGGATCCCACCCGACTTCGCGAGCTTGATGTTGATCCCGTGCGCGATCTCCGCGCAGGCGGCGACGCTGTCGAGGCGGTGGCAGTCCTCGTCCACATAGATCGGGACGGGTGAACGCTCCTTCAGCGTCCGGCCGCCCTCGTCGCCCGCCCGGAGCGGCTGCTCGCAGTACTGCACACCGAGCTCCGCGAGCTGCGGCAGCGACTCGAGCGCCTCCTCGAGCGACCACCATTCGTTCACGTCCACCTGGAGCGGCCGGTCGGTGACGCCGCGGACGGCGCGGACGCGCTCGACGTCGAGCCCGTCGCCGCCGCCCAGCTTCAGCTTCAGGCGCCGGAACCGGGGCGCGGCGGCCTCGGCGCGGCGGGCCATGTCGTCGGGGTCGCCGAGCCAGACCGTCCAGGAGGTCGGCGGGCCCAGGCGCGGCAGCCCGAGGAGGCGCCAGACCGGGATCCCGAGCAGCTTGCCCTGGAGGTCGTGCAGGGCGGCGTCGAGCGCCGCCTTCGCGGCGTTCTGCCCCGGCGTCTCCGCGAGCCGCGCCTCGATCTCCTCGAGCGCGAACGGGTCGTCGCCGAGCGCCGCGCGGCCCGCGTCTTCCAGGAATGCCAGCGTCGACGCAGGCGTCTCCTCGTAGCGGTCGAGCGGGGCCGCCTCGCCCCGGCCCGTGACGCCGTCGTGGCGCAATTCGACCTGGACGACCTCCTCCTCGTCCCGCGACTCGCGCGAGATTACGAAGGTCTCCGCGAGCCGGAGAGTGAGGGTGTGCGCCGAGAGCTCCATCCCGCGCACCCTAATCGGCCCTTGAAACGGAAGGCGCACCGGCGTACGGTCAGCCGGTCAGTCACCTTCAAGGGGGAGGAACATGAAGAAGATCATCCTGCTCGCCGCAGCCGTGCTCGCGGCGATGGCGGCAAGCGCCGCTCCGGCCGGGGCCGCCCGGGTAAGCACCTGCACGGGCTGGGAGACGGCGGGTGCCGGCTCCTTCGACAGCCTGGCCACGCTCACTGCGCCTGCGTCCTCCGCGCGGGGCGCCGGCGGCGAGATCGCCCGGGAGCCGTCCCTGAACGAGACGTACGAGGCGCTGCCCGACTCGGCGAAGGGCAAGGGCGGGAAGAAGTTCCGCGCCACCGTCCCGGTCTGGTTCAACGTGATCACGCCCGACGGGGTCACCGGCAACGTCAGCGACGCGCAGATCGAGGAGCAGATCAGCGTGCTCAACCTCGGCTTCGGCGGCTTCTACGGCGGCGCGAAGTCGGGCTTCACGTTCGCGCTCGCCGGGATCACCCGCACGACGAACGCGGACTGGTACAACGCGAAGGCCGGCTCGTTCTCCGAGCGCGAGATGAAAAAGGCGCTCCACCGGGGCGGCTGGGAGACCCTGAACGTCTATAGCTCGCACGCGGGCGGCTACCTCGGCTACGCCTACCTGCCCGGACTGCCGGCGGCACGGCAGTACATGGACGGGATCGTGCTTCGCTGGGAGTCGATGCCGAAGGTGTCCCCGGCCTTCGAGGGCCGATACGACCTGGGCTACACGCTGATCCACGAGAC
>JBBQHQ010000014.1:0-29797 GCA_038324115.1 Gaiellales bacterium
AGATCACGTCCGTGTCCTTCTGGTTGATGATCGCGTCGATCGCGACGGCGGTCTTGCCGGTGCCGCGGTCGCCGATGATCAGCTCGCGCTGGCCCCGGCCGACGTTCGTGAGCGCGTCGATCGCCTTCACACCGGTCTGGAGCGGCTCCTTGACCGGCTGGCGCTCGACGACGCCCGGCGCCTTGAACTCGAGCGGGCGCTGCTCGCTCGTCTCGATCTCGCCGATGCCGTCCAGCGGGTTCCCGAGCGGGTCGACGACGCGACCGAGCAGGCCGTCGCCGACGGGGACGCTGACGACGGCGCCGGTGCGGCGCACCGGCTCGCCCTCCTTGACCTCCTGCCAGTTGCCGAAGAGCGCGACGCCGACGTTGTCCTCCTCGAGGTTGAACGCGATCCCGACGACGCCGTGCTCGAACTCGAGCCGCTCGAGCGAGACGCAGTTCTCGAGCCCGTGGACGCGCGCGATCCCGTCGCCGATCTGGAGGACGGTGCCGACCTCCGAGAGGTCGGTCTGGACGTCGTACTGCTCGATCCGGGACTTGAGGATCGAGGTGATCTCTTCGGGACGTAGCTTCACGTGGGCTCCTTGCTCTCTGTCAGGTGAACGGGGCGGCTCAGCGGAGCCGGATCGTGGCGCAGCCGCGGGAGCTCTCGTTCCCGGCGACGTCGATTGCGGTGGCGCAGACGGCGAGCGTGCCGCGCAGTCGCTTGGGCGCGCGCCACGCGGCGCGTGCGACAGCGCCGGGGCGGGCATTGACCGTGGCGGTCTTGAGCAGCTTCGCGCCGCGGCGGATCGTGAAGGTGACCGTGACGGCAGCGTCCGAGTTGTCGGAGACCGCGGCGCGGAGCGGGACGAGCGCACCGGCCTTGCCGGCCCAGCCACTGACCTTGACCCGGGGGCGCGCGAGATCCGGGGCGATCTCCGGCTTCGGGGCCTCGGTCAGAGCCTTCGGCGGCTCCAGCCGAGCGCACCAGTCGGTGACGACCCCGTCGTCCTCGAAGTACTTGCCGAAGAAGATCCGCGGCGACTCCTGGATGATCTGGACGTCGAAGCTGCCGGAGCGGAAGTCCTCGCGCCCGTTGAAGCGGCCGACGAGCCTGCGTCCGTCGGCGCCCACGGTGCAGGCGATCAGGTCGCCGCCTTCGACGTAGTGGCCGCGGAAGAAACGGGCAGGCCCGGAGTCGCAGCCCTCGAAGTCACGGCCGCCGAAGCCGACGCCAATCATCGCGCGGCCCTCCTCCTCCCGGATCTCGCGCCAGTTCAGCGTCCCGAGCGGCTCCGAGCCCGGCATCAGCTGCGCGGGCCAGACCCCCGACCAGAGGTCGTCGAAGGTGACGGCGGAGCGAACGGGTGTCGATCCGGCGGCGCCGGGCAGAATGGCCGCGATGAACGCGAGCAGCATGAGGAAGAGGAGACGGCGCATCGGCCTCAAGAGTACCGGTGCGCTCGCGCTCGTCCTGCTGGCCGGCTGCGGCGGAAACGCGTCGAGCGGCGCGCCGGTGGACGAGGTCAAGGCAGGCGTGGTCGGCTTCGGGAACACGCAGACGATCCGCTGCGAGGACGCGGGCGCGGAGCTCGACGGCCACGCGGTCGTCCGCTGCGGGTTCGAGCAGGAGGTGAGCGAGTCGGGGGTCATGAGCGCACAGGCCCGCTGCTACGTCGTCCGGGACGGCGCCGTCGTGGACGTGACCCGCTCGCTGCCGATCGGCGACCTGCGCACGTGCGACCTCAGCGCCCCTTGACGAGCTCGTGCCGGAGCCGCTCGATGCGGCCGCGGACGCTCGCGTCGACGCGGAGCGAGCCTGCCTGGAGCACGATCCCGCCGATCAGGTTCGGGTCGACCTTGCGCGTCGCCTCGACCGTGCGGCCCGAGGCCTGCTCGATCTTGCCGAGAATCGACGTCGCTTCCTCGTCGGAGAGCTCGTAGGCGGTGGTCAGCTCGACGGTCAGCCGCTTCTGCTCGCGCGCGACGAGCGCGTCCAGCTCGCGGTAGATCTCTTCCAGCTCGCCGGCCCGGCCCTTCTCCGAGACGAGCAGGATGAAGTTGCGAGTCAGCTCGTCGGCGTCGCCGAGCACCTCGCCGAGCACCTCGGCCTTCGCCCGCGAGTCCAGCTCGGGGTTCTCGAGCAGGGCGCGCAGCTCGGGCACCTCGCCGATCGCGGTCGAG
Source organism: Gaiellales bacterium (assembly GCA_038324115.1). Classification (GTDB taxonomy): domain Bacteria; phylum Actinomycetota; class Thermoleophilia; order Gaiellales; family Gaiellaceae; genus Gaiellasilicea. The sequence continues at coordinate 2,169 of JBBQHQ010000014.1, forward strand.
AACTCTCCGAGCTCCGTGTGCACGGTCTCGAGGCTGTCCTTCTCCTGGGCGGCCTCGAAGAGCGAACGGGCGTAGAGACGGTGCGAGACGGCCAAGGGTGCCTAGGCCCGTTCCTGCTCGAGCTGAGAGAAGTCGAGATCGCCGATCGCGTCCTCGATCAGCCTGCGGTGGTCGTCGCGGTCGAGCACCTTGCCCGTGACCTTGGCGGTCGCGATCAGGGTCAGGTCGGCGACCTCGCTGCGGATCTGGTCGAGGGCGCGGGTGGTCTCGGCCTCGATCTGCTTGCGCGTGTCCTCGAGCCGCCGCTGCCGGTCGACCTCGATCTCCTCGCGAGCGCGTTCGCGCTGCGAGTCGGCGACCTTGCGGGCCTCGGCGAGGATCTCGCCGGCCTCGCCCTTCGCCTGCCCGATCAGCGCCTTGTGCTCCTCGAGCAGCCGCTTCGCCTCGGCGCGGGTGTGCTCCGCCTCCGCGACGGAGGACCGAATCCGCTCCCGACGCTCGTCGATCGTCTTCTGGATCGGGCCGAACGCGAACTTGCGCAGCACGAAAAACGTGATCGCGAAGCACACGAGCGTCCAGATCATCAGACCCGGGACGACGTCGATCAGGGGGGAAGCTGCGACGATCATCGTTTAGACGAGGACGAAGGCGAGCAGGCCGCCGATCAGGCCGTAGAAGACGACGGCCTCGGTGAGCGCGAAGCCGAGCCACTGGATGCCCTGGAGCTCACCGCGGAGCTCGGGCTGGCGGGCGACGGCCTGGATCATCGAGCCGAAGATGTTGCCGATCCCGATGCCGGCGCCGAGCGAGCCGAGGCCGATACCCAGGGCCAGGGCGATCGCCTTGCCGGCGTCGGTGTTGCCCGCTGCCGTGGCGGCGAGGAGTGTGAGAGACATGTGCGTGCTTCCTCCTTGTTGATTTCAGACGTGTGGTGCCAGTCGGATCGAGCTCAGCCCGTCCGGAGCCGGCAGAAAGGTCAATGCTCGGGTTCGATCGCTGTGCCGATGTAGATGGCGGAAAGGGCGGCGAAGATGAACGCCTGGATCGAGACGACGATCACGACCTCGAAGAGATAGAACAGCGTCGCGGCGCCGATCACGAACGGCGCGATGTAGAGATTCCCGAGCACGAAGATCAGGCCGATGAAGGTCAGGATCAGCATGTGGCCGGCAAGCATGTTCGCGTAGAGACGGACGCTCAGGCTGACGAGCCGCATGAACTGGCCCAGGATCTCGAGCGGAATGATCAGCGGGTACATCGCCTTCGGGACCTCGGGGATCCAGCTCTTGAAGTACTTGACCGGGCCGTTGTAGCGCAGTCCCTCGAAGTGGGTGAACACGAAGGTCATGAAGGCGAGCGCGAGCGTCACCGAGATCGACGAGGTCGCCGCGTAGAGCGCGAGCGTCGGCAACTCGACCCCGAAGAGGTCGAACCTCTCGTTCGAGAGCGGAAGCGGGACGAACGAGATGATGTTCAGCACCCAGATGAAGAGCATCAACGAGGCGACGTACGGGAACCAGCGGCCGATCGCCTTCGAGGGCAGGCCCTGCTCCGCGACCTGGGTCTGGGCGATCTCGTAGACCATCTCCCCCACCGCCTGCTTCCGGTCCGGCTCGTTCTTCGAGCCGACCTTGACTCGCATCAGCGCCAGGCCCAGACCGATCGTCACGAGCGTCCCCAGGAAGAGGTAGGCGACGGCCTTGTTGATCGAGAGGTCGAGCGGACCGAGGTGGATCGGGATCCACTCGCCGACTTCGAAGTCGTGCTCGGGGTTGAACTCCTCCCCGGCCGCGAGCGCCGCGGAGGGCAGCGTGAGCAGGCCGAAGAGGACGAGGCTCGTCAGCCGTCTAAGCATTCGGGGCCCCCGTCCGCGGCTCGGCACCGAAGTAGAGCGCGAGCGAAAGGCCCAGCTCGAGCGTGTAGGCAAGTGCGTAGAGCAGGACGACGGCGAGCGCGAGTCGCGCATCCGTTGCTGCGAGCACGACCGCGACGACCAGCACCGCGAGCGCTCGAAAGGTCATTCCGAAGCCCATCACGCCTGAGGCGGCGAGGGTACCGGAGCCGGGCAGGAGGCGCGTCAGTACGAGCGCGAGCAACCGGGAGGCGGCCCAGAGGGTCGCGCCGATCACCCAGCCGTCGAGCCGCCAGCCGGCGGCGAGGAAGACGGGCAGCGCCAGCACGATCACGGCGGCGCCCGCGACGAGCGGGATCGTCTGGCTCGGGAGCGGCCGCGGCGTCGAGAACATGCCGGCCATCAGAGGGCGTGCCCGTAGCGCTTGATCACGGAGAAGATCCCGACGGGGATCCCGACGATCGCGCCGACGAGGAACCCCCAGGGGGCCGAGCCTGCAAGCCAGCCGATGAGGACGGCCACCGCGATCACCGCGAGCGTCGTCCCGATCAGGACGGAGCCGGCTGCCGCAAGGCTGACATTCGCGCGAGGGGCGGGCTCCATTCCGGGGCGAGCATAGCAGGCGCACCCCGAGTTTGTGACACCTCAAAACCCTTGAGTTTGGGCATTCGCGCACACTTTGTACGATCGACGCAGGGCGGCTAGCCCGGATCCTTGGAGCGCGGCGCCTCCTCCACCCGGCGCACCCGCGGACTGGTCAGCTTGACGATCTCGAGCAGGTAGACGACGTAGAACGAGTAGGCGAGCGCGAGCAGGCCGATCGCGCCGGCGAGCAGGGTCTCGGGCAGGTGCCACGTCCCGCCCTCGCGGAACGGGACGAAGCGCGTCGCGAGCGCCGCGGCTGCGAGGGTCGCGCACCACCCCCACATGGTCAGCGCGGCCCGGCGCTGCGAGAAGCCGCGCCGGAGGAAGCGAAAGTGGAGGTGCGACTGATCGGGCGCGCTCAACCGCTCGCCGTGCTTGAGCCGACGGGCGACGACGAACGACGTGTCCAGGATCGGGACGGCGAGCACGAGCAGCGGCAGGAAGAGCACCACGGTCGAGGCCGTCTTCAGCAGCCCCTGGACGGAGATGGCCGCGAGCAGGAAGCCCAGCCCGAGCGCGCCGGAGTCACCCATGAAGATCCGGGCCGGGAAGAAGTTGTGCCGGAGGAAGCCGGCGCACGCCCCGGCGACGATCGCGGAGAGGATCGCGGGATCGGTCTTCCCGAGCGACAGGGCGAGGATCGCGTAGGTGACGGCGGCGATCGCACAGACGCCGGCCGCGAGTCCGTCCATTCCGTCGAGGAAGTTGACCATGTTCATCACGGCGACGATCCAGAGCACGGTCAGTGGCATCCCGACCAGGACGGGCAGGTCGACGGCGCCGAGGAACGGGAACGTGAAGTGGTCGATCCAGACGCCGAAGGCCGGCAGGATCGCCCCCGCCACGACCTGGCCGACGAGCTTCATCCCGGGCTTCAGGACCCGGAAGTCATCGATCGCCCCCACGACCGTCGCGATCGCCGCCCCACCCAGCACGCCCTGCGTCTCCCGGCCGAGGTCGAGGAAGAGAAGCGCAGGGACGAAGATCCCGAAGAAGATCGCGATCCCGCCGAGCCGCGGGATCGGGCTCACGTTCAGCCGCCGGGCGTCCGGGACGTCGACGACGCCGAGCAGGCGGGCGCCGCGGCCGACGAGCGGCGTGAGGACGACCACGAGCAGGAGCGCGAGGGCGGCGCCGTAGAGCACCTCCGGGTGGTCCTGCAACTGCTGGGGCACGGCCCTCCCTACTTCGTGCCGTACAGCCGGTCGCCTGCGTCGCCGAGGCCCGGGACGATGTACCCCTTCTCGTTCAGGCCCCGGTCGATCCCCGCGACGACGACGTGCACCTCGGGGTGGTCGCGGTGGATCCGCGCGATCCCCTCCGGCGCCGCGATCAGCGCGATCAGGCGGATCGAGGTCGCCCCGGCCTCCTTGACCTTGGCGACCGCCGCTGCGGTCGAGTTGCCCGTGGCGAGCATCGGGTCGAGCAGGATCACGTCCCGGTGGGCGATGTCGCTCGGGAGCTTGACGTAGTACTCGACCGGCTCGAGGGTCTCCTCGTTCCGGTAGAGACCGATGAAGCCGACGCGCGCGCCCGAGATCAGGGAGAGGACGCCGTCGAGCATCCCCATCCCGGCCCTGAGGATCGGGCAGACGGCGACCTTCTTGCCCGAGATCCGCTGCGCCGAGGTGCGCTCGATCGGGGTCTCGATCTCCACTTGCTCGGTCGCCAGGCTCTTCGTCGCCTCGTAGGTCAGGAGCAGCGTCAGCTCGTTCACGAGCTGGCGGAACATCTGGGTCGTCGTCGTGGTGTCGCGGAGGAGCCCGAGCTTGTGCTGGACGAGCGGGTGCAGGACCTCCGTGACGTTCGGGCCCGTCATACGTAGGTCGTGTAGCCGCGGAAGCCGGCGTAGAGCGGCCGCTTCTCGCAGAGCGCTTCGGCGCGCCCCGCGAGCTCGGCCACGTCGCCGTCGCCGAGCGCGCCCGCGATGATCCGGCCGACCTCGCGGAAGTCCTCCTCGTCGAAGCCGCGCATCGTCGCCGCCGGCGTCCCGATCCGGACGCCCGAGGCCACGGTCGGCGGCCGCTCGTCGAAGGGGACGGTGTTCCGGTTCACGGTCAGCTTGACCTCGTCGAGGCGCTCCTCCGCGTCCTTGCCCGTCCAGTCGGTCGCGCGGAGATCGAGCTGGAGCACGTGCGTGTCGGTGCCGCCGGTGAGGACGTCGAGGCCCTGGGTCATCAGCTCGGCCGAGAGGGCGTCGGCGTTCGCGCGGACCTGGGTCTGGTACTCGCGGAACGCCTCGGTCGCAGCGATCCGGAAGCAGGTCGCCTTGGCGGCGATCACGTGTTCGAGCGGGCCGCCCTGCATCCCGGGGAAGACGGCCCGGTCGACCGCCTGGGCGTGCTCCTCCCGGCAGAGGACGAAGCCCGAGCGCGGCCCGGCGAGCGTCTTGTGGGTCGTCGAGGTGACGATGTCGCAGTGCTCGACCGGGTTCGGGTGCAGGCCCGCGGCCACGAGCCCGGAGAAGTGCGCCATGTCGCACATCAGGAGCGCGCCGACGTCGTCCGCGATCGCGCGGAACTCGGCCGTCTCGATGGTACGCGGGTAGGCGGAGCCACCGCAGACGATCAGGCGGGGCCGGTGCTCCCGGGCGAGTGCGAGGATCTCGTCGTAGTCGACGAGGTTCGTCTCGGGCGAGACGCCGTAGTGGAAGATCGTGTAGAGCCGCCCGGAGAAGTTGACCTTGAGCCCGTGCGTGAGGTGGCCGCCGTGGTCGAGGCGGAGCGAGAGGATCGAGTCGCCCGGCTGGAGCAGCGCGAAGTACGCGGCCATGTTCGCCTGTGCCCCGGCATGCGGCTGGACGTTCGCATGGTCGGCGCCGAAGAGCTCCTTGGCGCGGTCGATCGCGAGCTGCTCGATCTCGTCCACGACCTCGCAGCCCCCGTAGTACCGCTTGCCGGGGTAGCCCTCGGCGTACTTGTTCGTGGGCACCGAGCCGACGGCCTCGAGCAGGCTCGGCCAGGTGAAGTTCTCGGAGGCGATCAGCTCGATCTGGTTCCGCTGCCGCTCGACCTCGCGGCCGATGAGCGCGGCGATCTCGGGATCGACGTCGGCGAGCCCCGCGGTGCGAAGCTGGTCGAGCGTGTGCTGGGCGACGGCCATGCGGGGCTCCTTCCGGTGGGCCCCTCGACTCTAGAGGACAGAGGCGACGATCCGGAGCGCCTCGGGGGCGGGAGCGGCGCCCTCCCGGACGACGACGGGCTCGGCGCCGGTGAAGTCGAGCACGGTCGAGGCGGTACCGGGGAGCTCGCCGCCGTCGAGCAGCGCGGTCGCGGCCGTCCGGATCTGCTCGGGGACGTCTGCGAGCCGGCGTGGGTCGGGACCGCCCGGGAGGTTGGCGCTCGTGGCGACGAGCGCGCCGACGCGCGCCAGCAGCTCGGCTCCGGGCCCGGTGAGGGCCGGGACACGGACGCCGATCGTCTCCGGCCTCCCGCCGGTCAGCCACGGGAAGCGCTGCGCCGGGTTGGGCAGGATCAGCGTGAAGCCGCCGGGAAGGAGCGCGGCAGCGATCCGGCGCGCCCGCTCGTCCAGCTCGGGCACAAAGCCGTAGAGGACGTCGAGGCTCGCGGCGACCAGCGCGGTCGGCTGCACGTCCTCGCGGCCCTTGGCGCGGTAGAGCCGGCGGACGGGCTCCTTCGTGTGGGGGCTCGCGGCCAGGCCGTAGACGGTGTCCGTGGGGACGACCGCGAGCTCGCCGGCCCCGATCGCCGCCGCGGCCGCGTCGACCTCCGTCACCGCTGTCCGTCCACCACGCGCTCCCGACCCGCCAGGTCGGGCGTGATCCTGCCGTCGCGGTAGCCGAGCTCGCCGAGGAGCGCGAGCACCCCGTCCGCCTGGCCGTCCCCGACCTCGAGCACCAGCCAGCCGCCCTCGCGGAGGACTCCGAAAGCGGCGCGCGCGACGGCGGCGGTGGCGCCCTCGCCGACGAGCGCGACGTGCGGCTCGTAGTCGCGGACGTCCGGCATCAGGGTCGCGAGCTCATCCGGCTCGACGTAGGGCGGGTTCGAGACGACGAGATCCCAGGGCCCGTCCGGGAGGCCGTCGCGGAGGTCATGCCGGAGCAGCTCGATGCTGAGCCCCGTCCGCTCGGCGTTCGCAGCGGCGAGGGCGAGCGCGTCCTCGGACACGTCGATCGCGGTGACGCGGGAGCCGGGATGCTCATCCGCGACCGCGAGGGCGATCGCCCCCGTCCCGGTGCCGACGTCGAGCACCGCGGGCTTGTCCGCCCCTTCCAGCCGCGCGAGGCAGCGCTCGACAACGATCTCGGTCTCGGGCCTGGGGATGAGCGCCCGCTCGTCGACGGTGAGCGTCAGCCGGCGGAAGCCCCACTCGCCGAGGATGTAGGCGACCGGCTCCCGGCGCGACCGCCGCGCGACGAACGCGCGGTACGCGGAGACCTCGGCCTCGGTCAGGGGCCGATCGAAGTCGGTGTAGAGCTCGATCCGCTGGCGCCCGAGGGCGTGGGCGAGCAGCAGCTCCGCGTCGAGCCGCGCCGTCTCCGAGGTCTTCGCCAGATGCTCCGCGGCGAGCCGGAGCACGTCCCCGAGGATCACGCGCTCGCGGTCTCCAGGGCGCGGCGGCGGTCGTCGGCCTGCAGCGCCTCGGTGAAGTCGTCGAGCCCGCCCGGCAGCACCTTTTCGAGGTTGAGCGTCACCTTGACGCGGTGGTCGGTGACGCGACTGTCGGGGTAGTTGTAGGTGCGGATCTTCTCCGCACGCTCGCCGGAGCCGATCTGCGACTTGCGGGCCGCGGAGAGCTCGGCCTGCTGGCGGGCGCGCTCGGCCTCGTAGATTCGGGCGCGGAGGACGCGCATCGCCTTGACCCGGTTCTGGAGCTGCGACTTCTCGTCCTGCATCGCGACGACGATCCCGGTGGGGACGTGCGTGATCCGCACGGCCGAGTCGGTCGTGTTCACGCTCTGCCCGCCGGGGCCGGTCGAGCGGTAGACGTCGATCTTGAGGTCGTTCTCGTGCACCTCGACGTCGACTTCCTCCACCTCGGGCATGACCGCGACGGTTGCGGTCGAGGTGTGGATCCTGCCCTGGCTCTCGGTCTCGGGGACGCGCTGGACGCGGTGGGTGCCGCCCTCGTACTTGAAGACCGAGTAGGCACCGTCGCCCTTGACGGCGAAGACGATCTCCTTGTAGCCGCCAGTGTCGCTCTCGTTCGCGCCGAGCACCTCGGTGGTGAAGCCGCGTTTCTCGGCGTAGCGGGTGAGCATCCGGTAGACGTCACCGGCCCAGAGCGCGGCCTCGTCGCCGCCGACGCCGGAGCGGATCTCCAGGATCACGTCCTTCGAGTCGGCCGGGTCGGTCTCGACGAGCTCGAGCTGCAGCTCCTCCTCCAGGCGGGCGACGTCGGCCTCGAGGCCGGCGGCGAGGGAGGCGAGCTCGGAATCGTCCCGCGCAGCTGCGAGGTCCTCGCTCGCCAGCCGCCACTGTTGCGCAAGCTTGTAGGCGCCTTCGAGCTCCTTCAGCCGGCGCCCCACGTCGGCCGCCTCCTTGTGGTCGTTGTAGACCGAAGGGTCGGACAGGCGCCCGCGGACCTCCTCGTAGGAGCGCTCGAGCTCTGCGACGAGGTCGTCGATGGCTGCCATGCGACGATGCTAGCCGTGGAGTGGCGGATCCGTCCCGGCCAGAGAGAGGACTCGCGGGCGGCCGCGGAGGTCGTGCGCGCCGTCTACACCGAGTACGGGTTCACCTGGGAGCCGGACGGCTACAACGCCGACCTCGCGGACGTGGAGGCGCGGTTCGACGCGTTCTGGGTCGCAGAGACGGGTGGCCGGGTGCTCGGCTGCGCGGGCCTACGCGGGTGCGTGGCCGGCCTGGGCGGCGCCGAGTGGTCGCTCGAGCGGCTCTATCTGCTCCCCGAGGGCCGCGGGGCCGGGCTCGGGACGGCGCTCTTCCGGACGGTGGTCGAGGAGGCGAGGGCTCGGGGTGGGACGAGGCTGGAGATCTGGAGCGACAAGCTGCTCGTGGACGCCCACCGGCTCTACGGGCGCGAGGGCGCCGAGGTGGTGGCGGAGCGGGTCAACGACGACCCCGACGAGAGCGCCGAGTGGGGCCTCATCCTCGACCTCTAGCCGAATAACGGGGACCGAAGGGCGGGGACTGTCCCCGAATGTGACGATTCGGGAACTCTTTCTCCACAGCACGGTTTCGGCACGCTTTGCGGCCTACCGTTGGAGAAGTGGCCCGGTTGCCTCGCTCCGTCTTTCCCGCCCACGGCGTCTTCCACCTCACCACCCGCGGCGTCGGCAAGCGTGACGTCTTTCTCACCCGCGACGACCGCCTCGACTTCCTCCGGCTCCTGGGGATCGCCTGGACGAAACAGCGGCTCCACGCGCACGTTCTCTGCCTGATGACGAACCACTACCACGTCGTCGTCGAGGGCTACCGCGACCGCGTCTCCGAGGCAATGCACTTCGTCAACGGCTGCTACGCGCAGAGCTTCAACCGGGCGCACGGGCGGACCGGCCACCTCTGGGGAGACCGGTTCGCGCTCTGGCAGGTCCGCGACGACAAGCACCTCGAAGAGACGTGCGCCTACGTCATGGCCAACCCGGTGCGGGCCGGGCTGTGCGCGAGCCCGGACGAGTGGCCGTGGAGCGGGCTCGCTAGGCCGAGAGGCGCGCGTCGACCGTGATCTCGCCGACGCCGGCAAGCGCCTTCGAGACCGGGCAGTTCTGCTTCGCGTCCTCGGCGGCGGCGCGGAAGGCGTCCTCGTCCAGTCCCTCCACGGTGCCCTCGACTGCGAGCGCGATCATCGTGATCCCCGTGCCGGGGACGAAGGTGACGATGGCCGAGGTCTGCAGCCGCTGGGGCGGGGTGCCCGCCTTTGCGAGCGCGCCGGCGAACGCCATCGAGAAGCAGGAGGCGTGCGCGGCGGCGATCAGCTCCTCGGGCGAGGTCTTGCCACCCGATGCGTCCTCCGACCGGGCCGGCCAGCTGACGTCCAGCGGGCCGAGCGCGCCGGAGCCGACGCTGTCGATCGTTCCCGACCCGCCGAGCAGGTCGCCGTTCCAGGTCACGTCCGCGCGCCGGTCAGCCATACGTCTCTCCTACGCTTTCCTCGTTGGAATCGAGATGGGGACGGACCGTCACGGATGCGGTCGCCTTGATCAGGATCGAGAAGGGGCACCCCTCGTCCGCGATCTCGACGAGCCGCGCGAACTCCGCCTCGTCGATCCCGGACACACGCCCGTGGACGTCGACCTCGGAGGCCACGATCACGTGGCCCTTGCCCTCGACCTCGTCCATCACGATCCGGGCCGTCACGGTCAGCACCTCGGGCGGCGTGCCCGCACGCGAGAGCTCACCCGCGACGCCGGTCGTCAGGCAGCCCGCGTGGGCCGCCGCGAGCAGCTCCTCCGGGGAGGTCTTCCCGTCCGGGTTCCCCACCCGCGAGGGCAGCGAGAACGGCAGCTCGGCGAAGGCGCCGGTGTCGGCGGAGATGTGGCCCGCGCCGCGTGCCAGCGTCCCCTCCCACGTCACGTGCGCCGACCGTTCGATCCTCGGCATCAGGCCATCACCTCGACCTTCCGCGCGTCGCCTTCGAGCTGCCCCTCGCGCCGGAGCACTTCCTGGAGCGCACGGATCCCGACCTCGATCTGGTCGAGCGTGGGCTGGCGCGTGGTCAGCCGCTGCAGCCACAGGCCGGGCGCGAGCAGCGTCATCAGCACCCGGTTCCCCTGGTGCTTGCCGGCGTACCGGATCAGCTCGTACGCGATCCCGGCGATCACCGGCAGGAGGAGGATCCGGCTGACGATCAGCCAGTACCAGGCCGGCTGCCCCACGAACGCGAAGACGAAGATCCCGATCACCATCACCCAGAGCAAAAACGCCGTTCCGCAACGCGGATGGATCAAACTGAAGGTTTGCACGCGTTCGGGGGTGAGCTCCTCCCCGGCTTCGTAGGCGTTGATCGCCTTGTGCTCGGCCGCGTGATACTGGAAGACGCGCCGGAGGTCGGGCAGCAGCGAGATCAGAGTGAGGTAGAGCAAGAAGATCGAGACCCGGATCACGCCCTCGACGATCACGAACCAGCCGGTGCCGTCGATCGGGAGCCAGTTCGTGATCAGCGCCGGCGTCACCTTGAAGAGCATCAGCGCGAAGCCGATCGCGATCGCGAACGAGAAAATGATCTGCCCGCGCGTGATCTCGGTCTGCACCTCCGCGTTCTCATCCGCGTCGGCGTCCTGCGCGGCGTAGTTGGCGGAGATCGCGAGCGCGCGGAAGCCGATCGCGAGCGACTCGCCCAGTGCGATCACGCCGCGGACGACGGGGAGCCGGTAGACGCGCCGGCGTGCCATCGGCGAGGAGATCTCGTTGACGACCTCGGCGATCTGGCCGTTCGGCTTCCGGACGGCGACCGCCCAGTTCGAGGGCGTACGCATCATCACGCCCTCCAGGACTGCCTGGCCCCCGACCGTGTTGCTCAAACCGGTCTAGCCGCGGCGCGCGCCGCCGGCCTTCTCGAGTCGCTTCTGGAAGCGCTCGACCCGTCCGCCCGCGTCCATGAGCTTCTGCTTGCCCGTGTAGAACGGGTGGCAGGCCGAGCAGATCTCGACGTGCAGGTCGGGCTGCGTCGAGCGGGTGTCGAACTCGTTCCCGCAGGAGCAGCGGACATGCGTCATGACGTACTCGGGATGAATGTCGGCCTTCATGATCGAGCCAGGATAGCAGAGGCGGTTTCGGCGGTTACGTTGCCTCCGGAGACGACAAGAGCCACATTTTGGCCAGGAACCTTGCCCGCCAGGAGCGCCGCGACACCGACCGCCGCCGCCGGCTCGCAGGCGAGTTTCGCGCGCTCGTAGAGGAAGCGGAAGCCACGCTCGAGCTCCTCCTCGGTCACGAGGACGCTCTCGGCGCCGTGCGCCCGCAGGACGGCGAGCGGGTTCTCGCCCGCGAAGGGGGCAGAGAGGCCGTCGGCGATCGAGACCGGCCGCACCGGCACCGACTTCCCGGCCTCGAGGCCGGAGCGGACGGCGGTCGACCCTTCCGGCTCGACGGCGATCACCCGCCGCCCGGGCGCCCCGGCGGCGATCCCGGAGACGAGCCCTCCCCCGCCGGCGGGGACGACGATCGTCTCCGTCCCCGGCGCGTCCTCCAGCAGCTCCAGCACGACCGTCCCCTGCCCGGCGATCACGAGCGGATCGTCGAACGGGTGCACGAGCGTCCGCCCCGTCTCCGCCAGCAGCAGGTCCAGGCGGTCGAACGCGCTCGCGGCGTCGGCCGACTCGAGGTCGACCGTCGCGCCGTAGCCCCGGGTCGCGTCGATCTTCGCGGCGCTCGAGCGCCCGAACATCACGATCAGGCAGTCGATCCCCTCGGCCGCCGCCGCCCAGGCAAGTGCCTGCGCGTGGTTCCCCGCGGAGATCCCGATCACGCCGCGTGCCTTCTCCTCGGGCGAGAGCGAGGCGAGCTTGTTCAGCACGCCGCGCACCTTGAACGACCCCGTCTTCTGGAAGAGCTCGGCCTTGAGAACGACCGACTCGCCCAGAGTGCGCGAGCTGAAGGTGGGCGTCCGGTGCACGCGGCCGCGGATCCGCTCGGCGGCGGCCTGAACGTCGGCGAGGACGACCGGGGACCCGGTGTGGGATGCGTCGGACATCTCACGCGATCATACGAACGGTCCATACTCCCGCTCCGTGGAAGCGCATCCGGTCCGGCTCTACCTCGAGGGCTTCCTGCGCCGGTCGCGCCTGACCACCTTCTTCCGGCTGCCCCTCGCCCTCCCCCACCTCGTCTGGCTCGCGCTCTGGGGCTACCTCGCCCAGGTGCTGCTCGTCGTCGGCTGGCTCGCCGCCCTCTTCCTGGGGCGGCTGCCGGCGTGGCTCCACGACTTCCTCGCGAGCTACGTCCGCTACGGCGTCCACGTGATGGCGTACCTGACGCTCGCCGGCGGCCCCTTCCCCGGCTTCACCGGGGCCGAGGGCAGCTACCCGGTCGACGTCGAGATCCCACCGCCCGCCCGCCAGAGCCGCTGGACGATCTTCTTCCGGCTCCCGCTCGCCTTCCCCGCACTGCTGCTCGCCGCCATCCTCGGCGCCTTCGGGCTCTGGGGATCCACGACCTTCCTGCTCGTGTTCGTGACCGGGCCGGGGATCGCCTGGACGGTCGCGCTCCTCGGCTGGTTCGTCGTCCTCGCGCTCGGCCGCCTTCCCGCCGGCCTCCGCGACCTCGCCGCGTACGCCGTCGGCTACTCCGCGCAGGTCAACGCGTACCTGTCTCTGCTCACCGACCGCTACCCGACGAGCGACCCGGACCGGAGCGGGCCTACCTGGTTCCTGCCGGAGCACCCCGTCACGCTCGTCCTGGAGGAGACGGAGCGCCGCTCGCGCCTGACCGTGCTCTTCCGGTACCTGCTCGCGCTCCCCCACTTCGTCTGGCTCTACCTCTGGGCCGTCGCGGCGATCCTCGCCGGGATCGCGGCCTGGTTCGCCGCGCTCGCCACGGGCCGCGTCCCCGCCGCCCTGCACCGCTTCCTGGCGGCGTACGTTCGCTACGTGATCCACCTCTACGCGTTCCTGTTCCTGGTCGCGAACCCGTTCCCGGGCTTCACGGGCCGGGCCGGGAGCTACCCGGTCGACCTCGTCCTGGCCGCCCCCGAGCGGCAGAGCCGCTGGAAGACCGGCTTCCGGCTCCTGCTCGCGATCCCGGCGCTCCTACTCGCGACCGCCCTCGCGTATGCGCTCTACGTCGTCGCCTTCCTCGGCTGGTTCGCGGCGCTCGCCACCGGCCGGATGCCGGTGGGGCTGCGGAACCTCGGTGCGGTCGCGCTGCGTTATCAGGGGCAGACCTGGGCGTACTTGAGCCTCCTGACGAGCCGCTATCCGTACGCCTCGCCGGCGACGGGCCTTCACAAGCCGGAGCCGGACGATGTTCCGGCCCCGGAACCGGCGCCCTGACCCGGCTGCTCGCGTTCGGCGCCTCTGCGCTGGGGTGGGCGGCGGCGGCCGTCCTGCTCTGGTCCTCGGCCGTCCCCGACGACCTGCCCCACCCGTCGCTCGCCGCACCGGCGCTCTTCCCCACCGCTGCGCTCGCCCGAGCCGAGACCTACGAGTCGTTCATCCGCTGGGACTACCTCGCCTCCCAGCTCGTCCTCCTCGTCGTGCTCGCCGTGTACGCGCGAAAGGGAGTGCGCTTCGCCCGCGAGTCGGCGGCCGGCCGGATCGGGACGGGGATGCTGCTCGGGATGATCGGGCTCGCGCTCGTCTGGATCTCGCAGGTGCCCTTCCGGATCGCGGAGACCTGGTGGAACCGGCGCTACGGCCAGACCGACTCGGGCTATGTCGAGACGCTCTTCGCCAACTGGTTCGCCCTCGGCGCGCAGTTCCTGTTCATCTGCTTCGCGCTTCTGATCGTGATGGCGCTCGCCGGTCGCTTCCCGCGGCGCTGGTGGCTCGGGGCCGCCCCGGTCTTCGTGGGGCTCGCCGCGCTCTTCGCGTTCATCACGCCCTACCTCTACCCGACCGACCCGGCACCCGCCGCGCTGCAGGCGGACGGCCGCCGGGACGCGATCGCGCAGAGCGAACGGCCGATGCCGATCCGGGTCGAGGACGTCTCGGCCTTCACGGACGCGCCGAATGCCTATGCGGCCGGGTTCGCAGGCACGCGCCGCGTCGTGCTCTGGAGCACGCTGCTCGACGGGCGCTTCTCCGACGCCGAGGTCCGGGTCGTCCTCGCGCACGAGGTCGGCCACCACTCGAGCAACCACATCCTCAAAGGGCTCGCCTGGTACGGGCTCTTCGCCCTGCCGGGAGCATGGCTGATCGCGCTCGCGACCCGCCGGCGAGGCGGGATGGCCTCCCCCGCGGCGGTGCCGCTCTCGCTGCTCGTTCTCGTCGTGCTCGGGCTTCTCGCCGCGCCGCTGCAGAACGCGATCTCGCGCCACCTCGAGCAGGAGGCCGACTGGAAGGCGCTCCAGACGACGCGCGACCCGGCCGCCGCCCGCGGCCTCTTTCGCGCGTTCACCGTCGAGGCGCTCTCCGACCCCGACCCGCCCGCGTGGACGAAGCTCTTCCTCGCGAGCCACCCGAGCGGGCTCGAGCGGATCGAGTTCGCCGAGGCGTGGCGTCGGCGAGCCCGGCGGTAGACGAGGGGGCGCAGGCCTCGGCCCGCACCCCCGTCGTCCGCCCCGGCTAGTTGACGGCGACCGCCGACCAGGCGGCGGCGACCGCCGCCCGCTCGGCGCTGCTCGCGCCGTAGAGGTCGGTCGCGGCGTTCAGGCACGCCTGCCGCGCACCCGCGTAGTTCGTGCTCGAGGTCATGTAGACCGTGAGCGCGCGGTAGTAGATCGCGGCGGCCTTGTCGCGGCCGATCCCGGCCACCGTCGAGCCGTCGCACGTCGGGCTCGCCGGGCTCGCGTTCGAGCCCTCCGCGAGCAGGTAGTAGAAGTGGTTCCCGACGCCCGAGGAGTAGTGGACGTCGAGGGAGCCGAGGGTCGAGCTCCAGCAGTCGGGCGACTTCGCGTCGAGGCTCGGCCTGTACATGTAGCGGAGCGCCTTCGTCTCGCCCGGGTTCGACTTGTACAGCTTCTCGCCGATCTTGTAGTCGCCCAGATCGTTCGCGTTCGCGGCGTACTACTCGACCATCGTCCCGAAGATGTCGCTGGTGGCCTCGTTCAGGCCCCCGGACTCGCCGGAGTAGGTCAGCGCCGCCGTGCGGCTCGTGACGCCGTGCGTCATCTCGTGGCCGGCGACGTCGAGGGAGTCGAATGGGTTATAGGTCGTCCCGTCCCCATCCCCGTAGGTCATGCAGAAGCACGAGTCGCTCCAGTACGCGTTGTTGTACTTCCGGCCGTAGTGGACGCGGTTGTAAGCGCCCTTGCCGTCGTTCGCGATCCCGTTCCGGGCGTGGACGTTCTTGTAGTAGTCCCAGGTCACGGAGGTGCCGTACTGGGCGTCGACAGCGACCGACTGGGTGTTCGCGAGCGTCCCGTCGCCCCAGGAGTTGTCGGCGTCGTCCAGGGAGTAACAGGAGCCCTGGCGATTCTTCATGTTGCACGTGAACTGGTTCCCGCGCGTCGGGTCGGTCAGCCGGTAGCCGCCGCTGATCGGCGTCGTCTCCAGCGTCACGGTGCCGTTGAAGAAGCCGCGGCCCGTGCCGGTCGCGTTCTCGATCCCGTCCCAGGAGTCGAGGATCTCGCCGGTGCCTGCCCCGACGATCACGTGGAGCTCGCTCGGCGAGCCGTCTGGGAGCTCGCCCTCGACGACCGCCTTGTAGGCGAGCACCGGAGTGAACGAGCGGGCGTAGACGACGAGCTCGGCCCGGGCGGCCCCTGCCGGCCGGCCGGCGAACTGGGCGGCTGCGCGGCGAGCGGCCTGCTCGCCCGAAAGGCCCGGCGAGGTGGAGACGGACGGACGGACGTCCAACGTCTGCGAGAGCCCTGCGAGGGAGCCCGCCGCGTCGCTGTGGACGACGAGATCGCCGCCGAGCACCCGCAGGCCCTGGTAGAGACGGTCGAAGCGGACGTGCTCGGCGCCGTTCCCGTCCGCGACGACGTCGCGAACAACGAGCGTCTGGTCGGCGTCGTAGTGGGCTGCGCCGGCGTTGGCACGGACGTGGTCGAGAGCGCGGTCGACGGCGGTGGAGCCACCACCCTGACCGGCGGCCTGCGCCCCCGAGGCGAGCATGAGCGCAAGCAGAGCCGGCACGGCAAGCCGGCGAAGGAAAGACGGCATCTGTTCCCCCTGATCGAAATGCCCGGGGACCCGGGGAATCGGCCGAGCGTACGCCTCCGGACGGACGTTGTCCAGACCCGATTCGGGTGACGCTACGTCAGCGTGTACTCGGGGCCCGATCCACCTTCCGGAGGAGTCAGGCGGCCGCCCTTGGCGGTGATCGCGCCGCACTGGACGCAGTTCGAGGGAGCGAGCTTCACGGTCACCGTGCCGTCGCCGTCCGCCTCCCCGACCTCGTACACCTGCGCCGGGCACATGTGCTCCCACATCTGGGCGAGCTCGAGCGGCACCTGCCGCTGCACGCGGAGGTGGTTCGGCTGGTCGTCCCGCGTCCGGTTGCCCGAGAGGAAGACGGACGAGAGCTTGTCGAACGTGAGCTTCCCGTCCGGGGCGGGGTACCGCTTCGCCCGGTCGGTGCGGATCAGCGTGTGGTCCGCGTTCGCCTCCGAGTGGTAGTCCTTGGGCGGGACGTTGCCCTTCGTCACGGTCATCGCGCTGGAGAGGGCGCCGCCGAGGAAGAAGCCCTTGTCGAACGCCTGGCGCATGTTCCGCACCTGCTTCAGCTCGTCCACGATGTAGCTCGAGCGGAGCTCCGCGTCATAGGAGTCGAGCGCGCCGACCCTCGAGGGGCTCTCGCCCCGCTGGAGCGCGCGGAAGGTCGCCTCGGCGGCCATGATCCCCGACTCGATCGCATAGTGGATCCCCTTCAGCCGCGGCACGTTCACGAGCCCGGCGCCCTCGCCGACGAGCAGCAGCCCCGGCGCGTTGAACCGCTTCGGGAGCGCGTGGTAGCCGCCCTCGGTGATCGTCTTCGCGCCCCAGCCGATCCGCTCGCCCCCGCGGAGGATCTTGCGGACGAGCTTGTGGGTCTTGAACTCCTGGAGGACGTCGTGAACGGAGAACTCGACGTCGCGGTACTCGAGCCCGGCGACGAAGCCGAGGCTGACCATGTCGTCGCCCATCGGGTAGATCCACGAGCCGCCGAACTCGCCGAAGCGGGCGCGCTTGCGCAGCGGCCAGCCGAGCGTGTGGACGATGTGCCCGAGCGGCTTTGCGACCTTCCAGACCTCCTTGACCCCGAGCGCCCAGATCTGCGGGTCGGCGCCCTCGAGCCCGAAGCGGGAGATCGCGGCGCCGGTGAGGTGGCCCTGCGTCCCCTCGGCGAGCACGGTCACCTTGGCGACGATGTCGGAGCCGGGCTCGAAGTTTCCGAGCTGCTCGCCCTCGCGGCCGCGGCCCTTGTCCCCCGTCCGGATCCCGTGTACCCGGCCGTCGGCGACGAGCAGCTTCTGCGCGTCGGTCTCGGGCAGGATCGCGGCGCCGGCGGCCTCGGCCTGCTCGGCGAGGAAGCGGCCGAGCTGCGAGACCGAAACGATCACGTTGCCGTGGTTGCGCATCGTCGGCGGCGGCGGGATCCGCGCCGCCATTCCCTTCGTCAGCAGGTAGACCGCCTCGCCGTGGACGTCGCCGAAGGTCGGCACCTCACCCAGCTCGGGGCGCCCGTGGAAGAGCTTCCGGAGCGAGCGGGGGTTGAGCACGGCGCCGGAGAGGAGGTGCGAGCCGGGCTGCTTGCCCTTCTCGACGATCGCGATCGGGACGTCGCCGAGCCGCTCAGCGGTCTCCGGGGACTCCTCGAGCAGCTGTCCCAGCCTGATCGCGCACGCGAGCCCACCCGGGCCGGCGCCGACGATCAGGACGCCGACCTCGATCCGCTCGTCGGCGGGGTCGGTCGGCGGGGCGATCACCTCGGCGGGCGAGAAGGGCGGCGGGTAGTCCGCCGGGCGGACGCCGTTGGAGTGGCTCATGCCTTGCGGGCCCGCACGAGCTCGGTCAGCTTGGGGACGATCTGATGCAGGTCGCCGACGACCCCGAGGTCGGCGTACTCGAAGATCGGCGCGTTCGGGTCCTTGTTGATCGCGATGATCGTCTTCGAGGACTGCATCCCGACCTTGTGCTGGATCGCGCCGGAGATCCCGCAGGCGACATACAGGGTCGGCGAGACGTTCTTGCCGGTCTGCCCGACCTGCGCGGCGTACGGGTACCAGCCGGCATCGACGACGGCGCGCGTCGCGGCGACCGCCCCACCGAGCGCCTTGGCGAGCTCCTCGACGAGCGCGAAGCCCTCCGGGGCGCCGAGGCCGCGGCCGCCGGCCACGATCACGTCGGCGTCCTCGATCGAGGGGCCGCTCGACTCCTCGTGCGCCTGCTCGACCATCTCGGCCGCCAGCGAATGCTCCTGGAACGTGACCTCGAGCTTCTGCACTGCGGCGTCGCCGCCGCTCTCGACGGGGTCAGCGACGCCGGCGCGGAAGAGCGCGAGCCGGGGCGTCGACGTCCAGCCGACGTCCACGAGGACGGAGTCGCCGAGCGCGGACTGCTTGCCGACGAGCGTGTCACCGTCGGCGACCACGTCGAGCAGCTGCCAGTTCAGGCCGGCGTCGAGCCGGGCCGCGAGAGCCGCCGCGATGTCGGCGGAGAGGATCGACTGCGCGAAGAGGACGGTGTCGAACCCCTCCTGCTCGACGAGCTGCGCGAGCGCGTCCACGCGCGGCTGCGGCAGCGGAGCCTCCAGCTTCGGGTCGTCGGCGACATGCACGGTGGAGGCGCCGAACGCGCCTGCCCGGCCGGCGAATGACTCGACGCCCGAGCCGAGCACGACCGCTGCGACATCACCCGCACCGAGCGCGGCGGCCTTGGAGAGGATCCCAAGCGAGCTCTTCTGGAGCTCGCCCTCGTGGTGCTCGACGAAGACGAGGATCTTCACAACAGCCGCTTCTCCACGAGGAACTCGACGATCTTCTCGGCGCCGCTGCCGTCGTCCTCGATCTTCCGGGTCTCGCCGCGCGGGGGCGGGTCGGAGAGCGCGAGCACCTCGGTGCGCGAGCCCTCGGTGCCTGCGGCACCCGCGTCCACCCCGAGGTCGGCGAGCGAGACGACGTCCTGAGGCTTCTTCTTCGCGCCCATGATCCCCTTCAGGGACGGGTAGCGCGGCTCGTTGATCGAGTCGGCGACGGCGATCACGGCCGGGAGGGGCGCACGGATCACGTCGTAGCCGAACTCGGTCTGGCGCTTGCCGGTGACGGAGCCGCCCTCGAGCTTCAGCTCCGCGACCTGCGAGATCATCGGGCGGCGCAGCCGCTCCGCCACTGCGGCCCAGAGCACGGCGCCGTCCGAGTCGGAGGCCTGCTGTCCGAAGAGGACGAGGTCGGCGCCCTCGCGCTCGACCGCCTTCGCGAGCACGAGGCTCGTGGCGACGAGATCGGAGCCGGCCGCCCCCTCGTCGGAGACGAGCACGGCGCGGTCGGCCCCCATCGCGAGCGCCTTGCGCAGCGAGTCGAGCGCCTTCTCGGGGCCGAGCGAGAGCACGACCACCTCGCCGTCCCCGGTCGCGTCTTTGAGGCGGAGGCCCTCCTCGACCGCATTCGCGTCCACGGGGTTGAGCGCGCCCTCGCCGGAACGGTCGAGCCGCTTCGTCCCCGCGTCGATCCGCTTGGTCACGGTCGCGTCAGGCACCTGCTTCACGCACACGGCGATCTTCATGGCCCGGACACTAACGATGGCGCCGCCCCGGAGCGCCGCTTGCCGCACGGAGGCTTCTCGTCCGGCGGCTCGCGAAGTAAGCTCCACCGACGACGGGTCTAGGCGGGGGTCAATGGGCGACATCGGGGTGTACCTGTGCGACGACGTGGCCGCGATGCGGCTGGTCGTCCGCACGGTCCTCGAGCTCGAGGAGGGGATGACGATCGTGGGCGAGGCAGCGGACGGGCGCAGCGCGCTCGAGGAGATCGGCCGGCTCCGTCCCGACATCGTCGTGCTCGACCTCTCACTCCCCGAGCTCGATGGGCTCGAGGTGCTCGAGCAGCTCCCGCAGATCTCCCCCGAGACGCGCGTGGTCGTCTTCTCCGGCTACCCGCGGGAACAGCTCGGCACCGCAGCGCTCGAGCGGGGCGCGCGGCGCTACGTCGAGAAGGGCGCCGACATCGGCGCCGTCGTCCGCGCCGTCCGCGAGGTCGCGGAGGAGGAGACGTGAAACGCGTGACAGCCTGGATCGAGCAGGCCCTTTCGCAGGTCGCGGCCCGGAACCGGGTGACCGCCCTCGTCGGCTCCCTCCTTCTGCTGGCCGTCTTCGCGATCGGCCTGGTGGCCTCGGATCCGCGCGAACCCTCGGCGATCCTCTTCGGGATCCCCGTCGTGCTGATCGCGCTCGCCCTCGGCACTGCCGCGGGGGCGGGAGCGGGTCTCGTCTCGGGGCTGCTCTTCCTCTTCGCGGCCGTGACGCAGTCCGCGGACACGTCGCACTTCCAGGTCGGCTACCGCGTCGCCATCCTCACCTTCCTCGGCGCGGTCACCGGCTGGCTCTCCCGGCGCCTGGACGAGACCGAGCGCGAGGCGGCCCGGCTCCTCCAGCTCGCGCACGACGGAGTCTGGACGATCGACGACGAGGGCCGGACGACCTACGCCAATCCGCGGCTCGCAGAGCTGCTCGGAACGAGCGTGGACGAGCTCCTGGGCACGCCGCCCGAGCGCTGGGTGGGCGAGGAGCGCGAGCTGCCCGCACGGCTCGACCGCCGCCGCCACGGCGTCTCGGAGCAGTACGAGACGACGCTGCGCCGCGCCGACGGGACGTTTCTGTGGGTGCTGATCTCGGCGACGCCGCTCGACAGCCGCCGGGGCCGGGCGCGGGGCTCGCTCAAGCTCGTCACCGACATCGGCGACCGCCGGCACGCCGACGAGGAGCTCCGCCGGAGCGAGGCCGCGCTGGCCGAGGCGCAGTCGATCGCCCACCTCGGCAGCTGGGAGTGGGACGTCCGCGCCGACGTCGTCCGCTGGTCGGCCGAGCTCTACCGGATCTTCGGGGTCGACCCGGACGAGGGTGACGTGACCTACGCCGAGTACCTCGCCCGGATCCACCCGGACGAACGGGCCACGATCGAGAGCAATGTGCAGAGGGCGTTCGAGACGGGCGAGGGCTTCGCCTTCCGCCACCGGGCCGTCCATCCCGACGGGTCGGTGCGCGTGATCGACTCGACCGGGAACGTCACCCGGGAAGACGGCGACGTGGTCCGGATGGCCGGGACGGCCCACGACGTCACCGACCGCGTCGAAGCCGAGGAGGCGGCGCGAGCGGCGCGCGAGCAGCTGGCGCTCCAGGCCGAGCTCGGCCGCCGGGCGGTCGAGCTGAACGACGAGGTCGTGCAGGGCCTGGCGGTCACCGGCTACCTGCTCTCGGCCGGCGACATCGCAGGCGCGCGCGATGCCCTCGCCGCCACGCTCGGCCGCGCCCAGGATCTCGTCGGCGACCTGATCGGTGCGGACGTGGAGGCGGGCTCGCTCCGCCGTGACCGCCCTGCCGAGGCGGAGTGAGCCGGTTTTACGTTTTTCGACGAGGAAGCTCTTCGGAACGCTGCTAGGCTTCCGCCCTTCGAGCACGAACCGGATCTCTATGACGGCACACCGGACGACATCTCGAGGGATTCTCTTCCTCCTCCTCATCGCCCTGCTCGGCGCGGGCGCAGCGGCCGCCTCCCCGGCCGCGAAGGTGCCGCGCCTCGTCTTCCCGGTGCTCGGCCAGGCCGACTACACGAACGACTTCGGCGACGCGCGGGGACAGGGCTCACACGAGGGGAACGACATCATGGCTCCGCGCCGCGCGGTCGCGGTGGCTGCGGAGGCCGGCACGGTCAAGTTCTGGACGACGTCCGCGCGGGCCGGCTGCATGCTCTACCTCGAGGGTGAGAGCGGGACCGAGTACCTGTACGTCCACCTGAACAACGACGTCGGCAAGGCGAACGACAACAAGGGCTCGTGCGTCGCCGGCGTCGCGTACGCGGAGGGGCTGCGCAGCGGCGACCGCGTCGAGGCCGGAGAGCCGGTCGGTTACGTGGGCGACTCCGGCGACGCCAACGGGATCCACCCCCACCTCCACTTCGAGGTGCACCCGAACAGCGGCGGAGCGCGGAACCCCTACCCGCTTCTCAACAAGGCCCACCGCCTGCTCTTCGCCGCCAAGCCCGGATCGACGTTCACGCTTGCCCTGACCGGCACCGTCGTCGGTGCGACCGCCGAGGGGCTCGAAGTGAAGCTGAAGCAGGTCCGGTCGTGGCCCGGCGGCCGCCGCATCGCGGGCACCGGCCAGACCGTGCAGGTCGCGGTCGTGCCAGAGACCAGCGTCGTCACCGCCGGCGCGGCCGCAGCGGCTCTCGTCGCCCCCTCGGTGGAGCAGCTTGCGCCGGGCTCGAAGGTGACCGTCTGGACGGCGCCCGCGAAGGTGACACCCGCGACGCAGACGGGCGCCAAGGGCGCGCTTGCCGCGTTCCGCGTCGTCGTCCGCTAGAGGCGCTTCGCCCTAGACGGGGATCTGCGCCCGGAGGAAGTCGACGATCTCTGCGGTCGGCGCGCCCGGGGTGAAGACCGCCGCGACGCCCTGCTCCTTCAGCTCGGCGGCGTCGTCGCCGGGGATCGTGCCTCCCACGACGACGAGCACGTCCTCGACCCCGTTCTCGCGCAGGCCGGTGAGGATCCGCGGCACCAGCGTCATGTGGGCGCCGGAGAGGATCGAGATCCCGACGGCGTCCGCGTCCTCCTGGATCGCCGTCTCGACGATCTGCTCCGGGGTCTGGTGGAGGCCGGTGTAGATCACCTCCATCCCGGCGTCCCGGAGGGCGCGCGCGATGATCTTCGCACCCCGGTCGTGACCGTCGAGGCCGGGCTTCGCGATCACTACTCTGATCCTCCGGGCCATCGCGTGCGGAAGTATAGGGGGGTGCGCGTCGACGTCATCGGCTCCTCCCCCGCCTGGCCCAACCCCGGCGGCGCCTGCTCGGGCTACCTCGTCGACGGCCGACTCCTGCTCGACTGCGGTGCCGGCGTGCTCGCCCGGCTGCGCGAACGGGAGGACTGGCCCACCGTCGAGGCGATCGCGATCACCCATCTGCACCTCGACCACTGGGGCGACCTCATCCCCTGGGTCTGGGGCTCGCTCTTCGGCCCGGGCAACGGCGCCCGGCGGCCCACCCTTCACCTCCCTGCGGGCAGCATCGAGACCCTGCGGCCGATCCTGACGCGGCTCGGCAACGAGCGGATGCTCGATTCGGCGTTCGAGCTC
This sequence comes from Gaiellales bacterium, assembly GCA_038324115.1. Lineage (GTDB taxonomy): Bacteria > Actinomycetota > Thermoleophilia > Gaiellales > Gaiellaceae > Gaiellasilicea. The sequence goes on from JBBQHQ010000014.1 coordinate 25,455, forward strand.
GAGGAGTACGCGACGGACGAGCCGTTCGAGGCCGCGGGCCTGTCCGTCACCGCCGTGCCCGTCATCCACTACGAGATGGACGCCTACGGCTTCCGCGTCGAGGGCGATCGGACACTCGCGTACTCGGGGGACACCGGGCCGTGCGACTCGCTCGCGCGGCTCGCCGCCGGCGCCGACCTCTTCCTCTGTGAGGCGACCCTCCTCGACGCCACCACAGACGGGCCGCCCCGGGGGCACCTGACGGAACTCGAGGCGAACGAGGCAGCCGAGCGGGCCGGGGCGAAACGGCTGCTCCTGACTCACCGGCCGGCCGAGCGGCCGCTGCGCAACGGCTTCGAGCTCGCCCACGACGGGCTCACACTCGAGCTCTAGCTGCGCGAGGCCTCGTAGGCACGCTGCGCCCGGCGCGAGCGGTGCCGCTCGAAGCCGATCACGCCGAGGGGCAGGATCAGCGCTCCGAAGATCAGGATCAGGAGCGGGAACACGAGCCAGCCCGCGCCGAGCCGAGCCGTCGTCGACTCGACGGCCGCGCCGAGCGCGAACGGGGAGCCCTGGTCCTTCCGCACCGTCCCCGAGCCGCCGCTCCCGCCGCGCGGCGTCCACGAGTCCACGAGCCAGTGCCGCTTCGCGCCGCTCCCGACCGCCTTCAGCGACATGTTGAAGATCATCGGCCGCAGGTCGGAGGCGGCCGCCGCGGTCGGGAACACGAGCACCTGCAGCCCGATCTCGTCAGCGTACGAATAGTCGAACTTCCAGCGCGCGTCGTCGACCGGATAGGGGACGACGGGGATGTCGCCCTCCCGCCAATGCCGGCGCGTCGTCCCCGCCCGCAGTCCCGGCCCCGCCAGCTCGTAGGCGAGCTCGCTGTGGTTCCGCCGGACCGCCGTGTCGAGGAACCGGGACGCGATCGAGATCACCGCGCGTTTCTCCGAGGCCGGGTAGTCGACCGGCAGGTCGGGCAGGTAGACCTGCGCCGCCTGGTGCGACGGCGGGTAGACCACCGGGTCGGCGGTATTCCAGAAGAGGATGCTGACGAGCGCGCCCGTCCCCACCACGGCGAGCAAGACGCCCCCCTTCGCCAACCGCCGCCTGAAGCGCGGCGACGAGAGGAAACGTCCCTCCCCGGTCGTGCCCACTAACGCGGGCTAGTCACGTGCGTTCGGGATCGCCGGCGAGGCTCTGGGAACCCAGTAGAAGACCTTCCAGGACTTCGTCTCGCCCGCCCCAGTCTTCTTCAGGCCGATGTAGAAGATCTGCGGCTTGACGTCCTTCGCCTTCGGCAGCAGCGCCACCTCGAGCATCGCCTCGTCCGGATACGACTCGTCCACCTTGAACGTCGCCGTCTCGAGCTCGTCCGCCGGGTAGTAGGTAACCGGGATGTTGCCGGTCTCCCACTCCTTCTTCGTCAGACCCTGCCTGAGCTGGGGATGGGTGAGCTCGTAGGACTCGGCGAGGTGCTTGCGCGGGACGGCCGTGAGGATGAATCGGCCGGCCACCTGGCGGGCGGCCTTGTCCAGCGGCACCTGCTTGCGCTCGGTGAGGAGCTGCGCCGGCTGGTTCGACTTCGGCGTGTCGAGCGTCTCGGCGGTGTTGCCGAAGAAGCGGATCATGAAGACCGCGACCCCGACCACGAGCACGAGCAGCGAGAAGAAGAAGATCAGCCGACGGTTCCGTCGCGACTGGAGGAACGGCGTGGTCGGCTGGGCGCTCATCAGGCACCAGGGTAGACGACGCCCCGAAGCATTCGGTTAGACCTTCGTTAAGCCCTGCTATCCCCGACGGGACGGCCGTCCAAGCGGCAAGTTGCGCGCCGAAGGCGCGCCTTCAGGGGTCTTCGCGCGGGCAACTACGCGCTAAAACACCGGCGTCTCGCGCCAAATGCCCCAGACTTCGCGCCAGGCGTCGCAGATCTCGCCCATCGTCACGTAGTCGCGGGCGGCGGCGACGAGGTGGGGCATCAGGTTCTCGCCGGGGTCGGCCGAGGCCCGCTTCAGCTCGGCGAGCCGCTGCTCGACCGCCGTGGAATCCCGGCGGCCGCGGAGCGCGGCGAGCCGCTCCAGCTGCAGGGTCTCGAGGGCTTGGTCGACCTTGTGGATCTCGGGCGGCGTCTCGTCCTCGAGCACGTAGCGGTTGACGCCGACGACGACGCGCTCGCCCCGCTCGACCTCTTCTTGATAGCGGAAGGCCGCGTCTGCTATCTCTCGTTGCGGAAAGTTCTGTTTGATCGCCTCGACCATCCCACCCAGCTTCTCGATCCGCTCGAAGTACTCGAAGGCCTCCGCCTCGATCCGGTTCGTCAGCTCCTCGACGTAGTACGAGCCTCCGAGCGGGTCGGCGGTGTTGACGACGCCGATCTCGTGCGCGAGCACCTGCTGCGTCCGCAGCGCGATCCGGACCGCGTCCTCGGTTGGGAGCGCGAGGGCCTCGTCGAAGCTGTTCGTGTGCAGGGACTGGGTCCCACCGAGCACCGCCGCGAGCGCCTCGACGGCCGTCCGGACGATGTTCAGCTCCGGCTGCTGCGCCGTCAGCGACACCCCCGCCGTCTGCGTGTGGAAGCGGAGCAGCCACGAGCGGGGGTCCTTCGCGCCGTAGCGGTCGCGGAGCATCCGCGCCCAGATCCGCCGCGCCGCCCGGTACTTGGCGATCTCCTCGAAGAAGTCGAGATGCGCGTTGAAGAAGAAGGAGAAGCGGGGGGCGAAGTCGTCCACGTCGAGGCCGCGTTCGAGCGCCCACTCGACGTAGGTGAACCCGTCCTGGAGCGTGAAGGCGAGCTCCTGCGCGGCGGTCGAGCCGGCCTCCCGGATGTGGTAGCCGGAGATCGAGATCGGATGCCAGAGGGGCATCTCCTGCGAGCACCACTCGACCATGTCCGTGACGAGCCGCATCGAGGGCTCGGGCGGGAAGATGTACTCCTTCTGGGCGATGTACTCCTTGAGGATGTCCGTCTGGACCGTCCCCCGGAGCGCCGCCGCGGGCGTGCCCTGCTGCTCGCCGACGACGACGTAGTAGGCGAGCAGGATCGCGGCCGGCGAGTTGATCGTCATCGAGGTCGAGACCTCGCCGAGCGGGATCCCGTCGAAGAGCGTCTCCATGTCCGCGAGCGAGTCGATCGCCACGCCCTCCCGGCCGACCTCGCCGAGCGAGCGGGCGTGGTCGGAGTCGTAGCCCATCAGCGTCGGCATGTCGAAAGCCGTCGAGAGCCCCGTCTGCCCGTGGTCGAGCAGGTACCTGAAGCGCTCGTTCGTCTCGACGGCGGTCCCGAAGCCCGCGAACTGGCGCATCGTCCAGAGCCGGCCCCGGTACATCGACGGGTAGACGCCGCGCGTGAACGGAAAGACGCCCGGATACCCGAGATCGCGCTCGTAGTCGACGTCGACGAGCTCCGGCGTCACGAGCGGCTCGTTCGGCGCCCCCGAGATCGTCGAGAAGAGCTCGCCCTGCCGCTCGGGAGCCCGCTCGTACAGCTCTTTCCGCCAGGCGTGGAGTCCGGCGCGAGCCCGCGGATCGTCGGTCGTGGCCATCTCCGCCAGTGTAAAGAGGCTCGGAAAGGGCTGTAGTCGTCCGACGGTCGCGCCGATACTCGAAGGATGTTGCGCCACCGTCTCGTCGTCGCTGTCCTCGCCGCCCTCCTAGCCATCGCGGTCTCGGGCGTCCCCCCGGGGGAGAGCGCCGCGACCCCGAACGAGGGGGCGGCGCTCCTCCGCGTGGCGTCGAAGCTGAGCGGGCTCAGACCGAAGCGACCCGTCACCCTCGTCCGCGAGCCGCTCAGCCGCTTCCAGGGCCGCCGGATCGCCAACGCGGCCGGCTTCTACCCCGCCACGGTGCGGGCCTACGACGAGACCCTCTACCGGGCGCTCGGCCTCACCGCCGGCCGCGGGACGCTCAGCGCCACCCTCGTCACTACCGATCGCCGGCCCGCCCTGTACGACCCGGCCAGGAGCCGCGTCTACGCCCCGAAGGTGAAGCAGTCCGACCGGCGCGGGGTGCTCGAGGCCTACGTGACCGCGCTCCAGGACCAGCACTTCGCGGTCGGCCGCCGCGCGCTCTCCCTCGTCGGGAGCCGTGACGCAGCGTTCGGCGCCCGGGGCGCGATCTCGGGCTACTCGACGCTCGTGGGCGCCCGCCTCGACCCGGCCACGCGTCGCGCCCAGGCAGTGATGCCCAAGCTGGCCCGCTTCCTCGCGCTCGAGAGCGCGTTCTCGACCACGGTCGGTCTCCGGCTCGCGGCCGACCTGCGCAACCTGGGCGGCAACCAGGCCGTCTTCAGCGCCCTCGCCCGCTTCCCCCAGTCGACCGAGCAGGTCTTCCACCTGGACAAGTTCCTGGAGCGGGAGCGTCCGGTC